>JBBRZR010000238.1:0-7696 GCA_038236495.1 Burkholderiales bacterium
TCATGGGGAGGGTCTCCGGGTTGGGGCCACCTTGCAGCAGCCAGCCACAGAGGTATACCCAGCCATGCTGAACCGGAAATGAATCGCACACCGATGCTTACATCTGTCACCGCTGTAGGACACGACCCACGCCAAGAACCGGCCTGCGCCGCTGGGCAGTGACGCGCGGCTTGCGCAAACTGCGTGCATTCCGCCCGAGCTTTCTGGAGCCCAATATGAACAATATGCTGAAAATCGCCATGGCTGCTGCCACCTTGGTCCTGGCCGGCCATGCCGCGGCCCAGATCACCTTCTACGAACACGACAACTATGGCGGCCGGGTCTTCACCACCCGCAACGCGGTGGACAACTTCACCAACTTCGGCTTCAACGACCGCGCCTCGTCGGTGGTGGTGGAGCGCGACAACTGGGAAATCTGCGAAGCCGCAGGCTACGGCGGCCAGTGCCGGGTGCTGCAGCCGGGCCGCTACCCGTCACTCAGCCAGATGGGCCTGAACGACCGCATCTCGTCGGTGCGCATGATCAGCCGCAACGAGGCGGTGGCCGCGTCGCGCTACGCACCGCAAACCGACAACGAGCGCTTGCATGAGGCCGCCCGCGCCCAGGCGCGTGCCGGCCAGGTGCAGCCCTTGATCACCTTCTACGAAAACGACAACTACGGCGGCCGCAGCTTCAGCACCCATGGCGAAGTCGACAACTTCCAGCGCAGCGGCTTCAACGACCGCGCCTCGTCGGTGGTGGTGCAGGGCGAGGGCTGGGAGGTGTGCGAAGCGCAGGGCTACGCCGGGCGCTGCATGGTGTTGCGGCCGGGCCATTACCCGTCCTTGTCCCGCATGGGCCTGAACGACCGCATCTCGTCGGTGCGCACGGTAGGCGGCAGCGACCGCCTCACCGACGATCGCTACGCGCCGGCACCACTGCCGGTGTACGACTCGCGCCGACGTGACAACGAGAAGCTGTACCAGGCCAATGTGAGCGCGGTGCGCGCCGTGGTGGGCAAGCCCGAGCAGCGTTGCTGGATCGAGCAGCAACAGGTGCCCCAGGCACAGACCAACAACGCCGTACCGGGCGGCATCGGCGGCGCGGTGCTGGGCGGCATCCTGGGTCACCAGATCGGCGGCGGCGGCGGTCGTGACATGGCCACGGTGCTGGGCGCCTTGGGCGGTGCGGTGGTGGGCTCGCAGGTGGGCAAGAACTACGGCAACCAGCCGGCGCAGACCCAAAGCGTGAAACGCTGCACCACCACACCGGCGTCGACCCGGCCGGATTACTGGGACGTGACCTACAGCTTCCGCGGCAAGGAGCACCGGGTGCAGATGGCCAATGAACCCGGCGCCACCATCACCGTCAACAAGGCCGGTGAACCGCGCACCTGAACCCCGCGCCTGAAACGTCGCCACGTTGTGCAGTGCTGCAGCGCCTGGCGCTCACCGGCGCCGCATTGCACGGCTGCGTTCAAGCTGAAGCCGTCGCACGCTCTGCCCGGCGCAGCTGCCGAGGCAAAACCTGTCCGGCGCGCTGCGCCAGTTGCGGGACACCCTCAGGCTCAGAACAACAGGCCGGGCAGCCAGAGCGATATTGCCGGCACGTAGGTGACGATGACCAGAAAGACCAGCAGCACCAGGGTCCAGGGCAGTGCCGCGCGGGCGGTCTGCGTGATCGACATGCCGGTGATGCCGGCGGTGACGAACAGGTTCAGCCCGATCGGCGGTGTGACCATGCCGATCTCCAGATTCACCACCATGATGATGCCCAGGTGCACCGGGTCGATGCCGAGCTGGGTGGCGATCGGAAACAGGATAGGCGCCAGGATCAGGATGATGCCGGTGGGCTCCATGAACATGCCGGCGATCAGCAACAGCACGTTGACGACGATCAGAAACTGCCAGCCTGCCATGCCCCAGCCGATGATGGTCTCGGCGATTTGCTGCGGGATGCGTTCGGTGGTCAGCACATGGGCGAACAGCAGCGCATTGGCGACGATGAACATCAGCATGACCGTCACCTTGCCGGCGTCGAGCAGCACCTGGGGCACCTGGCGCATGCCGATGTCGCCGTAGACGAACACGGCGATGATGAAGGCATAGACCGCGGCCACCGCCGCAGCCTCGGTGGGCGTGAACACGCCGCCGTAGATGCCGCCCAGGATGATGACGATCAGCAGCAGGCCCCACAGCGAATTCCGCCCCGAGCGCAGCACCTCGCCCAATGGGGCCTTGGGCTGTGGCTGCAGCTTGATGACACGAGCGCGCACGTAGATCGCCACCATCAGCATCAGGCCGAGCATGATGCCGGGGATCACACCGGCCATGAACAGCTTGCCGACCGACGTCTCGGTGGCCGCGCCATAGACCACCATCACGATCGACGGCGGGATCAGGATGCCCAGGGTGCCGGCGTTGCAGATCACGCCGGCTGCAAAAGGCTGCGGGTAACCCGCCTTGACCATACCGGCGATGACGATCGAGCCCACCGCCACCACGGTGGCCGGGCTGGAGCCCGAGACCGCAGCAAACAGCATGCAGGCCATCACCGAGGCCATCGCCAGGCCGCCACGCAAATGGCCGATGCAGGCATTGGCAAAGCGGATCATGCGCTTGGCCACGCCGCCGGTGGTCATGAAGGCGCCACCCAGGATGAAATAGGGGATCGCCAGCAGCGTGTAGTGCTCGGAGGTCTCGTAGAGCTTGAGCGCCAGCGAGGCCAGCGAATCCTGCGCGAAGAACAGGATGGTCAGCAGCGACGACAAGCCCAGCGCCACCGCCACTGGCAGGCCCAGCAGCATCAGCAGCATCAGCAGAACGAAAAGGAACGTGGTGGTCATGGCTGCTGGCTCGGCGCGTCGGTGCGGTGCTTGAGCGCGTCCTGCGCCTCGTCGCCCAGCAAGTGTGCGTCCTCGCCGCGGGCCAGGCGCCACAGCACCTGGGCAAAGCGCAAGCCCAGCAGGGCATAGCCCAGCGGCAGGACGGCGCGCGGGATCCACTGCCCGATCGGTACGTCCTGCATCAGGATGCCGACGTCGTACATCTTGTACACGTAGATCCAGCCGCCGACCACCACAATGCCCGCGTACAGCAGGCACAGGCTGGCAGCGATCATGTTGACCACCCTCGCAGACCCGCGGCTGAGTGTCTTGACGAAGGCATCGACACCGATGTGGGCCCCCACCCGCACGCCGTAGGCCATGCCGATGAAGATCAGGAAGCCGAACATCACGCCGGTGACTTCGAGCGCCCAGACAAAGCTGTAGTTGAAGACGTAACGCGCGACCACCTGGGTAAAGGTGACGCAGGTCATGGCGGCCAGCAGAAGGGCGATGAGACCCTCCTCGAGATGTTCTAACCAACGCATGGCTTGCCTTTACGGGGCCTGCGGCACGGGCCCCGCCCTGGATTGCGTGTCAATTGTTGGACTTCAAGGCCGCGTCGATCAGGTCACGCCCGATATCGCCCTCGAACTTCTTCCACACCGGCTCCATGGCCTTGCGCCAGGCGGCGGTGTCGTCCTTGCTCAGCTTATGGACCTTGGCTTTGCCAGCTTCGGTGATCTTCTTCTTGTCCGCCTCGTTGATGTCGTTGGCCAGCTTGTTGGCATAGGTGGTGGCCTCGACCATCGCCTCGCTCAAGCCCTTGCGTACGTCGGCCGGCAGGCCGTTCCACCATTTGGCGTTGGTCACCACCATGTAGTCGATCACGCCGTGGTTGGTCTCGGCGATGGTCTTCTGCACCTCGAAGAACTTCTGCGAGTAGATGTTCGACCAGGTGTTCTCCTGGCCGTCGACCACGCCGGTCTGCAGCGCCTGGTAGACCTCGGCGAAGGCCATTTTCTGCGGGTTGGCGCCCAGCGCGCGGAACTGCGCCTCCAGCACGTCGGAGGCCTGGATGCGAAACTTCAGGCCCTTGACATCCTCCGGCCGCTGCAGCTTGTCCTTGTCAGAGGACAGTTGCTTCATGCCGTTGTGCCAATAAGCCAGGCCCTGCAGTCCACGGCCGGTCATCGCGTTGAGCAAGCCCTGGCCGGCCGGGCCCGATTGGAAGCGGTCTACCGCCGCGATGTCGTCAAACAGGAAGGGCAGGTCGAAGACCTGGATCTTCTTGGTGTAGCGGTCGAACTTGGACAGCGACGGCGCGATCAGCTGCACGTCGCCCAGCAGCAGGGCCTCGAGCTCCTTGGCGTCACCGAACAGCTGCGAACTGGGGAAGACCTGCACCTGCACTTTGCCGGGCAGTTTCTTTTCGGCCAGTTCCTTGAACTTCAGCGCGCCCTGGCCCTTGGGCGTCTGGTCGGCGACCACGTGGCTGAACTTGATGACGATGGGCGATTGCGCCAGTGCCAGGCCAGGCAGGGCGAGGCCAATGGCCAGGGCGGTGGCGGCCAGCAGGCGGCGTTTCTGAACGAATTGGGACGGGGTCATTGCGGGCTCCTAAGGGGTCGGCGGCCACGGCGTTGACCTTGATCAGCGCCCGGCCACGGCAGGCGCGCCCTGCAGCGCGTCGGTGCGGGAAATTGAACCAGAACCTCGGGTGATCCAGACACGTAGTTCCCCCTAAGGGTGTGGCCTGAGGCGACAGCCCTGCCCAGTCGGGTGAACCCAGCCGCTGCTTGTCAACCTTGCCGACAGCGGGTTGGTTTTTCAAACGTCTTTTCCCCCCAGAGGACCCCGAGCCCTTCGTCGTTGCGCGTGCTCAGCTTGAAGCGCGCCAGCGCCTGATCGACCGGCTTTTCGGGCACCGTGGCCTTGATCTCGATGGCCTCGACGCTGGCCACCGCCTGCGCCACCTTGCCCCTTGCCCCTTGCCTATTCCCCTCTCCCCCTTTGCGGCCGATCAACGTCACAGGACAAGAACTCCGCGATCGAAGGCCCTGCTTGTGCCGGCGCTGGCTGCGGCATAGTCAAGCAACCCATCACCCGCCAACGGAGCTCCACCATGACCCCTGCCGCACCGCAAGCCGCCGACTGGCCGGCGCTCGTCGACGAGCTCAACCGCCTGCTGCGCCTGAAGACCACACCGATCGGCATGAAGCTGTTCGAGCGCGTCCAGGACATGCAGGCCATCCCCAAGCTGCGGCGGCCCGGCGCCATCCACACCACCGACCAGATCGTGGCGCAGGCCGCCCGCCTGGGCTTCACCATCGGCATCACACGCGAAGACCTGGTGGGCGCACAGTGCGGCGCGGTCATCGGCCTGCACCCGCAGGACGAGCCGTGGCTGTCCGGCCAGGCGATGGCCGGCGTGTGGTTCGCCACCGTCGAAGACTCGGCCGCGCACCAGCGCGCGATGCATGTGGTGCCGCACGGCAGGTACCAGGCCATGGCGGTGTCGCCGCTGGCGAGCGGCCGGCTCGACCCGCCCGACATCTGCCTGATCTACGCCACGCCGGGGCAGATGATCCTGCTCATCAACGGCCTGCAATGGGCCGGCTACGCGCGCTTCGACTGGAGCGTGGTCGGTGAGTCGTCCTGCGCCGACAGCTGGGGCCGCGCACTGGCCACCGGCCAGGCCAGCCTGTCGATCCCGTGTTACGCCGAGCGGCGTTACGGCGGGGTACTCGACGACGAGCTGCTGATGGCGCTGCCGCCAGCCGACCTGCCCAAGGCGATTGCCGGCATGCAGGCGCTGGCGAAGAACGGGCTGCGCTACCCGATCCCGCAGTACGGCATCCAGGCCGATGCACGCGCCGGCCTCGGGGCCAGCTACCCAGCCAAGGCCTGAAGCGGCAGCCGCGCCCGAGGGGCGCGGCGTCGCGGCGCGTGTTCTGACACGTCGTCAGCCTGCCAGCCGGCCCTGCTCGAGCCGCAACACCCGCTGACAGCGCGCCGCCAGCGCGGCGTCGTGGGTGACCAGCACAAACGCGGTGCCCCGCTCACGCGCCAGCGCCAGCATCAGCTCGAACACCGCGTCCGCACTGCCCCGGTCCAGGTTGCCGGTGGGCTCGTCCGCCAGCACACAGGCCGGGCGGGTGACCAGCGCACGCGCGATGGCTACCCGCTGACGTTCACCGCCCGAGAGTTGCGCAGGCTTGTGGTCGAGCCGGCCGGCCAGACCCACCGCGGCCAGGGTGTCGCGCGCTGCGGCCTGGGCTTGCGCCACAGATTGGCGGCGGATACGCAGCGGCATCGCCACGTTCTCCAGCGCGGTGAACTCGGGCAGCAGATGGTGAAACTGGTAGACAAAACCCAGGTGCTGGTTGCGCCATTCGCCTTGCGCGGTGGCGTTCATCGTGGCCAGGTCGCGGCCCATCAGCTGCACCGCGCCGGCTGAGGGCTCGTCAAGCGCGCCCAGCAAATGCAGCAGCGTGCTCTTGCCCGAGCCCGACGCGCCGACGATGGCCAGGGTCTCACCGGCCCGCACCGCCAGGTCCACGCCCTGCAGCACGGTCACGTCCAGGCCACCGTCGGTAAAGCGCTTGCCGAGACCCTGGCAACCGACCACGAACTCGGGCATCAGCGGGCTACTCATAACGCAGCGCCTCGGCCGGCTTGACCCGGCTGGCACGCCAGCTCGGGTAGAGCGTGGCCACAAAGGCCAGCGCCAGCGAGATCAGGGCAATCGGCATCACATCCGACAGGCGCGGGTCGCTCGGCATGCGGCTGATCAAATAGACGCTGCCGGGCAAAAACGCCATGCCCAGCAGCCGCTCCAGCGCCGGCACCAGGGTGCCGATGTTGACCGCCACCAGCAAGCCGAAGCCCACGCCGCTGAGCGTGCCGATGACGCCGCTGGCAGCGCCCTGCACCACGAAGATGCCCATCACCGAGCGTGGGCTGGCGCCCAGGGTGCGCAGAATGGCGATGTCGGCGCGCTTGTCGGTCACCGTCATCACCAGCGTGGACACCAGGTTGAAGGCCGCCACCGCGACGATCAGCGTCAGGATGATGAACATCAGGCGCTTTTCCAGCTGCACCGCGTCGAACCAGTTGCGGTTGGTGCGGGTCCAGTCGCGCACCAGCAGGCCGGGCGGCAGCTGGTCCGCCAGCTGCTGGGCCACAGCGCGGGCCTGGTGCAGATCGGCCAGCTTGAGTTGCACGCCGGTCGGGCCGTCCAGCCGGTACAGCTTGGCGGCATCGTCCAGGTGGATCAGCGCCAGGCCGCTGTCGTACTCGAAGTGCCCGGCCTCGAAGGTGCCCACCACATTGAAGCTCTTGAGCCGCGGCACGGTGCCGGCCGGCGTCACCTGCCCGCCCGGCGCCACCAGCGTGACGGTATCGCCGGCGTGCACCCGCAGCGTGCGCGCCAGCTCGATGCCCAACACGATGTTCCAGGCGCCGGGCTGCAGCTTGGACAACACGCCGTCCCTCAGCTGCGCGGCCAGCGGGGTGATGGTGGCCTCGTCTGCTGGCAGGATGCCGCGCACCACCGCGCCGCGCATCTCGTCACCCCGCGCGATCAGCGACTGCATCGCGATGAACGGCGCGGCCGCCACCACCGCCGGATTTTTGCGGGCCTGGGCCGCCGTGGCACGCCAGTCGGGCAGCGCGTTGCCCTGCACGTCGATCAGCTCGATGTGGGCCACCACGCTGAGCATGCGGTCGGTGACTTCTTTCTGGAAGCCATTCATCACCGACAGCACGATGATCAGCGCCGCCACGCCCAAAGCGATGCCCAGCATCGACACGAAGGAGATGAAGGAGATGAAACCGTTGCGGCGGCCAGCGCGCCCTGCCCGGGTGTAGCGCCAGCCAATCTGCCATTCA
>JBBRZR010000239.1:0-7694 GCA_038236495.1 Burkholderiales bacterium
CCGGCCCAGACCGCACACCAGTGACCTCAAGATCTGCGACACCGCAGACTGCGTGATCGCCAGCTGCTGCGCCGCCCGGACGAAGCAGCCGGTATCGGCCAGCGCGGCCAGGCAATCCAGCGCAGCGGGATCAAAGGCATTCATGGTCGGCCCGACTGTAAGGCCAGGCTGGCCTGCAATCGATGCGACCGCTTCACGCCGCCCGACGTGAAAAAGCCCCGCCGAGGCGAGGCTTTGCAGCCCACGCAGCCCGTGCCGGGCTGCTGGCAGGCCTTACTTCTTGGCGGCGGGCGTCTTGGCCGCAGGCGTCTTGGCAGCAGCCTTCTTGGCGGCCGCCTTCTTGGCCGGCACGGCTTCGACCGGTGCCACTTCTTCTTCGATCTTCGGCGCCGTGGCGGCGACGATCACCGGGTTGTTCTTGCCATGCTTGACGACCTTGATACCCTCTGGCAGCACCAGATCGGACGCATGCAGCGACTGACCCTTGACCAGGCCGGCCAGGTCCACCGCGATGAACTCAGGCAGCGCCGTGGCCAGGCACTCGATCTCGACTTCGGTCGAGACGTGCGCCACCAGGCACTTGTCGGTCTTGACGGCGACCGAGTTTTCTTCGCCCGAGAAGTGCAGCGGCACCTTCTTGCGGATGCGGGTGGTTTCGTCCACACGCTGAAAGTCCACGTGCAGCACTTGCTGCTTCCAGGGATGCATCTGGAAGTCGCGCAACAGCACACGGTGCTTGGTCTCACCCAGATCCATCTCGAGGATAGAGCTGTGGAAGGCTTCTTTCTTGAGCGCGAAGTACAGCGCGTTGTGGTCCAGCTCGATCATCTTGGGTTCGCCGGCGCCAAAAACGATGCCAGGCACTTTGCCCGAGATGCGCAGGCGGCGGCTCGCTCCGGTCCCCTGCAGATTGCGCTCGAAAGCGGTGAAGTTCATGGTTGCTCCATGGGTGGTGTCCGCGACCAGACACCCGGGTTGAACAGCCTTGCGGCTGCCGAAAAGCCGCCAGGCTCGTGCGCCCGATGGCCCTGCACCACAAGCCGCCAGGGCACTGGGCCCTGGCGGCCGGCGGCATCAGAAATTGTTGTTTTGCTCCGCAAAAAGCGAGGTCACCGACTCGCCGTCCGAAATGCGGCGGATGGTCTCGGCAAACAAGAAGGCCACCGACAACTGGCGAATCTTCTTGCAGGCTTTTGCCACGTCGGACAAGGGGATGGTGTTGGTGATCACCACCTCGTCGAGTTGGCTGTTGGCAATACGCTCGACCGCCGGGCCCGACAGGATCGGGTGGGTGCAGTAGGCAAATACACGCTTGGCGCCCCGCTCTTTCAGCACCTCCGCGGCTTTGACCAGGGTGCCGGCGGTGTCGATCATGTCGTCCATGATCACGCAGTTGCGGCCGTCGATCTCGCCGATCACGTGCATCACCTCGGACACATTGGCCTTGGGCCGGCGCTTGTCGATGATGGCCAGCTCGCTGCCGAGCTGCTTGGCCAGTGCACGCGCACGCACCACGCCGCCGACGTCAGGGCTGACCACCACCAGATCGGGGTAGGCCTTGCTCTTCAGGTCGGACAGCAGCACCGGCGAGGCATAGATGTTGTCCACCGGGATGTCGAAAAAGCCCTGGATCTGGTCAGCGTGCAGGTCCATCGTCAAGACGCGCTCGACACCCACCGTCTCCAGCAGGTTGGCCACGACCTTGGCACTGATGGGCACGCGCATCGAGCGCGGCCGACGGTCTTGCCGGGCGTAACCAAAGTAAGGGATCACCGCCGTGATGCGGCGCGCACTGGCGCGCTTCAGGGCATCGACCATGATGAGGAGCTCCATCAGGTTCTCATTGGTCGGAGCACAGGTGCTCTGCACCACGAACACATCACGGGCACGCACGTTTTGGTGAATCTCGACCGTGACTTCACCGTCCGAGAAGCGGCCGACGGTGGCCTTGCCCAGTTCCACCCCCAGACTCTTGGCCATCTCCTGCGCGAGGGCGGGATTGGCGTTGCCGGTGAACAGCACGGTGTTGAAAAGCACGGTACGTTCTCCGTCAGACCTGCACAAACTGGGGTGGATAAGCACATGTTTGGCAGGGGAGGAAGGACTCGAACCCTCGCATGTCGGAATCAAAATCCGATGCCTTGACCAACTTGGCGACTCCCCTACAGGATGAAGCTTGCGCCACATCCTCGACATGCAGGATGAAGCTTGCGCCACATCCTCAACACGCAAGATGCAGCTTGCGCCACACCCCTGAAACTTTCAGTCGGCCCAACCAACCAGAGGATGGTGATCCAGACTGCGGCACAACCGACCGGTCCAGCTTGGCGGCATGGGCGGCGTTACTTCCGCCCCCGCCGTCGAATCGGTCGCGCCAGAATTCTTGGCAATTCTTGCAAACACTGCGCTGCCCGAACCCGACATCCGGCTGTTGCCAAATCGGGATTCAAGCCAGCCAGCCACCTCGGCAATCTCGGGGCAACTCAGCTGTGCGGGCCCTTGCAAATCATTCTCACCGAACCCAGTCGAGAGTTTTTGCTTGAGTCCTGCGTCTGCAAGAAAGCTCATGACTATAGCAGCTTCTGTGTTCCTGGCCAACTGAGGGCTGCCAAAAATGGTGGCGGTAGCCACCCCGGGGGCCGGTTTGACCACCGCGTAATCTTGCAGCGGCAGTGCATCGGCTGGCAGGGGGTGCAGTTGCTCACCGATGCCCTCGACAAAGGCGTTGTGCCCGCCGACAAAAAACGGCACGTCGGCGCCCAGCGGCAAAGCGAGCTGTTGCAGCCGGACGCGTGGCCAGTTCAGCCCCCACAGCCGATTGAGCGCCAACAAGGTGCTGGCAGCATCCGAGCTGCCGCCGCCAAGCCCGGCGCCCCAAGGCACGCTTTTGAGCACCGACAGGTCTGCGCCCAACGTGCAGCCGCTGGCCTGCTGCAGCGCACGCGCCGCACGCAGGCTCAGGTCGTCCGGCGGCAACGCGGGGCCCAGGTCGTGGCGCTGCAACAGCCCGTCGTGGCGCCGCTCGAAGTGCAGCGTGTCGCACCAGTCGATCAGCACAAACACCGACTGCAGCAAGTGGTAACCATCCGGCCTGCGGCCCACCACATGCAAGAACAGGTTGAGCTTGGCCGGCGCCGGCACGTCATAGATCGCCGCGAGGCTCATCCCGCCGGCTCCAGGCGCGCCCGCACGGTGACGGCTGGCGGTGCAGCGCGGCGGGCCTCGACCCAGCCGTCGGACCAGCGCGCCAGATCGATTTGCCAGCCGAGTTGCTCGAACCCCGGCACACCGTCGCCGCGGGCCTGGGATGTGGCACCGGCCCAGGGCCGGCCGCGCAGCCAGTCGAACAACGCGGCCATCGGCACCGCCTCGCCCAACGCGGCGGCGCTGAGGCTGTCGAGATCGGCAAACCGGGTTTCACTGCCGGCGCTGGCCAGCACGGCCTGGCCGGGCGACCAGACCGCCCGTGCCAGCGTGGTGCCCAGCGGCCCGCTGAGCAGCAGCTGGCCTTGGCGGGCCGAGCCCTGCAGCTCAAAACCGGCGCTGATGCCACGCTCCGGCTGGTCGGCAACCCGGACCGACAGGCGGCCGCTGACGGTCTGGCCGGGCTCACCTGACGGCAAACCCACGCTGGCACAGGACGCCAGCAGCGTGGCCGCCGCGACCGTGGCGGCCCAACGCGCCGCCGCACCGGCACCGCAAACGACGACCGCTGCGGCGCGCCCGCCCAAGGTCACAAACCGACCTTCAGCCGGGCCAGGGTTTCACGCAGCACCTCGTTGGCGGCGTCGCGGCCGCGAGCGTCTTGCCAGACCGTGCGTGCCTCGGCCTGCAGGCCGGCGGCCCACAGCACCTCGCCCAGGTGGGCGGCGATCTCGGTGTCTGGCCGTGCGCTGTAGGCCTGGCGCAGCAGGCGCAAGGCTTCGTCCCGGTTGCCCAGGCGAAACTCGACCCAGCCCAGGCTGTCGGTGATGAACGGGTCACCCGGCGACAGTTCCAGCGCCCGCGCGATCAGATTGCGCGCCTCGGGCAGGCGCAGGCCACGGTCGGCCAGCGAATAGCCCAACGCGTTGTGGGCATGCGGGTGGTCAGGCTTGATCGCGATGACCCGGCGCAGCAGGCGCTCCATCTCGGCCAGGTGGTCGAGCTTTTCCTCGACCATGGCCTGCTCGTAGATCAGGTCGGTGTCATCCGGGAAGCGCTGGCTGGCCGCACCCAGAACCTCGGACGCCTCGCGCCAGCGCTTGACATCGCGCAGCATCTGGGCCTCGGCCATCAGCTTGGCGCGGGCGTCGTCGCCGGTGCGCTCGGGCACGGCCTGGATCAAGGCCCTCGCCTCTTTGATCTTGCCCTGGCGGGCCAACAGGCTGGCGCGACGGGTTTGCACCTCCAGCGCGCGCTGCGGGTTGTCCACCTTGGCCAGCCAGCCCTCGGCCGCCTTGACATCACCGCGCTGCTCGGCCGCCTGGGACAACAGCAACCAGGCCTGGGTCAGGTCGCGGCCGGCGCCGTTGGGCCCAGCCGAACCCTCATCGTCGTCGTCGTCATCGCTGGCGGGGCTGCTGGCGGCAGCGACGCCGGGCTTGCTTTCGGCCTTGCTGGCACCAACGGCGGCCGGGCCGGGCTTTGCGCCTGTGCCCGGGCTGCCGCTGGAGGCGGGGCTGGGCGCCGGGCTGGACGTGCCGGTCGCCGCCGCGGTGGCCGCCGACGCCAGTTCGACATACTTCAACAGCGCCGTCTCGGCCTCTCGCGGTTGCTTGAGCTCCAGGCGCAGCGCGCCCAGCATCAGCCAGGGCTCGGGGATCTGAGGCCGATCGGTGGTCAAGCGGTCGAGCTGGCGGCCGGCGTCGGCATAGCGCTGCGATTGGGTCAGCTGGCGCACATAGGCCATACGCACTGCGGGCTCGGCCTCCGTGCGGGCCAGGTAGTCGGTGACCAGGGCCTCAGCCGCCGGCGTGCCGGGCAGCATCTCCAGCGCCAGCAGCACCGGCCCCGGGGCCGCCGGATCGTCAGTTTGCGCCGCACGGGCCAAGCCCAAGGCCTGCGGCAGGTTGCCAGCGGCCAGGTGCGCACGGCCCAGGGTCACCCGGCTGGCAGTGCGGGTGCCCGGGTTGTCCAGGTAAGGCAGCATCAACTTCTCGACGATGGACAGCGCGCGCTGGCGATCGGCCACGCCCTGCAAGACCCGCGGCAAGCCGGCGATCAGACCCGGCTGCTCCATCAGGGGCACGCCGGCCAACCAGGCGGCCATGGGCTCGACGGCTTCTTCGGGCTTGTTCAGGGCCAGCAGGATCTGGGCCTGGTAGCGCAGCGGCGCCACCGACCCCGGCTTGGCGTTGCGCCAGGCGCGAGCGGCTTCCAGCGCCTGGTCGCCTGCCCGCGCCTGCAGTGCAATCTCGACCGCACGCTGGTACAGCGCCTCGTCACCGTTGCGCCGGGCGGCGTCCAGGATCACGCCGAAGGCATTGCCGGCACGGCCGGCGTTGAGCTCCAGCTCACCGATCAGCAACTGGTAGAACAGCAGCGTATCAAGCGACGAATTGACCACCTTCGCGTCGGTACCCACAGCGTCAAGGGCCACGCCCGGCTTGGTGCCCGCGCCCGGCGTCACGGGCTGCGCCGACACCACGCCGCAGGCGAGGGCTGCCGTCAGGGCAGCTGCCCTGATCGGGTAAAGCCTGGAGCCCAGCCTGGGCCAACTCGGGCGGGCAACTTTGCCGGTCATGAAGACTCCTGAAAACAAAATAGATTCTAGGCGGCACCCATAATTCCCTTCGATGCCAGAACTGCCCGAAGTAGAAGTCACACGCGCCGGCCTGGCCGACCGCCTTTTTGGCGCCGAGGTGCTTTCAGCCCGACTGGGCAAACCGCTGCGCTGGCCCTTGGGCGTCAGCCCGGACAGCCTGCACGGCCGGCACATCGGTGTGCTGCAGCGGCGCGGCAAATACCTGTGGATGCCCTTGAGCCGCGCAGCCGCGCTGGCGCCCGCGGTGCCAGCCGTCCCGGACATCGGGACACAAAGCGGCGACGACGGCGGGCTGCTGCTGCACCTGGGCATGTCAGGATCGTTGAAATTGACGGAACCTGCCGAATTGACAGCACTGGCTGGTGAGCCCGGCCCGCACGACCACTTCGACCTGCTGACCAGCCGCGGCCTGCTGCGCCTGACCGACCCGCGCCGCTTTGGCGCCGTGGTCTGGTCGCCCGCGCTGACCCAGGACCCGGCCGCCCGGCTGCTGGCCCGGCTGGGCGCCGAGCCCTTCGACAGCCGCTTGACCCCGGCGCTGCTGCATGCGGCACTGCACGGCCGCAAGACCACGGTCAAGGCGGCACTGCTGGCGGGCGACATCGTCGTCGGCGCTGGCAACATCTACGCCAGCGAAGCCCTGCACCGCGCCGCCATCGACCCCCGCACCCGCTGCGACCATTTGAGCAAACCGCGCTGCGAGCGGCTGCTGGCCGCGCTGCGCCTGACACTGGCGCGCGCCATCGAACTGGGCGGCTCGACGCTGCGTGACTTCCGCGATGCCCACGGCATGAGCGGCGCGTTCCAGACCGAGGCCCTGGTCTACGGCCGCGAGGGCGAGGCCTGCGCCCGCTGCGGCGGCACCATCCGGCGCATCGTGCAGGGCCAGCGTGCCAGCTACTTCTGCGCCGGCTGCCAGCGGCGTTGAGTAGTTCACGCTGACACGGCCCAACTTGTCAGCAGGTGTGTGCGGGGCCACCGCCCGGGCCATGACGGCGCTAGGATCGATTTGCTTCTGCACCCGCCGTCCGGTGGCCGTGCAGGTTTGCAATCCTGTATCTCTGCCCCAACCCAGGCCCAGGCCGCCCGCCGCACCCCGCCCATGTCCACCGACTTGCTCAGCCACCTCGATGCCTTTGCCACCTGGCGGCAAGCGCTTGACCGCGGCATCGCGCAGCTGACGTCGCAACTGAGCGACAGCCGCCTGCTCGACGACGCGGCGCTGGCGCTGGCCGCCTCGGTGCGGCAGCGGCTGGCATCGGACAAGTTGGTGCTGGCCTTTGTCGCCGAGTTTTCACGCGGCAAGTCAGAGTTGATCAACGCGCTGTTTTTTGCCGACACCGGCCGCCGCGTGCTGCCGGCCACGCCCGGCCGCACGACGATGTGCCCGGTCGAGCTGGCCTGGGACAACCAGCAGGCCCCCACGCTGGCGCTGCTGCCCATCAGCACCCGTGCCAGCGGCCAGACCCTGGCCGCACTGCGCGAGCAGCCTGAGGCCTGGCGCATCCTGCCCCTGCCGGTGGGCGACGCCCAGGCGATGGCGCAAACCCTGCAGCAGGTGGTGCGCACCATCCAGGTCTCGACCGACGACGCCCGGGCGCTGGGCTTCTGGAGCGACGACCACCCCGACGACAACCCGCCGCGCGATGCGCAGGACCGGGTCGATGTGCCGGCCTGGCGCCATGCCCTGATCAACTACCCGCACCCGCTGCTCAAGCGTGGGCTGGTGGTACTCGACACGCCCGGGCTCAACGCCATCGGCGCCGAGCCTGAGCTGACGCTGGCGCTGCTGCCGTCGGCCCACGCGGCGGTGTTCCTGCTGGCGGCCGATGCCGGCGTCACCCGGTCCGACCTGGCGGTGTGGCGCGACCACCTGGGCGACCGCGGCATCGAGCGTTTTGTGGTGCTCAACAAGATCGACACCTTGGCCGACCCGCTGCTGGATGCC
>JBBRZR010000240.1:0-7687 GCA_038236495.1 Burkholderiales bacterium
CCGGCCCGGATCGCCTTGATCTCCCAGCCGTCCAGCACCAGGCCGGCCTCGTGCCGTTCTTCGATGTGGTAGTCGTAGCGGGCACGGCGGTTCTCGGCGATCGGGGCGGATGCCGGCAAATCCTTGGGCGCGACCCGGGGGGCGTCCTTGGGTGGAGCGGTGCGTAGGGCTTTGGGCAGGGACATGGTGAGGGGCAAGGTGGGGCTGCCCTGGGCGGGCATCAAGTGCAGCAGCAGCGGCCCCTAGAATTGCTTTCATTGTATGAAGCATGTCAAAAAGTCAGTCTTGCTCTGGTACTCGGCCCGCGAGATGTACGGACTGGTCACCGATGTCGCGTCCTACGCCAGCTTTCTGCCGTGGTGCGACAAGGCCGAGGTGCTGGACCAGGTGGCGCACGGCATGACGGCGCGGCTGCACCTGCACTTTGCCGGCTTGCGCCAGGCCTTCAGCACCCGCAACACCCATGTGGTGGACACCTCGGTGGTGATGGCGCTGGTCGATGGCCCGTTCTCCGATCTGGAAGGCACCTGGCGTTTTGTGCCCATAGGCGCCGACGGCAGCGCCGCCTGCCGCGTCGAGTTCGACCTGCGCTACGCGTTCAGCAGTGGCGCGTTGGAGACCGTGCTCAGCCCGGTGTTCGACCGGGTCGCCAATACCTTTGTGGACTCGTTTGTGCAGCGCGCCGAGCAGGTGTATGGCGCACGCTGACACCGGGCCTGGCGTCGGGTTGCTCGACGATGGTGATTCGGGGCAGCCGCGTGTTGGCGCTGAACCCGCCTCTTTGATGACCGTGTGGGTGGTTTACGCCGCTGCGCCGCACGGTCTGATCAAGGTGCCGGTGCAACTGCCGGTCGGCGCCAGTGCGCGGGCTGCGTTGCGGGCCAGCGGCCTGGGCCAGCAGCTGGGATCGGCCGCGCTGGATGGCCTGCGCCTGGGCTTGTGGGGTCGCCTTTGCGCCGCAGACACCCCCTTGGTCGACGGTGACCGGCTGGAGCTCTTGCGCCCGCTGCTGGCCGACCCGATGGAGTCGCGCCGCCATCGCCTGAAGCGGGACGGCGTGCGCAAGGTCAAGCGCAGCGTCTGAGCTGTGCCAGGCCCGTGTCTGGCGCGTGCCTGACGCGTGCCAGACGCGTGCCAGACGCCTGGCTGGCCAGGCCTCAGCGGCAGTCCTGCGCGATGGCACGACGCGCCGCTTGCGCCTCGTCGGCCCGGGCCGCATCGTCCAGCACCACCCGCTCGCCGCGGTCGTTGTAGCGCACCAGGCGCTGGCCGTTGTCCAGCGTGGCCATTTGCTGGCGCGCACGCTGGCAGTTCTCAGTGCGCTGCAGCGCCAAACGGTCTTCATCGGCCCGGCTGCGGGCCTTGGCTTCGTCCTCGGCGCGTTTGCGGCGGGCCTCCAGCTCAGGATCGACCGGCAATTTGCTCGGCAGGGCGGCGGCGGAGGCGGCGGACGCGGGGCCCGGCGCCAGCGTAGCCGCTACCCGGCTGGCGGCGGCTGTTGGCCGCTGCAGCACGTCCTTGTCGGGGATGTCGCGCGGTGGTGGCATGTCGCTGATGTGAACCTGGCCGCGGTTGTCCTTCCATTTGTACCGCGCCACTGCCGGGCCCGCAACGAGCACCAGGGCCGCCAGGCACAAAGCGCTGAGCGGGCGGTGAAGTGATGAACGTCGCAAGCGGGGCTCCTGGTGTGATCCAAAGGCGAAGTTTAGCCAGCGCCAGCCTGACGCCCGTATCTGGCGCCAACCAGACGCCAACCAGACGCCAACCAGGCGTCTGCCGACGTTGGTGCGGCTGCGCTGGCCTGGCTTGCCGCGCCGGCCGGGTGCACTGTCGGTGCCTCAGCGGCCCGTCCGTATAATCTTCTTTTGCGTTTGGAGCTTTCCGATGCGCCTCCTTGGCAAGGCACTTACCTTCGACGACGTGTTGTTGGTGCCCGCTTTTTCTCAGGTGTTGCCCCGTGACACCAGCCTCGCGACGCAGCTGTCGCGCAACATCCGACTCAACCTGCCGCTGGTGTCCGCTGCCATGGACACGGTGACCGAGGCGCGTCTGGCCATCGCCATCGCGCAAGAAGGTGGCATCGGCATCGTCCACAAAAATCTCACGCCGCAGCAGCAAGCGGCCGAGGTGGCGCGGGTCAAGCGTTACGAGTCGGGGGTGCTGCGGGACCCGATCACCGTCTCGCCCGACATGCCGGTGCGCGAGGTGATCGCGCTGTCGCGTCAGCACGGCATCTCCGGGTTTCCGGTGATCGAGCACGGCCGGGTGGTCGGCATCATCACCGGGCGCGACCTGCGCTTCGAGACCCGGGTGGACGTGCCGGTGCGCCAGATCATGACGCCGCGCGACAGGCTCGTCGTCGTGCCCGAGGGCGCCACCATCGAGGACGGCAAGGCGCTGATGCACCGCCACAAGCTTGAGCGGGTGCTGGTGGTCAACGACGCGTTTGAGCTGCGCGGGCTGATGACGGTCAAGGACATCACCAAGCAGACCAATTTTCCGTTTGCTGCGCGCGACCATCACGGCAAACTGCGGGTAGGCGCTGCGGTGGGCGTGGGCGACGGCACCGAGGAGCGGGTCGAGCTGCTGGTGCGCGCCGGCGTGGACGTGCTGGTGGTCGACACCGCACACGGTCACTCGGCCGGCGTGATCGAGCGGGTGCGCTGGGTCAAGCGCCACTACCCCCAGGTTGACGTGATTGGCGGCAACATCGCCACCGGTGCCGCCGCGCTGGCGCTGGTCGAGGCGGGCGCTGACGGCGTCAAGGTCGGCATCGGCCCGGGCTCGATCTGCACCACCCGCATCGTTGCCGGTGTCGGTGTGCCGCAGGTCACCGCCATCGACAACGTGGCCACCGCGCTGCGCGGCAGCGGCGTGCCGCTGATCGCCGACGGCGGCATCCGTTACTCCGGCGACATCGCCAAGGCGATTGCCGCCGGCGCCGGCACGGTGATGATGGGCGGCATGTTCGCCGGTACCGAGGAGGCGCCCGGCGAGGTCATCCTGTTCCAGGGCCGCAGCTACAAGAGCTACCGCGGCATGGGCTCGATTGGCGCGATGAAGGCCGGCTCGGCCGACCGCTACTTTCAAGAAGCCGACGAAACCAGCAACCCCAATGCCGACAAGCTGGTGCCCGAGGGCATCGAGGGTCGGGTGCCCTACAAGGGCACGATGGTCGCGATCATCTACCAGATGGCCGGCGGCTTGCGGGCGGCGATGGGCTATTGCGGCTGCGCCACGATCACCGACATGCAAGACCGCGCCGAGTTTGTCGAGATCACCGCCGCCGGCATCCGTGAGAGTCACGTCCACGACGTGCAGATCACCAAGGAAGCGCCCAACTACCGCATGGAGTGATGGTGAGCGACGCGATCCCCCAGGGCGCCGCCAGCCCGCAGCCGGCACCCGTGGGCAAGCGTCAGGCGGCAATGGTCTTCATCATGATCACGGTGCTGATCGACATGGTGGCTATCGGCCTGATCGTGCCGGTGCTGCCGCTGCTGGTGGGCACCTTCACCAGCAGCACGGCCGAGCAGACCTTCTGGTTTGGCGCGGTGGCGTTTTCGTTTGGCTTGGCCAATTTTTTCGGCTCACCGGTGCTGGGGGCCTTGTCCGACCGTTACGGCCGCCGGCCCGTGTTGCTGATCGGCTTTTCGGGCCTGGCCCTGAGCTTTTTTGGCACAGGCCTGGCCAACGCGCTGTGGATGTTGATCGTGGTGCGTCTGTTCAGCGGTGCGATGCAGGCCAACGCGGCGGTGGCCAATGCCTACGTGGCCGACATCACCGCGCCCGAGGACCGCGCCCGTCGCTTTGGCCTGCTGGGTGCGATGTTCGGCCTGGGCTTCATCCTGGGGCCGGCGATGGGCGGGTTGCTGGGGTCCATCGACGTGCACCTGCCGTTTTTTGTAGCGGGCGCGTTGGCGGTGCTCAACTGGCTGTACGGCTACTTTGTATTGCCCGAGTCCTTGCCACCTGCCAAACGGCGCGCCTTTGCGTGGCGCCGCGCCAACCCGCTGAGTAGCCTGGCCGGCCTGGCCCGCCTGCAAGGCGTGGGTCCGCTGGTCGCGGTGATCGGCTTGGCCAGTCTGGCGCAGTTCACGCTGCACAACAGCATGGTGCTCTACACCACCTTCAAGTTTGGCTGGGGCCCGGCGCAAAACGGCTGGTTTCTGTTGGTGGTGGGCTTGATGTCGGTGCTGGTGCAGGGCTTTTTGCTCAAGCACCTGCTCAGGCGCTTCTCGGTGCAGCGGCTGGCGATCACCGGGCTGTTGGCCTCAGCGCTGACCTACCTGGGTTTTGGCCTGGCCAGCGAGGGCTGGATGATGTTCATGGTCGTCGTGATCGGCAACACCCTGAGCGGCGGTGCAGCGGCGGTGATCCAGGGCCAGGTGTCCAATGCCGCCGATCCGCGCTCGCAAGGCCAGACCATGGGCTCGGTATCAGCGCTCAACAGCCTGATGGCGGTGGCCGCACCCGTGATCGGCGCGACCTTGCTGGGCTTGGTGTCGCACCGGCCCCGCGGTGACTGGCTGATCGGCTTGCCGTTCTACTTTTGTGCCGTGCTGCAGGTGGTCGGCACGGCGATCGCGATCCTGCACTTTCGCCGCCAGCACAAGCTGGCTTTGGCGTCCGTTTGAGACGCTGAACCTGACCCTGACCCTGACTCATGACGCTACACGACAAGATCCTGATCCTCGATTTCGGCTCCCAGGTCACCCAGCTGATCGCCCGCCGGGTGCGCGAGGCGCATGTCTACTGTGAGGTGCACCCCAACGACGTGTCCGAGCAGTTTCTGCGCGACTTTGCGGCCGATGGATGCCTCAAGGGCGTGATCCTGTCCGGCAGCCACGCCAGCACCTATGAAGAGCAGGACTTGCGGGCACCCGAGGCAGTCTGGCAGCTGGGCATCCCGGTGTTGGGCATTTGCTACGGCATGTTCACGATGACAGTGCAGCTCGGCGGCCAGGTCGAGGCGTCCAGCCACCGTGAGTTTGGCTATGCCGAGGTGCGGGCGCACGGCCACACCGCACTGCTCGACGGCATTGCCGACATCACCAACACTGAGGGCCACGGCCTGCTCAAGGTCTGGATGAGCCACGGCGACAAGGTGACAGCAATGCCGCCCGGCTTCAAGTTGATGGCCAGCACGCCGAGCTGCCCGATCGCCGCCATGGCCGACGAAGCGAGGCGCTACTACGGCGTGCAGTTCCACCCCGAGGTGACCCACACCCTGCAAGGCCAGGCGATGCTGGAGCGCTTTGTGCTGCAGATCTGCGGCGCCCAGCCCGACTGGGTGATGCGTGACCACATCGCCGAGGCGGTGGCGCTGATCCGCCAGCAAGTGGGCGACGAGGAGGTGATCCTTGGGCTGTCGGGCGGGGTTGATTCCAGCGTGGCGGCGGCGCTGATCCACCGCGCCATCGGCGACCAGCTCACCTGCGTGTTTGTCGACCAGGGCCTGCTGCGCCTGAACGAGGGCGCAATGGTGATGGAGATGTTTGCCGGCAAGCTGCATGCCAAAGTGATCCATGTGGACGCCGCCGCGCAGTTTCTCGGCCACCTCAAAGGCGTGACCGACCCCGAGGCCAAGCGCAAGATCATCGGCCGCGAGTTTGTCGAGGTCTTCAAGGCCGAGGCCGCCAAGCTCAAGGCCGCGCCCGGTGGCGATACAAGAGGCGGCGCGAAGTGGCTGGCCCAGGGCACGATTTACCCCGATGTGATCGAAAGCGGCGGCGCCGCATCATCGACCGGCGCCAAGAAAAAAGCCACCACCATCAAGAGCCACCACAACGTCGGCGGCCTGCCCGCCACGCTGGGCTTGAAGCTGCTGGAGCCACTGCGCGACCTGTTCAAGGACGAGGTACGTGAGCTGGGTGTGGCGCTGGGCCTGCCACACGGCATGGTCTACCGCCATCCGTTCCCCGGCCCGGGCCTGGGTGTGCGCATCCTGGGCGAGGTCAAACCTGAATTTGCCGATCTGCTGCGCCGCGCCGACCACATCTTTATCGAAGAACTGCACCGCGAGATCGACCCGGCCACCGGCAAGACCTGGTACGAACTGACCAGCCAGGCCTTTGTGGTGTTCTTGCCGATCAAGAGCGTGGGGGTGATGGGTGATGGCCGCACCTACGAGTACGTGGTGGCGCTGCGGGCAGTGCAAACCAGCGACTTCATGACGGCCGACTGGGCCGAGCTGCCTTACGCGCTGCTCAAGCGGGTATCGGGCCGCATCATCAACGAGGTGCGCGGCATCAACCGGGTGACTTACGACGTCAGCAGCAAGCCACCGGCGACGATCGAGTGGGAGTAGGTTTCGAGATCTATCGGGGTCTATCGAGACCTATCGAAAAGTGGACCTAACGCGTTGATTTCAGAAGCAAATGTCTGTCGAGATCTATTGAGATCTATCGCTGGCATGCAACTCAATCCGACGGTATTTCTGACGGTAAAGAAGTTGCGTTGAAGGCCCGGCAAATATTTACCGTCGAGTCGATTCTCTGGTTGGCGGTAAATCCCGGGCGCAATGTCCACCATCCATGCGGGTCGCCGGGCGATGGGTGGGTTGATTCGCGCTGACGGTAAATTCTTGCACCCCCAGGTGACATGACGCACAGGTGAGTAGCGCCACTTGAGGCTGCGCCGGGCAAGGGATCGGAAGGGAAGGGCAGGGGACGAGACAACTTGCCTGTCGTTGATTTATGGAACTACATCATCAACGGCAGCATCCCCGCCCGTCGATCTGGCCGTGGCGACCGTCGGCAACGGCTGACCTTGGCGACCGTTCCGTCTCGGCCAGGACGGGAACGTCACTGGGTTCAAAGCGAACGTCAGCAACCCGGCAGTGATTGGCCGTTAGCCCAGCGCGGTAGGTCGGCTGGAACCGGCCACTACCTGCCGTTCGCGAACGGCAGGCTCCGGGCGGTCCACCGAGCAGGGATAACGGCGCGGCGCTGGCGCGCCCTTATGCCAGGCGTTCACTTTCGTCGAATTGACTGTTAACCGGTTAACAGTTAATATCTCTTCATGCCGATCCAGTCGTTCGCCTGCCCCGACACGGAGGGCCTGTTTACCACCGGCAAGTGTCGCCGGTTCGTCAACATCAAGAGCGTAGCTGAGCGCAAACTGGCACAGCTCGACGCGGCGCCCTCGGTGAGTTTCATGAGGGCTCCTCCAGGCAACGACCTGAAGGAATACGACGGTGCCTGGCATGTGCGAATCAACGACCAGTGGCGGCTGACCTTCAAGTGGGGTGAGAGCGGCCCCTATGACGTGCTCATCGAAGACCCACACTGACCCAGGCCCGACTGGCATTCAAATCCTGAACAGCAATGGAGTGCATCATGTTCAAGAACGGCATGCGTCCTGTCCACCCAGGTGAAATCCTGCTGGAGGACTACATCAAGCCCATGGGCGTTAGCGTGCGCGCCGTGGCCATGGCCCTTCATGTGCCTTACTCTCGCCTCAGTGAGATCACCAAGGGCGAGCGCGGCGTGTCGGCTGATACGGCCCTGCGCCTGGAGCGCTACTTCGGCAGCGAGGCCAAGGGCTGGTTGAACCTTCAGGCGGCCTACGAGTTGCGAGTGGCCGAGATCGAGAACGGCAAAGCGATCGCCAAAGAGATCCAGCCGTTTGCGCTGGCCGCCTGAGCCACGCTGTCAGATTCAACTCGAGCGCCTGCAGCCGGCCA
>JBBRZR010000241.1:0-7685 GCA_038236495.1 Burkholderiales bacterium
ATCTGGCCAAGGCCGGCGTGCTGCTGGGTTTTTGCGGCGGTGGTGGCACGCCGCTGTTCGCTGGCATGGAGCCCACGCTGGGCAGCGATCACGCGCTGGAGGTGGCCTGGCTGTCGCCACAAAGCGAGTACCGGCCCACGGAGTTCCTGCAGCATTGGGTGCGCTTCTGGTTCGACGACAGTTTGCGCCTGGCCGCCGCCAAGGCCTTTCAGACGGCGCGGCTGGAGCGCCTGCCGCAGCACTGGCTGCGCAGCAAGTCGCTTAAAGACCAGGGCTTTGCCATCGATGCGGCGCAGCTGGAAGCCGTCGTGGCGCCCAGCCGCCTGGCCGTGCTGGCGGCGCCCGATGTCACCGCCTTGCTGACCGAAGAGGCGCGCCTGACAAAGCAGCTATACCGCCTGGCGGTGCACGCCACGGGCTACGGCGACTTCACCCGGGGCAAGCGTGGCGAGCATGTAGACGCCGCCAACCGATTTTTGGACCACGGCAACTACCTGGCTTACGGCCTGGGCGCGACGGCGATCTGGGTTCTGGGCATCCCGGCGGCGCTGGCCGTGTTGCACGGCAAAACCCGCCGGGGCGGGCTGGTGTTTGACGTGGCCGATCTGGTCAAGGACGCCACCATCCTGCCGCAAGCTTTTGTATCGGCCGTGAAGGGCCACACCGAGCAAGAGTTTCGCCAGGCCTGCATCGAGACCCTGACCCGCAGCGAAGCGCTGGATTTCATGATCGACACGGTCAAGGCCGTGGCCCTCAGCATCGGGCGCCCCGCACCGCTGATGCCGGCCGGGGAGGGCGCCGCACCATGAACGTGCTGCTGATCTCCCAGTGCGACAAACGTGCGCTGACCGAAACCCGCCGCATCCTGGACCAGTTTGCCGAGCGGCGCGGCGACCGCACCTGGCAAACCCCCATCACCCAGGACGGCCTGGACACCCTGCGCCGGTTGCTGCGCAAAACCGCCCGCAAAAACACCGCCGTGGCCTGCCACTGGATTCGAGGGCTGGACCACAGCGAGCTGCTCTGGACCGTGGGCGATGCCCGCCGCTTCAATGACCAGGGCGCCGTGCCCACCAACACCACCCAGCGCAATGTGCTGCGTGGGCAGGACCAGAACGACTGGCACACCGGTGACGACATCCACCTGCTGACAGCGCTGGCCTCGCTGCTGCACGACCTGGGCAAGGCCAGCCAGGCGTTTCAATGGCGGCTGGCGGGCAAGCTGACCGAGCGCAACAACTACCGGCACGAGTGGGTGTCGCTGCGGCTGTTTGAGGCCTTTGTCGGCGACGACGACGATGCCACCTGGCTGGCCCGTTTGGCGCAGCCCGAGCCCACTGATTTGCCTGCCTGGACCGATGCCGGCCGCTTGCAGCGTGATGGCATCGACGCCACCCCGCGGCCGCCCTTCGCCCGCCTGGCCCACGCACCGCTGGCTCAGGCCGTTGGGTGGCTGGTGGTCACGCACCACCGTTTGCCCGTCAAGCCCTGCGCATCCGACGACGATGGCGGCCAGCCGCGCTGGTTGGGCGCAAAAGATCCCGCCGCTAGCACCGCCGACCTGAAGGATGTACTGATACGCATCGACGCCGGCTGGAACGAAACCCCGCACAGCAGCGCCGAGAAGGATATCGCACCGTACTGGCACTTTCCGCAGGGCCTGCCGGTCACCACCGCGCACTGGCACAAGCAGGCGGCACGCCTGGCGACGCGGCTACTCAAGCTGCAGGGCCGGCCCGACCGGGGGCCGCAGCACCGCTGGTTGGCCAACCCCTTTGTGATGCACTTGTCGCGCCTGGCGCTGATGCTGGCCGACCACCACTACTCCAGCCTGCAAGGCGCAGACCCTGACCGCACCGCCGTGCCACCCGGCTACCCGCTGTATGCCAACACCACCAGCGCGGGTGCCTATAACCAGACGCTGGACGAGCACCTGATCGGCGTGGCCCGCATCGGTGCCGAAGTCACCCACGCCCTGCCGCGTTTTGAGGCCCACCTGCCGCACCTGGGCAAGCACCGCGTGCTGCGACAGCGTGCACAAGACGCACGCTACCGCTGGCAAGACAAGGCGGCCGAGCTGGCGTCAGCCCTGCGCGAGCGCAGCAGCAGGCGCGGCGCCTTCATCGTCAACATGGCGTCCACTGGCTGCGGCAAGACCCTGGGCAACGCCAAGATCATGTACGCCCTGGCCGACCCCGAGCGCGGCATGCGCTGCGCCTTTGCGATGGGCCTGCGCACGCTGACCTTGCAAACCGGCCGAGCCTTCCGCAGCCTGCTCGGCCTGGGCGACGACGAGCTGGCCATCCGGGTCGGCGGCACCGCCAGCCGCGAGCTGTTTGAGCACTACGAGGCCGAAGCCGAGGCCACCGGGTCGGCGTCACGCCAAGCGCTTATGGACGAGGCTGGCAGCGTCGAGTTCATCGAGGGCAATGAAGACGCCCACCCGCTGCTGCGCCGCGTGATGCGAGACCCCGATGTGCGCAAACTGCTGGCCGCGCCGGTGCTGGTCTGCACCATCGACCACCTGACTCCCGCCACCGAAAGCCAACGCGGCGGCCGCCAGATTGCGCCGATGCTGCGTCTGCTCAGTGGTGACTTGGTGCTGGACGAGCCTGACGACTTCGATCTGGCCGACCTGCCGGCGCTGACCCGCCTGGTGCACTGGGCCGGCTTGCTGGGCGCCCGTGTGCTGCTGTCGTCGGCCACCTTGCCGCCCGCGCTGGTACAAGGGCTGTTTGAGGCCTATGCCCAGGGCCGGCGGCACTTTCAGCACAACCGGGGTGAGCATCCAAGCGCGGCTGACGCGGCGCCCGACGTGTGCTGCGCCTGGGTCGACGAGTTTGATCAGCTTCAACTCGACTGCGCCAGCGCGCAGGCCTTCGAGCAGGCGCACGCCCAGTTCGCCAAGCAGCGGCACAAGCGCCTGACTGAGTTGGCCAAAGCCTGCGTGCGCCGCCGCGCCGAGCGGGTGCCGCTCAAGCTGCCTGCCGGCCAGACTGACGCCGCACGGGCAACTGACGTCGCCCGCGTGCTGATGGCCTCGGCCGCCGCGTTGCACCAACGCCACCACCGCATCGATCCCCGCAGCGGCAAGCGGGTCAGCTTTGGCCTGCTGCGCATGGCCAATATCGGCCCACTGGTCGAGGTGGCGCTGGCGCTGTTCCGCCACGGGGCGCCTGCCGGCCTGCGCATCCACTTGTGCGTCTACCACTCGCAGTTTCCGCTGCTGCTGCGGTCGGCCATCGAGCACCAGCTGGACACCACACTGCAGCGCCACGACCCCGACGCGGTGTTCAAACTCGCCGCCATTCGCCATCGGCTCGAGGCCCACGACGAGGCCGACCAGCTGTTTGTGGTGCTCGGCTCGCCAGTGACTGAAGTGGGCCGCGACCACGACTACGACTGGGCCGTGGTGGAGCCCTCGTCGATGCGGTCGCTGATCCAGCTGGCCGGCCGGGTGCGCCGCCACCGCCCGGAGGCGTGCGAGTCGGCCAACATCCATTTGCTGTCCACCAACCTGCGGCACTACAGCCAGCCCGGGCGGGCGGCGTTTTGCAAGCCTGGCTACGAGCAAGACCACGGCCCGTTCCATTTGGTCGAGCACGACCTGGCCCAACTGCTGACGCCGGACGAGTTTGCAGCCATAGACGCCCGGCCCCGCATCGTGGCGCGGCCACTGGCCGACCAGCGGCCGCAACACCGGCTGGTGGACCTGGAGCACGCCCGCACCCGGGCCCAGATGCTGCCGGCCTTGGGCGCCGCACCCACGCCCGATGAAATCCGCCGGGCGCGTGGCGCGGTGCCGCCGCAGCGGCCCCTGCTCAACGCCGCGACCTGGTGGCAGCTGCCCGCCCAAGACGCCTTGCTGACCGCCTACCTGCCGCAGCAGCAGCCGTTTCGCGACGACGGCGGCCGGCCCGAGGTGGACCTGGTGCTGCTGCCCAACGAGGACGGCGACGACTATGAGCTGGCCATGCTGATCGAGCCCAAAAAACGCCAGCGCGGCGCACGGCAACTCACCGCCACTGTCAACTCACTGTGCCACCGTGTGCCTGACGCCGAGGTGCAAGGCCTGCGCATCGCGCCCTGGGCCGCCTGCGACTACCCGGCCGAGCTGGAGCGGCTGGCGACCGAGTTGGACATCGACCCCGCCGCCTGCGCCCGGCGCTATGGCACGCTGACGCTGCGGGACAGCGAAAACGGCTGGCGTTTTCATCCGGCCCTGGGATTTGTGGCGTGGAAGGGTTGAACCCGCCGCGATGTCAATAAAAACCAGGGGAGACTGCGGATGTAACAAATCAGCACTTGATCAACAGGCCAAGACCGGCAGCACAGCCGGCACCTCATCAAGCCCAGGGCACAGGCCTTGGTCATTCAACGTGCGGCCAACAGGCCGCCATTCAGGGAGTGATACCTCATGTCAACGCTCGATGCCGGGCGTCAGGTGGAGTTGCGCGCTGTGATCTCAGGCTTCCTCACGGAACGCCTGGACAGCAAGCTGGACAAGCTCTCACCCGACGACCCCAAATGCGCTGAACTGCGCCAGCAGTTTGCCCCCCCAACCTGGCTGGACGACGCGGCACGGCGTGTGGGCCAGTTGCAGGCGGTGACCCACTCGCTCAAACCCTTGCACCCCGAGGCCAAGGGCACCAACCTGTACGCCGCGTCCAGCACGTTGGCCAGTTTGCCCTTGGTCGGCACGCATTGCCTGGGCACGCAGGTGGACATGGACGTGGTCGGCAATGCTGCTGCGCTCGACGTCTACAAGTTCCTGAAGCTGGAACACGCCGGACAGACCCTGCTGGCCCTGTCGGCGGCCCGTGACCCCGATTGGGCCGCCGTGCTCAGCCCTGAACCGGACACCGCCGAGACCTGGATGACAGCCTTTGCCGGACTGACCGCTGCGCGTGGCAAGACCGCATCACACACCAACGCCAAGCAGTTGTACTGGCTGGTGGGCCACGACCCGCACAACGATGCCGATTACCACCTGCTGGCGCCGCTGTACCCCACGTCGCTGGTACACCGGGTCCACGCCACGGTGCAGGACGACCGCTTCAGCGACGCGGCCAAGGCTGCACGCCAGGCCCGGCGCGACGGCACGTACAGCGAGCGCACGGTGCACGAGTACACCGACCTGGCCATCCAGCAACTGGGCGGCACCAAGCCGCAAAACATCAGCCAGCTCAACAGCGAGCGGCGGGGCAACAACCTGCTGCTGGCGTCGCTGCCGCCAAACTGGCGGTCACTGGCGGTCAGGCCGTTACTGGGCGTGACATCGCTGTTCGACCGCTTCGGCACGCGCCGCCCAGTGCGTGAAACGGCGACGCAACTGCGCCGGTTTCTGGAGTCCAATCCTGCGCCCAACCAGGCCACCCGTGCACGCGTGACGGACCTGGTCAACACGCTGGTGGACGAACTGCTGTACTTCACCGCCGAGCTGCGGTCACTGCCCCGGGGCTGGAGCCAGTTGCCCGACTGCCAGCTCAGCGCCGCCCAGCGGCACTGGCTGGACCCGTGGGCGCCGTTGGCCGAAGGCGCCAGCCCGCAGGACGCCGACGACACCGCCAATGCCATCGCCGGCCAGTTTGCCAATTGGCTGAACCACCGCTTGCGCGACCCGCTGCCGGTGGGCGACCCTGAATTTGCCGCGTGGCGCAAGCTGGCGCTGGACCAGATCAACAGCGATGACTGGGAGCAGCGCGATGATGAATAACCTGGCGCCCGATCCCAACGACTGGCACGACGCGCTGCTGGTGCTGCCCCGCCTGCGGGTGCAAAACGCCAACGCCATCTCCAGCCCGATGACCTGGGGGTTTCCGGCGATCACTGCGTTTGTCGGCTTCATGGTGGCGCTGGAGCGCCGCCTGGGCGCGCAGGCCGGCATCCGCTTTCAAGGGGTGGGCGTGGTCTGCCACAGCTTTGAGCCGCAGGTCACCTTGGGTGGATATACCCGCAGCTTCAGCCTGACCCGCAACCCCGTGCAGCACGACGGCAGCACGGCCGGCATCGTTGAAGAAGGCCGGGTGCACCTGGACATCACCCTGGTGTTTGACGTGCAGATCAGCGCACGCCACCTGGGTGAGGCCGAGCGAGGCGCACTGGCGCTGCTGATCGCCGACCAAGTGGCCGGCATGCGTTGCGCGGGTGGCAGCGTGATGCCTCAGCTGCCTGGCCTGGGCAACCGGCCGGCGCGCCCGCTGCTGGCGCGGCTGCCTGACGACCCGGTTGAGCGGGTCAAGACCTTCCGCCGGCTGGCGCGCCGCTGGCTGCCGGGTTTTGCACTGGTGGCCCGGGACGACTTGCTGCAAAGCCACTTGGCCACGCTGCAGCAAACCAACCCGCAGGCCACCCCGCTCGACGCCTGGCTGGCCCTGTCGCGCTGGACCCACCGCGCCAGCAAGCACATCAAGTACACAGCTGCGGGCCCGGTGGAGGCCGTGGACTGGACGGTTGACCCGCGCCAGGGCTGGACCGTGCCGATCCCGGTGGGCTACACGGCGCTGTCGGCGCTGCATCCGGCCGGCACGGTGGGCAGCGCCCGCGACGCCACCACGCCGCTGCGTTTTGTTGAAAGCGTCTATTCCATCGGCCAATGGGTCAGCCCGCACCGGCTGCAAGCCCTCAGCGAGCTGGTCTGGACCGGCCAGCATGACGAGGCCACCGGCCTGTACCGCTGCACCAACCATTACGCGCCACCCGCTTTGCCCCAGCCCGACCCCCAGGCCGACCTGGCCGCCGTCTGATCCCGTCTGATCCCCAACTGATTCATTCAAGGAGAACCACACCATGGCTACCACTGCTGCCCTCAAGACCGCTTCTGTCCTTGCGTTCGAGCGCAAGCTCGACCCGTCCGACGCCCTGTTTTTCTCGGGCCGCTGGGACGCACGATCCACCGACACCTGGGCGCCCATCACAGTGCGCGAGAAGTCGGTGCGCGGCACCATCTCCAACCGTTTGAAGTCTGGCAAAGACCAAGACCCGGCCAAGCTGGATGCCGACGTGCAGAAACCCAACCTGCAAACCGTGGACGTTGCCACCCTGCCGGCCGAAGCCGACACGCTGAAAGTGAGCTTCACCCTGCGGGTGTTGGGCGGTGCCGGCACCCCGTCGGCCTGCAACAACGCCGACTACCAGGCCAAGCTGCTCGACACCGTCAAGGGCTATGTCAGCGCGCAAGGCTTTGGCGAGCTGGCCCGCCGCTACGCCTGCAATCTGGCCAACGGACGCTTCTTGTGGCGCAACCGGGTGGGTGCCGAGCAGGTGGAGGTGCAAATTGCGCACTTGGTGCAAGGCCAGCCCGCCAAGACCTGGACCTTTGACGCGCTGCAACTCTCGACCCGGCACTTTGATACCAGCGGCGACACCGCCACCGCCGCGCAGCTGGCGGAGGTGGCCGGCCTGATCGCGCAGGGCCTGGCCGGCCAATCGCATGTGCTGCTGGCAGTCACCGCGTTTGCCCGCCTGGGCGCCGGGCAAGAGGTGTTCCCGTCGCAAGAGCTGATCCTGGACAAGGACAGCAGCAAGAAGAGTAAAACGCTGTACGTCGTGGCGGGTGTTGCCGGCATCCACTCGCAAAAGCTGGGCAATGCGCTGCGCACCATCGACACCTGGCACCCCGAGGCCGACGAGTTGGGGCCGATTGCCGTCGAACCCTATGGCTCGGTCACCACGCTGGGCAAGGC
>JBBRZR010000242.1:0-7664 GCA_038236495.1 Burkholderiales bacterium
GCTATTCGATGGTCCATATCTTCAGGAGACAAACATGAGCACAGACGGCCCTACCGAGCTGAAAACCTACCTTCCCTCGGCCGCAGCTGTGGCCGGTGCCCATGTGCAGGGCATGGCCGCCTACGAGGCCCTGGTCCAGGAGGCCGAGACCGACTACCAAGGCTTCTGGGCGCGCCAGGCGCGTGAGCTGCTGAGCTGGAAAACGCCGTTCACCCAGGTGCTCGACGAGAGCGAAGCGCCGTTTTTCAAGTGGTTCGAGGACGGCACGCTCAACGCCTCCTACAACTGCCTGGACCGCAACGTCGAGCGCGGCCTGGGCGACAAGACCGCGATCATCTTCGAGGCCGACGGCGGTCAAGTCACCCGCACCAGCTACAGCGAGTTGCTGGCCAAGACCTGCCAGATCGCCAATGGCCTCAAAAGCCTTGGCGTGGTCAAGGGCGACCGGGTGGTCATCTACATCTCGATGTCGGTGGACGGCGTGGCGGCGATGCAGGCCTGCGCCCGCATCGGCGCCATCCACTCGGTGGTGTTCGGCGGCTTTTCGGCGCAATCGGTGCGCGACCGCATCCAGGACACCGGCGCCAAGATCGTCATCACCGCCGACCACCAGGTGCGTGGTGGCAAGCAACTGCCGCTCAAGAGCATCGTCGACGACGCGCTGGCGCTGGGCGGCTGCGAGTCGGTCACCCACGTGCTGGTGGTCAAGCGCTCGGGCTCGCCCGTCGCGATGACGGCTGGCCGTGACCTGTGGATGGCCGACCTGATCGCCAACCAACCCAGCACCTGTGAGCCCGAATGGGTGGGTGCCGAGCACCCGCTGTTTTTGCTGTACACCAGCGGGTCCACCGGCAAGCCCAAGGGGGTGCAGCACTCAACCGGCGGCTACCTGCTGCATGCCGCACTCACCACCAAGCTGACCTTCGACTTGAGGCCCGACGACGTGTTCTGGTGCACCGCCGACATCGGCTGGGTCACCGGCCACACCTACATCACCTACGGCCCGCTGGCCCTGGGCGGCACCGAGGTGGTGTTCGAAGGTGTGCCCACCTACCCCGACGCCGGCCGCTTCTGGAAGATGATCCAGGACCACAAGGTCACGGTCTTCTACACCGCACCTACCGCGATCCGCTCGCTGATCAAGGCGGCCGAGGCCAATCTGGCGATCCACCCCAAGAGCTACAACCTGAGCAGCCTGCGCATCCTGGGCTCGGTCGGCGAGCCGATCAACCCGGCGGCCTGGGAGTGGTACTACCAGAACGTCGGCGGCGGCCGTTGCCCCGTCGTCGACACCTTCTGGCAAACCGAGACCGGTGGCCACATGATCACCCCGCTGCCGGGCGCCACGCCGCTGGTCCCGGGCTCGTGCACGCTGCCGTTCCCGGGCATCATGGCCGCGGTGGTGGACGAAACCGGCAAGGACGTGCCCTGGGGCCAGGGCGGCATCCTGGTCGTCAAGAAGCCCTGGCCGTCGATGATCCGCACCATCTGGGGCGATCCGGAGCGCTTCAAGAAGAGCTACTACCCGGACGACTTTCAGGGCAAGTACTACCTGGCGGGCGACGGTGCGATCCGCGATGCCAAGACCGGCTACTTCACCATCACCGGCCGCATCGACGACGTGCTCAACGTCAGCGGCCACCGCATGGGCACGATGGAAATCGAGTCGGCGCTGGTCAGCTGCACCGAGCTGGTGGCCGAGGCCGCGGTGGTGGGCCGTCCGGACGACACCACTGGCGAGGCGATCTGCGCGTTTGTGGTGCTGAAGCGCTCGCGCCCGGTGGGCGACGAGGCGAAAGCCATCGCCAAGCAGTTGCGCGACTGGGTGGGCAAGGAGATCGGCCCGATCGCCAAGCCCAAGGACATCCGTTTTGGCGACAACCTGCCCAAAACCCGCTCGGGCAAGATCATGCGCCGTTTGCTGCGCTCGGTCGCCAAGGGCGAGTCCATCACCCAGGACACCTCCACCTTGGAGAACCCGGCCATTCTCGATCAGTTGGGCGAGAACTACTGATCGAGAACCGCGCGTCAGCGCGGCAGGCGCCGCCAGGCGCCTGAGGCGGGTTCAGGGGAGCACTCCTATCGCGCAGCGATGTGATGTGATCACCAGAACCCGGCCATTCTCGATCAGTTGGGCGAGAACTACTGATCGAGAACCGCGCGTCAGCGCGGCAGGCGCCGCCAGGCGTTGGCGTCCAAAAAAAAGCCCCGCACAGCGGGGCTTTTTGCCGAGCGCGGCTCAGATCATTTGATCGTCAGCACCCAGGTGGCCAGGGTCTTGGCTTCGTCGGCGCTAACCTGCGGGTTGGCCGGCATCGGCACCTGGCCCCAGACCCCCACGCCACCCTTCTGGATCTTGGCAGCCAGCATGGCGGCGGCGTCCTTCTGGCCGGCGTACTTGGCTGCAACATCCTTGTAAGACGGACCGACCAACTTCTTGTCGGTGGCATGGCAGGCCAGGCAACTCTTCTTCTGCGCCAGGTCGGCGTTGGCAAAAGCCGGGGCGGCAGCAGCCGCGGTCAGGGCAAGGATCAGGGCAATTTTCTTCATGGTGGGCTTTCTGCTTTCAGGCGAGGACGGGCAATTGCTGCGGCTGCACTACAGTCTGTTAACGGATTTTAGGCCGGCGGGTTGACACGCCGTTGCGTGGGTGCGGTGACAAAAACGGGCGGTGCACATGGCGTTGGTGATCGTGGGTGTGGTGCTGCTGGCGCTCAAGTTGCTGGGTCTGGGCCCGGTGGCGGGCTGGTCGTGGTGGTGGGTGGTGCTGCCGTTTGCGCTGGCCGCGTTGTACTGGCAGTTTGCCGACAGCGCCGGCTGGACCCAGCGTGCGGCCATGCGCCGCGCGGATGAAAAGGTCAAACGGCGCCGTGACGAGCGGCTGGACGCATTGGGCATGCGGCCCAACCGGGGCGGCGCGCCGTCGCGTGCGCCCAAGGGTGATCCGGACAGCGCACGGCCTGCCGCGCCGGCCTTTCCCGATACCCGTCCGCCTGACATCGGCAAGCCGCCTGCCCGCAAGGACTGACCTTGGCGGCGGGTTCGGCTTGGCGCAGTCGGCGCATTTGGCCTGCGGGACGACCTCACTCGAACTTGTCGAGCACCGCACCCGAGCTGGCGCTGGACGCGTTGTGCGCAAACTTGGCCAGCACGCCGCGGGTGTAACGCGGCGCCGGTTTGATCCAGGCGGCGCGGCGGCGGGCCAGTTCAGTGTCGTCCACGTTCAGTTGCAGCAGCAACTGGTGCGCGTCGATGGTGATGGTGTCGCCCTCTTGCACCAGCGCGATCACGCCGCCCTCGTAGGCTTCTGGCGCGACATGGCCCACCACCATGCCCCAGGTGCCGCCCGAGAACCGCCCGTCGGTCACCAGGCCCACGCTTTCGCCCAGGCCCTGACCGATCAGCGCACCGGTGGGCGCCAGCATTTCGGGCATGCCGGGGCCGCCCTTGGGGCCCAGGTAGCGCAGCACCATCACGTCGCCGGCCACGATCTTCTTGGCCATGATCGAGGCCAGCGCCGACTGCTCGTCCTCGAACACCCGCGCCGGGCCGGTCATCACCGGGCTCTTCAGGCCGGTGATCTTGGCCACGCAGCCCTCGGGCGACAGGTTGCCGCGCAGGATCGCCAAATGGCCCTGGGCGTACATCGGGTTGCCCATCGGGCGGATCACGGTTTGGTCGGTGCGCGGTGCGTCGGGCAGGTCGGCCAGGTTCTCGGCCACGGTCTTGCCGGTTATGGTGATGCAGTCGCCGTGGATCAGGCCGGCGGCCAGCAGTGTCTTCATCACCTGCGGGATGCCGCCGGCATGGTGCAGGTCGATCGCCAGGTACTGCCCGCTGGGCTTCAGGTCGCACAGCACCGGCACTTGGCGGCGGATGCGCTCGAAATCATCGATCGTCCAGTCCACCTCGGCGGCGTGGGCGATGGCCAAAAAGTGCAGCACCGCGTTGGTCGAGCCACCGGTGGCCATGATCACCGCCACGGCGTTCTCGATCGACTTGCGGGTCACGATGTCGCGCGGTTTCAAATTGGCCTTGACGGCCTCGACCAGCACCTTGGCCGCTTGCTCGACCATGCCGACGATCTCGTCCTCGACATTGGCCATCGTTGACGCATAGGGCAGGCTCAGGCCCAGCGCCTCGAAGGCCGAACTCATGGTGTTGGCGGTGTACATGCCGCCGCAAGACCCGGTGCCGGGGATGGCGCGGCGCTCGATCTGCACAAAGTCTTCTTCGCTCATGTTGCCGGCGCTGAACTGGCCCACCGCCTCGAACACGCTGACGATGTTCAGGTCCTGGCCCTTGTACTTGCCCGGCAGGATGGTGCCGCCGTAAATGTAGATCGACGGCACATTGGCGCGCAGCATGCCCATCATGCCGCCGGGCATGTTCTTGTCGCAGCCGCCGATCACCATCACGCCGTCCATCCACTGGCCGCCCACGCAGGTTTCGACGCAATCGCTGATCACCTCGCGTGACACCAGGCTGTACTTCATGCCTTCGGTGCCCATCGCCATACCGTCGCTGATGGTGGGGGTGCCGAAGATCTGCGGGTTGGCGCCGGCGGCCTTCAGGCCGATCACGGCCGCGTCGGCCAGGCGCTGCAGGCCCGAGTTGCAGGGCGTGATGGTGCTGTGGCCGTTGGCCACGCCGATCATCGGCTTGCCGAAGTCGCCCTCGGTGTAGCCCATGGCGTAGTACATCGAGCGGTTGGGCGCGCGGGCCACACCTTCGGTGATGTTCCTGGAACGGCGGTTGATCGGCATGGTGTGTCTCCGAAAGAAAGTTGAATTCACAAGCCGGGCGCTGTGCTGCCACCAGCCGGAGCGTGAGGATAGTTTGCCGCCAGCGCCCGAGTCCAATATATTTGTAGGCCTTGATTGATCTACCGAACATATCAAACACCGACCCCATGATTGAGCTTCGTTTGTGGCGCCAGTTCGTCACGCTGGCTGAGGAATTGCACTTCGGCCGTGCCGCCAGCCGATTGCACATGACCCAGCCGCCGCTGACCCAGGCCATACAGGGCCTGGAGCGGACGATCGGCGTGCCGCTGTTTGCGCGCACCCGGCGCAGCGTGGCACTGACGCCCGCCGGCACGGCGCTGCTGGCGCCGGCCCGGCGTCTGCTGGCTGCGGCCGACGCCTTGCCGCGGGTGGCGCAGGCGGCGGCGGCCGGTCTGGCCGGGCAGTTGCGGCTGGCCTTTGTCTCCAACATCGCTTATGGCCCCTTGCCCGAATGGCTGCGAAGCTTTAGGGACGCGCACCCCGACGTGGCGCTGCAGCTGCGCGAGGCCACGCTGGATGTGCAGCTGCAGGCGTTTGATGCCGATGAGATCGACGCCGGTTTTGTGCTGCACGCACCCGGCGCAGCACCACCCGGGTTTGCCGCCTGGCGGGCGCAGGACGAGCCGTTGGTGATGGCCTTGCCCGAGCACCATCCCGCGGCAGCCATTGCCACGCTGCAGCTGGCCGACATCGCGGCCGAGCCACTGGTGATCTTTCCGCGCACCATCGCCCCGTCGCTGTACGACGCGGTACTGGCCGCCTACCGCGCCCAGGGCGCCACCCCGCACATCGGGCAAGAGGCGATCCAGATGCAGACCATCGTCAACCTGGTGTCGGCCGGCATGGGCGTGGCCTGGGTGCCCGAATCGGTGACCCAGCTGCAGCGCCCCGGCGTGGTCTACCGGCCGGTGACCGACGCCGGCCTGCGCTGCGAGACCAGCCTGATCTGGCGCGAGCCAGCGGCGCCGGTGGTGCAGCGCTTTGTCGGACATGTTGTTACGCAAGTTGGCGCGAATGTTCGGCGGGTGGCTGGCCAGGCCTGACCCGGTCTGGCCAGCCGCTGCCCGGCTTGAGTGACCCGCCGGGCGCAGCAGCGACAATCCACCCGCCCCCGCAAGCCCGGGGCGCTGACCCTTTCGGAGAGTCCTGATGCTTGTGCATCCCCAGTTCAACCCGGTGGCCCTGGCCATCGGACCGGTGCAGATCCACTGGTACGGCCTGACCTACCTGGTAGCGTTTGGGCTGTTCATGTGGCTGGCCAACGCACGGGCGCGCCAGCCGCAGTTTGCCAACGCCGGCTGGACCCGCCGCGACGTCGAAGACCTGCTGTTCTGGGGCGTGATGGGCGTGGTGCTGGGCGGCCGGCTGGGCTATGCGCTGTTCTACAAGCCCGGCTACTACCTGGCCAACCCGCTGGAGATCGCCATGGTCTGGAAGGGCGGCATGTCCTTTCATGGCGGCATGCTGGGCGTGATCATCGCGATGGCAGCCTATGCCCGCAGCCGCGGCCGGCGCTGGCTGGAGGTCACCGACCTGATCGCGCCCTGCGTTCCCACCGGGCTGGCGTCGGGGCGCATCGGTAATTTCATCAACGGCGAGCTTTGGGGCCGGCCGGCCGATGCCTCGCTGCCCTGGGCGATGGTGTTTCCGCAATCGGGCAGCGACCTGCCACGCCACCCGTCGCAGCTCTACCAATTTGCACTCGAGGGTCTGCTGCTGTTTGCCTTGCTCTGGGTTTACGCCCGGCGGCCCCGCGCTACCGGCCAGGTGTCGGGGGCCTTCCTGGTCGGCTATGGATTCTTCCGCTTTGTTGCCGAATACTTCCGCGAGCCCGATGCCTTCCTCGGCACCCTGGCACTGGGCCTGAGCATGGGCCAGTGGCTGTGCGTGCCGATGGTGGCCGCAGGTGCGGCGATGTGGATCTGGGCTGGCCGTCAGCCGCCACGGCTGCGCTGAGTGGCTGCAGCGACCGCCACAAACCGTCCCTGCTAGGTTGCCCACTTTCCGACCGACCGACCAACCCACAGACACCCGCCGGACAAAACCCATGCGCCAAATATTCCTCGACACCGAAACCACCGGCCTCAGCCCCGAGACGGGGGACCGCATCGTCGAGATCGGTTGCATCGAGATGGTCAACCGGCGGCTCACCGGCGAAACCCGCCATGTCTACCTCAACCCAGAGCGCAAAGGCAGTGAAGAGGCCACCAAGATCCACGGCCTGACCGATGCGTTTTTGGCCGACAAGCCCAAGTTTGTCGAGGTGGCCGACGACCTGCTCGGCTTCCTGGCGGGTGCCGAGGTGATCATCCACAACGCGGCCTTCGACGTTGGCTTCCTCAACGGCGAGCTGAAGCGCCTGCGCCGTGCGCCCTTCCACACCGTGGCCGGCAAGGTCACCGACACACTGCTGATGGCGCGCGAGATGTTCCCGGGCAAGGCCAACTCGCTGGACGCGCTGTGCCGGCGCCTGGAGGTGGACAACACCCACCGCACACTGCACGGCGCGCTGCTCGACGCCGGCCTGCTGGCCGAGGTCTACATCCGGCTGACCCGCGGCCAGGATTCGTTGGTGATCCACGAGGACGAACAGGCGTCCGGCACGCCGCAGGCGCTGCTGGCCCGTGACCTGACGCAGTATGCCCTGACCGTGATCGACGCCACCACCGAAGAACAGGCTGCGCATGCGGTGGTGCTGGCGGAGCTGGACAAAGCCAGTGGCGGCAAGACCGTCTGGAGAGCGATCGATGCCCAGAACGCCTCAGAGGCTATGGCATAATCTTTGGCTTGCCGAGATGCGTTGAATCTCAGCAAACCCCGGAATTCCGGGCGGTTAGCTCAGCGGTAGAGCACTGCCTTCACACGGCAGGGGTCGCA
>JBBRZR010000243.1:0-7655 GCA_038236495.1 Burkholderiales bacterium
CGCGTTTGCAGATCCAGAACTTGGCAATCGGTGTCAGCACCCGGCCGATCAGGGCCTCGTGGCCGCTGGGGTCGGTGTGGTTCTCGGTGGCGTCCACCGCTCGGGCCAGGCGCAGCGCCAAGGCGGTAGCGGCTTCGCTCTCGATGGCCAGATCGGCCAGCACGTTTTGCATCATCGGCTGCTCGATCAGGCGCTTGCCGAAGGCCTGGCGCTGCGCCGTGTGCTGCAGCGCGATCGACAGCGCCTGGCGCATCAGCCCGGCGGTGCCCAGCGCGCAGTCCAGCCGGGTGATCGCACCCATCGCCAGGATCTGCGGGATGCCGCGGCCTTCTTCGCCGACCAGCCAGGCGGTGGCACCATGGAATTCAACCTCCGAGCTGGCGTTGGCCTGGTTGCCCAGCTTGTGCTTGAGGCGCTGAACCCGGATGGCGTTGAGACTGGCGCCGCCCTGCCCCGCGGATCCTTCAGGCAACCAGCGCGGCAAAAAGAAGCAGCTCAAGCCACCCGCCGACTGTCCCGGCGTACGGGCCAGCACCAGAAAGGCATCACACATCGGCGCCGACATGAACCACTTGTGGCCAGTGAGCTTGTAGCGCTGGCCCCAACCATCGCTCCCATCGGGCTCCGCCACAGTGGTATTGGCCCGCACGTCCGAGCCGCCCTGCTTTTCGGTCATGCCCATGCCCATGGTCAGGCCGTGCTTCTGGTCGAACGGCAGGAAGCGGCCGTCGTAGACCCGGCTGGCCAGGCCCGGCCCCCAGGCCGCGTAGATCGCCGGATTGGCGCGCAGCGCTGGCGTGACGGCGTAGGTCATCGAGATCGGGCACAGGATGCTGGGCTCGGCCTCGGTGAACAGCATGAAGGCAGCGGCGCGCGCAACGTGCGCGCCCGGCCCCTGTGTCCAGGGTGTGCCGTGCAGGCCCTGCTGCATCGCCGTGGCCATCAGCGCGTGGTAACTGGGGTGGAACTCGACCTCGTCGATGCGGTGGCCAAAGCGGTCATGGCTTTTGAGCTGGGGCGAGAAGGCATTGGCCAGCCGGGCGTGGTGTTGCATCTCGGCCGAGCCGGCGCTTGCACCCAGCGCGGCAAAATTTGCCGCATCGAAGCCCGGCAGGTTGAAGCGCAGTGCGTCCTGCAGCGCCCGGTTGCCGGTGAACAGGTTCTGGTCAACCAGTGGCGCGCTCTGGTTGAAAACCTCGTGGGTGACGACGACGCTCATGGCGATCTCCACATTTCAATGTGCGGGATGGTGTCTTCGATATAGGGCTCGCCGACCGGCACAAAACCGTGGCGGCCGTAGAAGCGTTGCAAATGTGCTTGCGCGCTGATGCGGTTGCCGGCGCCGGGCCAGGCGGTATCGGCACGCACCAGGCCTTCGGCCACGAGCTGGTCGGCCAGGCCGCTGCCGCGCAGCGGCAGGTCCAGCACCACCCGGCCCACCGAAGGCTCAGCGTATTTGATGCCGGGGTCGACCAGGCGCAGGTAGGCCCGCAACGCACCCGCCGCATCCCGGCCACTGAGGTGCCAGCTGTGCCGGTCCACCCCGTCCGGGTCGAGAAACGGCCCCTGCTCCAGGATGAAAACCTTGGCGCGCAGGGCCAGCATGTCGTAGACCCCGTCCACACCCAGGTCGGCAAAACGCAGCCAGGTCCAGGACAGGGTGATCACGGCAACAGCCCTGCGTTCGGTCAGATCAGGTCAGATCAGATCAGCTTGACCAGTTGCTTGCCGAAGTTCTTGCCCTTGAGCAGGCCGAAAAACGCCTCGGGCGCGGCCTCGATGCCTTGCGCCACGGTCTCGCGGTACTTCAGCGTGCCGCTGGCCACACCGGCGCCCAGCTCGGCCAGCGCGGCGGGCCAGTCGTCCATGTGCTCGCTGACGATGAAGCCCTGGATCTTCATGCGGTTGACCAGGATCAGCTGGGGTGCAGCCATCGGGATGGGCGCGCCGTTGTAGCCGCTGATCATGCCGCACATGGCGACCCGGCTGAAGGCGTTGGCCCGCAGCATCACCGCGTCCAGGATCATGCCGCCGACGTTCTCGAAATGGCCGTCGATGCCGTTCGGGCAGGCTTCTTTCAGCGCCTGCGACAGCGACTTCAGGTCCGGGAACTGCTTGTAGTCGATGCAGGCCTCGAAGCCCAGTTCTTCGACCACGTAGCGGCACTTGTCTGCGCCACCGGCAATGCCCACCGCACGCGCACCACGCGCCTTGGCCAGCTGGCCTACCGCACTGCCCACCGCGCCGCTGGCGGCCGAGACCACCACTGTCTCGCCGGCCTTGGGGTTGATGATGCGCACCAGGCCATGCCAGGCGGTGACACCCGGCATGCCCACCACGCCCAGGTAGGCTTGCAGCGGGATCTTGCTGGTATCGACCTTTTGCAGCACGCCGCGCTGGTTGGCATCGACCACCCGGTACTGCTGCCAGCCGCCCATGCCCAGCACCGTATCGCCCACCGCAAAGTTGGGGTTGCGCGAGGCCTGGACCTCGCCCACGGTGCCGCCGCCCATCACCTCGCCCAGTGCTTGCGGCATGGCGTAGCTCTTGCCGTCGTTCATGCGGCCGCGCATGTACGGGTCCAGGCTCATGTAGTGGTGGCGCACCAGCACCTGGCCATCGTCCAGATCGGGGACCGTCAGCTCGACCAGTTTGAAGTTGTCGGCGCCGGGTTCACCGGTGGGGCGGGAGACCAGCTGGATCTGCTTGTTGATGATGTTGCTCATGGGGTGGGTGCTTTCAGGGTTGCGGGTTGAAGAAGGGGAGACGGCAAGCGCAGGCGGGTGAAACTTCTTGCGTCTATTCGGGTTTTTCTAGCGGGGATTCTGGGGAAGTCTCTGCGGGCGCTTCTGCGGATGTGCCTGTGGATGTTTCTGCAGCGGCACTGGCTGTCTGGGTCGTCACCCGCCCACGCGCCGGCAGCGCACGCAGGTACTTGAAGGTGCCGGTGGCGTTGGCGCAGAGCTTGCCCTCGTCGTCGAACAGCGAGGCCTCGCAAAACGCCATCGTGGTGGTCTTGTGCAGCACCTTGGCCACGGCGCGCAACTGGTGCTCGGCCGGCCGCATGAAGCTGGTTTTCATCTCGATCGTGGCCACGCCGGTGCCGTGCGGGTTGGCACTGCGTGCGGCCATGGCCATCGCCACGTCCAGCATGGTCATCACCACGCCACCGTGCGCCACGTCCCAGGTGTTGAGGTGGGAGGCGTCCAGATCGATGCGCAGATCGGCCTGGCCATCGCCAAAACCCTGCAGCTCGATGCCGAGTGATTCGACAAACGGCACCTTGACCGGAAACTGCAGGGTCGGTGGCTTCTTTTTGGGCATGGTCCGGGCGCGTGCTTGCGCGGGCAGGGGTAGGGTCGTCAAAGCGTCACTGGCCGATGACACAGCTCACGCCGCCGTCGATCGCCAGGATCTGCCCGGTGATGTGCTTGCCGGCGGCGGACGCAAACAGCAGCGCTGCGCCCTTCAGGTCGTCGTCGTCACCCAGCCGGCGCAGCGGCGCCGAGGCGGCCAGTGTGTCGGCGCCCAGCCGGTCCAGCGTGCTGCGGGTCATCTTGCTGGGGAAAAATCCCGGCGCGATGGCGTTGACGTTGATACCGTGCTCGCCCCACTCGGCCGCCAGCGCGCGGGTGAAGTTGACCACCGCGCCCTTGCTGGTGTTGTAGGCCAGGGTCTCCATGCCCGCCGGGTTGCCGGCCAGGCCGGCGATCGAGGCGATGTTGATGATGCGGCCGTGGCGGCGCGGGATCATGCTGAGCTTGGCAATCGTCTGGCTGAAGACAAACAGGCTGCGGATGTTGAGGTTCATCACCTTGTCCCAGGCCGCCAGCGCATGGTCTTCGGCCGGTGCGCCCCAGGCCGCACCGGCGTTGTTGACCAGGATATCGACCGGGCCCAGGCGCTCCAGCGTCTCGGTGCAGACCCGTCGCGCTTCATCCGGGTTGGCGGCGTCGGCAGCGATCCAACGGGCGTCGATGCCGCGTTGGTTGAGGTGGGCGATCGCCTCCTCCAGGTCGGCGGCCTTTCGGGAGGTCAACATCACCTTGGCGCCGGCCTCACCCAGCGCCTCGGCGATCTGCAGGCCCAAGCCGCGTGAGCCACCGGTGACCAGCGCGGTGCGGCCGCTCAGGTCGAAGAGTTGTTGAATCGGGGTGCCCATGACGGGGTGCCTTTCGAGGGAAGTTTCGGAAGAAGGAGAGGCAAAGGGGATGACCCGGCTGCAGGGTCAGAACCAGGCGTCCTGCATCTCGCGGCAGACCGGATTGCGGTTGGCCACCACCGCCAGCCAGGCATCGATCTTGGGCAGCTCGTAGTCGAAGAAGTAGTGACAGGCTTGCACTTTGCCCGGCACAAAACCCGGGTCGGCAGCGGCCGCACCACTCGCGCCTTGCAGCGCCACCGCCGCCACATCCAGCCAGATCCACGCCAGCACCACATGGCCGAAGGCCTGTAGGTAAGGCGTGGCGTTGGCCAGTGCGTCTTCCGGCTTGCCGGTGGACCAGGCGGCGCCGGTGGCGGCGTAAAGCGACTCCAGCGCCGTGGCCAATGCGGCGGCATGGCCGGCCAGCAGCGGCACGGCGCCAGCGCGGGCGATCGTGCGCTCCACCGTGGTGACCAAGTGCTTGAGGCCGGCGCCGTCGTCCATCACCACCTTGCGGCCCAGCAGGTCCAGGCCCTGGATGCCGTGGGTGCCCTCGTGGATCATGTTCAGCCGGTTGTCGCGCCAATACTGCTCGACCGGAAAGTCGCGGGTGTAGCCGTAGCCGCCATGCACCTGGATCGCCAGGCTGTTGGCCTCCAGGCACCACTCGCTGGGCCAACTCTTGGCGATCGGCGTCAGCACCTCCAGCAGCAAGGCTGCCCCTTTGGCCGCTGCCGGCTCGCCGGTGTGTTGTTCATCGACCAGACGGGCGCAGTACAGCTCCAACGCCAGCGCGCCCTCGGCATAGGCTTTTTGCGCCAGCAGCATGCGCTTGATGTCGGCGTGTTCGATGATCGGCACCTGGGGTGCTGCGGCATCCTTGCCGCCGGCCGTGACCGGCCGGCCTTGCGGCCGCTGCCGGGCGTAGGCCAGCGAGGCCTCGTAGCCCGCCATGCCCAGCATGGTCGCGGCCATGCCGACACCGATGCGGGCCTCGTTCATCATGTGGAACATCGCGCGCAGGCCTTGGCCGGGCTGGCCGACCAGGTAGCCCACGGCGCCGGCACCGCCGCCGGGCAGGAACTTGCCCTCGCCAAAGTTCAGCAACGTGTTGGTGGTGCCGCGCCAGCCCAGCTTGTGGTTGAGACCGGCCAGCGCCACGTCGTTGCGCTCGCCGGTGAGTTGGCCTGTGGCGTCCACCATCTTCTTGGGCACGATGAACAGCGAGATGCCTTTGACACCCGCCACCGGCTTGCCGTCCGGCCCGGGGATCTTGGCCAGCACCAGGTGGATGATGTTTTGTGTCAGCTCATGCTCGCCGGCCGAGATCCACATCTTGTTGCCCTTGAGGCGAAAGCGCGGGCCCAGCGGGTCGGCCTCAGCGCCGTCGCCGTCAGGCACCGCGCGGGTCGCCACATCCGACAGGCTGGAGCCGGCCTGCGGCTCGGACAGGCACATCGTGCCCGACCAGCGGCCCGAGAACTCATTGAGCGCAAACACCTGCTTTTGGGTCTCGCTGCCGTGCGCCATCAGCAAATTGGCATTGCCCACCGTCAACAGGCTGCCGTTGATGCTGACCGAGGCTTTGGCAAAAAACGCGTTGGCGGCGGATTCGAGCGTGTAGGGCAGCTGCATGCCGCCGATATTGAAGTCTTGCGCCGCCGACAACATGCCCGAGGCTGCGTAGGCGTCCCAGGCGTCTTGGGTGGCCTGCGGCAGGATCACCTTGTCGCCGTCGAAGCGCGGCTCCTCGGTATCGACCAGGCGGTTGAAGGGCGCAAACTTGTCGCGCGCAATCTTCTCGCAGGTGTCGAGCACCTGGTTGAAGGTGCCTGTGGAATGCTCGGCAAAGCGGGGCCTCGAGCAGAGCGTGCTGACGTGCAGCCAGTCTTGCAGCAGGAAGTCAACGGTGGTGCGCATGGGGCAAGGCTCTCATCAGGGCGCGCTGCAGGTGGCAGTCTGGGTGGCGCGTTGGGCGGCAACGGGTGGGGTAGAACCTCGGGCCGATCATTGGGCCGGTGCGGCAGCTGGACCGAGGTGAATCTCAAGGACGGCTGAAGCCTTGCACAGTGGCAAGCTCACCGCGCTGCCAGACCAAAATGTTGCAGCGCCGCACGGGCAATCGGTGCGCCCCACTCGGGCAGGAAGTGCCCACCTTCAGGCACCCGCAAGGGTGGCGGGCAGCCGCGGAGGGTCTGGTGCAGCGCTTGCATAGGCGCGCCGGCCAACACCGGGTCTTGCTCGCCGATGGCCATGAAGCTGTCGCCGGCCCAGCCTTGCTGCCAAAAGGCTGCCGCCTCTCGGCTGGTGGCGGCACCGGGTGCGTCGGCGCCGTCGGGCACCAAGTTCGGGAAGGCCCGCAGCGCGGCCTTGTACGTGGCATCGGGGAACGGCGCATCGTAGCCAGCGGCTTCAGCCTCGCTCATCTCGCGCCGACCCCGCCGCAGCAGCTTGCCCACGGCCAGGTCGGGCTGGCTGTTGCTGTAGTCGCGCCACTGGCGGAAGCCGTCGGTCAAGGTGCCGGTGGCCAGCGTGGTGTTCATCACCAGCAGACGGGAGAAACGCGCGGGCATCGCCATCGGCAGCGTCAGGCCAAAAATGCCGCCCCAGTCCTGGCACACCAGCATCACCTGCTGCAAATCCAGCGACTCGACAAAGTTCAGCAGGCTCTGGCGGTGCCCATCAAACTGGTGCCAGGGCTCGTCGGCCGGCTTGTCGGACCGGCCAAAACCGATCAGGTCCGGCGCCACCACCCGGATACCGGCGGCGGTGAACACCGGGACCATCTGCCGGTACAGATAACCCCAGCTCGGGTTGCCGTGCAGGCACAGCGCGGTGACCGCGGCGTCGCGCGGCCCCTCGTCGATGTAGGCCATGCGCGGGCCGCCCTCACCCAACGGCTGGGCATAGCGCGCCGCATACGGCCAGCCGGCCAAGCCGGCAAAGCGCGAATCGGGCGTGCGCAAGAAGCTCATCGCGCCGGCCTTGGTCTCAAAGCACCTCGAAGATGCCGGCCGCGCCCATGCCGCCACCGATGCACATCGTCACGCAGACCCGTTTGGCACCGCGGCGTTTGCCCTCGATCAGCGCATGGCCGGTCAGGCGCTGGCCCGACACGCCGTAGGGATGGCCCACCGCGATCGCGCCACCGTTGACGTTGAGCTTGTCCATCGGGATGCCCAGGCGGTCAGCGCAGTACAGCACCTGCACCGCAAAGGCTTCGTTCAGTTCCCACAGGTCGATGTCGTCCATCTTCAAGCCCAGCCGGGCCAGCACCTTGGGCACGGCAAACACCGGGCCGATGCCCATCTCGTCAGGCTCGCAGCCCGCCACCGCAAAGCCCAGGAAACGGCCCAGGGGCTTCAAGCCCTTTTGCTGGGCAAAAGTGTCACTGACGATGACACAGGCGCCCGCGCCGTCGCTGAACTGGCTGGCGTTGCCGCCGGTGACCACACCGCCGGGCATGGCTGAGCGGATGCCCTTGACCGCGTCGTAAGTGGTACCGGAGCGC
>JBBRZR010000244.1:0-7532 GCA_038236495.1 Burkholderiales bacterium
TCAGCTCCGGGCTGCTGCTGTTCATGCTCAGCTCCGGGCTGACACTGATCTTCAGCATGATGGGCGTGCTCAATTTTGCGCACGCCAGTTTTTACATGATCGGCGCTTACGTCGCCTACACCTTCACCGGTGTGTTCGGCTTCTGGCCTGCGCTGCTGCTGGCACCGCTGGCGGTGGGCCTGCTGGGTGCGTTGTTTGAGCGCACCGCGCTGCGCCGCGCCCACAAGTTTGGGCATGTGCCCGAGTTGCTGATCACTTTCGGCCTGAGCTATGTGGTGCTGGAGGTGGTGCAGCTGATCTGGGGCCGCACGCCGCTGAACTTCAACCCGCCCGAGTTGCTGCAGGGCCCGGCCTTCACGATCATCCAGAGCCCGGCCTCCGGCTTGTCGCTGGTGCTGGGCACGGCCAGCGATGCGCTGTGCCAGGGCGCGCAGTGTTCACGTTTTCCGATGACACGGGCCTTCATGATGGGCGTGGCGCTGCTGATGCTGGTAGCACTCTGGCTGCTGCTGACGCGCACCCGCATCGGCCTGGTGATCCAGGCCTCGCTGACCCACCCCGAGGCGGTGGAATCACTGGGCCACAACGTGCCGCAGGTCTTCATGCTGGTGTTTGGCAGCGGCTGTGCGCTGGCCGGCCTGGCGGGGGTGATCGGCGGCATCACCTTCATCACCGAGCCGGCGATGGCCTCGGTCGTGGGCTCGATCATCTTCGTGGTGGTGGTGGTGGGCGGTATGGGCTCACTGGCGGGTGCGTTTGTCGCGTCCATCCTGATCGGCCTGTTGCAGACCTTGCCGCTGACCGTGGACGCCTCGCTGGCCGATGCGGTGAACCGGCTGGGCGCGTCGGTCGGCCCCGCCACGCCGGGCTGGCCGCTGCTGCGCATCACGCTGGCCCAGGCCGCGCCTATCCTGCCGTATTTGCTGCTGGTGCTGATGTTGATCTTCCGGCCCAAGGGCTTGCTGGGCACGCGGGAGGGATGAGATGAGCTTGCCTACCTTGAGTTTTCGGCCGCGCTTTGCGGTCGGCGCCTGGCTGGTCTGGGGCGGTTTTGCGGCGGTGCTGGCGGTTGCGCCACTGCTGTGGACCAGCAGCTTTGCCCAGACCATGCTGTCGCAGATCGGCATCGCCGTCATCGCCTGCCTGGCCTACAACATCCTGCTGGGACAGGGCGGCATGCTCAGCTTCGGCCATGCGGTTTACAGCGGGTTGGGCTCGTTCCTGGCGATCCACGCCCTCAACAGGGTCAGCGCCGGCAGCTTGAGCCTGCCGGTCAGCCTGGTTCCGCTGGTGGGTGGGCTGTCGGGGCTGTTCTTCGCCGCGGTGCTCGGTTGGGTCACGACCAAGAAGAGCGGCACCACCTTCGCGATGATCACGCTGGGCATTGGCGAGTTGGTTTGGTCGATGTCGCTGATGGTCCCGGAGTTTTTTGGCGGCGAGGGCGGCATCTCGGGCAACCGGGTGCTGGGCAAGGCGGTGGCCGGCATCACCTTCGGCCCGCAGATCCAGGTCTACTACCTGATCGCCGTCTACTGCTTCATCAGCACCGCGCTGATGTACGCGATGACGCTCACCCCCTTGGGCCGCATGCTCAACGCCGTGCGCGACAACCCCGAGCGGGTCGAGTTCATCGGCTACAACACCCAGAAGGTGCGTTACCTGGCCTTCATGATCTCGGGCTTTTTTGCCGGCATCGCGGGTGGGCTGGGTGCGCTTAACTTCGAGATCGTCACCGCCGAGGTGGTGGGCGCGGCGCGCTCGGGCGCCTACCTGCTGTTTGTCTTCCTGGGCGGCGCCACGTTTTTCTTCGGCCCGATCCTGGGCGCGGTGCTGATGGTGATCGCGCTGGTGCTGCTGTCCGAGCTGACCCAGGCCTGGCTGCTGTACCTGGGTCTCGTATTCCTGCTGATGGTGATGTATGCGCCCGGCGGCCTGGCCAGCCTGATCATGATGAACCTGCGGCTGGCGGTGTTTGGCAAGCTGCGGCGGGTGTTGCCGGGCTATCTGGTGCTGGGCGTGGCGGCGCTGATCGCGCTGACCGGCGCTTCGGCCATGATCGAAATGCTCTACCACCTGCAGCTCAATGCTGCGCTGGGGCCGAAGATGGGCTTTCTGGGGGTGACGCTGAACGCGCAGGCGGCGCCGAGCTGGATCGGTGCCGCGCTTTTGTTGGTGCTGGGGGCCGGATTGTTTGAATGGCGGCGCCGCAGCTTCAGCCAGGTCTGGGGCGGCATAGCCGAAGAAATCGAGCGCGAAACCAAGCGCCGGGAGGCCTTGTGATGGGCATGCATCAAAACCAGCATCAAGCCAAGACGGGCCAGCCCGAGTTCGCCGTCGAACTGCTCGACGTGCACAAGCAGTTCGGCAAGACCCAGATCATCCGCGGTGCGCAACTGCAAGTGCGCCCGGGCGAGCGGGTGGCCATCATCGGCCCCAACGGTGCCGGCAAGAGCACGCTGTTCAACCTGATCTCGGGCCGGTTTGGGCTGACGAGTGGGCAGATCTTGCTCAACGGCCAGCGTATCGACGGGCTCACGCCCTTCGAGATCAACCGGCGCGGGCTGTCGCGTAGCTTCCAGGTCAGCAACCTGTTCACCCGGCTGTCGGTGTTCGAGAACATCCGCTGCGCGGTGCTGTGGTCCATGGGCTACCAGTACGCGTTCTGGAAGTTCTTGAGCAAGCTGCACGACGCCAACGAGCGTGCCGAACAGGTGCTGAAGATGCTGAAGCTGGAACGCCGCCGCGACCACCTGGCGATGAACCTGACCTATGCCGAACAACGTGCGCTGGAGATCGGCATCACGATTGCCGGTGGCTCGGACGTGATCCTGCTGGACGAGCCCACCGCCGGCATGAGCAAAAGCGAAACCACCCGCTTCATCCAGCTGATCCTTGAGGTGACCGCCGGCAAGACCTTGCTGACGGTGGAGCACGACATGGGCGTGGTGTTTGGCCTGGCCGACAAGATCGCGGTGCTGGTTTATGGCGAGGTGATCGCTTTCGACCTGCCCGAGGCGGTGCGCTCCAATCCGCGGGTGCAGGAGGCTTACCTGGGATCGGTACTGGCCGATCAACAAGCGGCGGACCAGCAAAGCGCGGCACAGGCGGGGAGCCACTGAGATGCTCGAACTCAAGGATGTGAACGCCTTCTACGGCAAGAGCCATGTGCTGCATGGCGTGACCTTCAAGGTCGGGGCCGGTGAGATCGTCAGCCTGTTGGGCCGCAACGGCTCGGGCCGGTCCACCACCGTCAAGGCCATCATGGGCCTGGTGCAGGGTGCCGGCAGCATCAGCTGGCGCGACCAGCCGATTCTGGGCAAAAAGGCCTTCGAGATCGCCCACCTGGGGATTGGCTACGTTCCCGAGAACCGCGACATCTTTCCCAAGCTGACGGTGCACCAGAACCTGATGCTGGGTGAGAAGCGCGGCAAGGACAAGCCGCGCTGGAGCTTTGATGACATGTACGGCATGTTCCCGCGGCTCAAGGAGCGACAGCACACCGAAGCCGGTGTGCTGTCCGGCGGTGAGCAGCAAATGTTGACCCTGTGCCGCACCTTGATGGGCGACCCCGACCTGATCATGATCGACGAGCCGACCGAGGGCCTGGCGCCCAAGATCGTCGAGTTGGTGGCCGGGTACTTGCGGGAGTTGAAGCGCCGCGGGGTGTCGGTGCTGCTGGTCGAGCAAAAGCTGACGATCGCGCTGCAAGTCTCTGAGCGCTGCCTGGTGATGGGCCACGGCCAGATCGTCTTCGAAGGCACACCGGCCGACCTGAAGTCCGCGTCCGAGGTCCGAAAAGAGTGGCTGGAGGTCTGATTTGGGCCTGGGCTGCCATCGGGTTAACCCGCAACTCCTGATGCCCGGGCCGGCCTTGTCGCAGCAGAGACAGGCGCCGGCAAATTTTGATTCCTAGAATCGAACGATCGTGCTATTTTCCGATTCCCCCGCGTTGAAAGGTTCACCATGAGCGCCAGCTACCAGGTTACCGATGGCATTGCCGTCATCACGATGAACAACCCGCCGGTCAACGGCCTGGGTTTTGAGACCCGGCGTGGCATTGCCGACGGCTTGGCCAAGGCGCAAGACGACGCAGCGGTGACCGCCATCGTCTTGACCGGCGGCGGCAAGGCGTTCTCGGGCGGTGCCGACATCCGCGAGTTCGACTCGCCCAAGTCGATGGCCGAACCCAACCTGCTCACCCTGATCAAGCTGGCTGAAGCCTCCAGCAAGCCCATCGTCGCGGCCATCCACACCGTCTGCATGGGCGGTGGGCTGGAGCTGTCGCTGGGTTGCCAGTACCGGGTGGCCTCGCCTGGCTCGGCGATTGCGCTGCCCGAGGTCAAGATCGGCCTGATCCCGGGTGCCGGCGGCACGCAGCGCCTGCCGCGGGTGCTGGGCGTCGAGACCGCGATGAACATGATCGTCACCGGCGAGCCGGTCAAGAGCGAGTTGCTGGCCGCATTGCCGGGCCAGAAATTGTTCGACCAGATCATCACCGGCGACCTGATCCCTGGCGCGATCGCGTTTGCCAAGACCATCGCCGACAAGCGCCCGCTGCCGACGGTGCGTGATCTGAAAGTGAGCCACCCCAACCCCGACGCCTACGTGCAGTTTGTGCGCAACATGGTCAAGGGCATGAGCAAAAACTTCCCGGCGCCGCTGGGTTGTGTCGATGCGGTGGCCGCGTCGCTGAAGGTGCGCAACCTGGACGACGGCCTGGCTGAGGAGCTGCGCATTTTCAAGGGCCTGATGCTGACGCCCGAGGCCAAGGCGCTGCGCCATGCGTTCTTCGGCGAGCGTGCCGCCAGCAAGATACCGGACGTGCCCGAAGGCACACCGCTGCGAAACATCGCCAAGGTGGGCGTGATCGGTGCCGGCACCATGGGCGGCGGCATCACGATGAACTTCTTGAACGCCGGCCTGCCGGTGACCATGCTGGAAACCAAGGCCGATGCGCTGGAGCGCGGTGTGGCCACCATCCGCAAGAACTACGAGGCCCAGGTCAAAAAAGGCAAGCTAAAGGCAGACAAGTACGAGCAGCGCATGGCCCTGCTGAGCACCACGCTGAGCTACGACGATTTGAAGGATGCTGACCTGATCATCGAGGCGGTGTTCGAGGAACTGGGTGTCAAAGAGTCGGTGTTTAAGCAACTCGATGCCGTGGCCAAGCCCGGTGCGATCCTGGCGTCCAACACCTCGACCTTGGACGTCGACAAGATCGCCAACTTCACGAAGCGCCCGCAAGACGTGGTGGGCATGCACTTTTTCAGCCCCGCCAACGTGATGCGGCTGCTGGAGGTGGTGCGGGGCAAGGCCACTGCCAAGGACGTGCTGGCCACCGTGATGGTGATCGCCAAGAAGATCAAGAAGACGGCGGTGGTCTCGGGTGTCTGCGACGGCTTCATCGGCAACCGCATGATCGAGCAGTACAGCCGCCAGGCCGGCTTTTTGCTGGACGAGGGTTGCACGCCGGCCCAGGTGGACAAGGCGGTCGAGAAGTTCGGTTTTGCGATGGGCCCGTTCCGCATGGGCGACCTGGCCGGCAACGACATCGGCTGGGCCATCCGCAAGCGCCGCTCGGGTGAGCAGGCCACGCTGCGGTACAGCAAGACGGCCGACCTGCTGTGCGAGATGGGCCGGTTTGGTCAAAAGACCGGCGCCGGCTGGTACGACTATCTGCCAGGCAAGCGCGATGCGATTCCGAGCAAACTGGTCGAGCAGATGGTGGTCGATCACCGCAAGGAGCTGGGCATCACCCCGCGCAAGATCGGCGACGACGAGATCGTGCAGCGCCTGGTGTTCAGCCTGGTCAACGAGGCCGCGCACATCCTGGAAGAAGGCATTGCCAACAAGGCCAGCGACATCGACATGGTCTACCTGACCGGCTACGGCTTCCCGCTGTTCCGGGGCGGTCCGCTGTGCTATGCCGACAGCGTTGGCTTGTACAACGTGGTCACCGCGATGAAGCGCTTTGCCGCCAACCCGCTGGACGACGGTGCATTCTGGCAACCGGCGCCGTTGCTGGCCAAGTTGGTGGCCGAAGGCAAAAGCTTCACCTGATCGCCGTCCCCCGTCCCCCCCCACAGCATCCGCCCCAGGAGCCGCCATGACCACACCCGCCACCTTCGCCCGCATGGAAGAAAGCACCGCCGCCGACTGGCAGGCCATAGGCGCCGAGGCGATGCTGGCGGTGCGTGGCTTGCCGGATCGCGTGCTGGCCCACCTCAAGCTGCTGGACGGCGACCAGGGCGGCTTCCCGATCGACAGGTACCAGCACTCCTTGCAGACGGCGACCCGGGCGCTGAAGGACGGGCGTGACGAGGAGTACGTGGTCTGCGCGCTGCTGCACGACATCGGCGACACGCTTGGGTCGTACAACCACTTCGACATCGCTGCGGCCATCCTCAAGCCCTTTGTCAGCGACGCCAACCTGTGGATGGTGCAACACCACGGCATCTTTCAGGGCTACTACTTCTTTCACCACATCGGGCTGGACCGCAACCTGCGTGAGCAGTTCCGCGGCAACCCGCACTTTGCCCGCACCGAAGAGTTCTGCGCGCTCTACGACAACCCGGCCTTCGACCCCAAGGCCGAGACCCTGCCGATCGCCGAGTTCGAGCCGATGCTGCGCCGTGTTTTTGGCAGCGTGAAAAACAGCGTCTACATGGCCTCTCCCGCTCTGCAAGCGGCGGCCTGACCCCTACACCCCTAACGCTTGACCCCCAGGAGCCTCCCATGACCGATGCCGTCATCGTTTCCACCGCCCGCACCCCGCTTGCCAAGAGCTGGAAAGGCGCCTTCAACATGACTCACGGCGCCACGCTGGGTGGCCACGCCATCGCCCACGCGGTGCAACGCGCCGGCATCGACCCCGGCGCGGTGGACGACGTGTTGATGGGCTGCGCCAACCCCGAGGGCGCCACCGGCATGAACATCGCCCGCCAGGCGCTGTTGCGCGCTGGCCTGCCCGTCACGGTCAGCGGCGTTACCGTAAACCGCTTTTGCTCCAGCGGCTTGCAGACCATCGCGATGGCCTCGCAGCGCATCATCGCCGGCGAGGCCGACGTGTATGTCGCTGGCGGCGTTGAGAGCATCTCCTGCGTACAGCAGGAAATGAACATGCACATGCTGCAGGACAGCTGGCTGAAACAACACAAGCCCGCCGTCTACATGAGCATGCTGGAGACGGCCGAAAACGTGGCCAAGCGCTACAACGTGTCGCGCGAGCGCATGGACCAGTACGGCGCCGCCAGCCAGCAAAAAGCCTGCGCTGCGCAAGAAGCCGGCCTGTTCAAGGACGAGATCGCGGCGATCACCGTAACGGCCGGCGTGGCCGACGCCGTGATGGGCTTGCGCAGCAAGGAAGTGACCGTCAGCGTCGATGAAGGCCTGCGCTCCGGTACCACTTACGACGCGGTCAAGGGCATCCGCTCAGCCATGCCCGGCGGTGTGGTCACCGGCGGCAACGCCAGCCAGTTCAGCGACGGCGCGGGCGCCTGTGTCATCGTCAGTGACACTTTTGCCCAGCAAAA
>JBBRZR010000245.1:0-7525 GCA_038236495.1 Burkholderiales bacterium
GCCGGCCGGGCTGGTGCGGCTGCATGTTGGAAATATCTTGGCCGCGGAAAAATATCTGGCCCGAACTCGGCTTGGTCTGGCCCGTCAGCAGCTTGAAAAAGGTGCTCTTGCCGGCGCCGTTGGGGCCGATCACGCAGCGCAACTCGGTCTCGGCCAGGCTGAAGTTGACATCACGGGTGGCGTGTACACCGCCAAAGTGCACGTTCAGGCCGCGGGTCTCTAGCAACGGCGTCATGCGCCCGACTCCGTGCCGGCCAAAGGTGCAGCGCTGCCGACGGCGGGCGGGTCCTTGGGCGCGACGTCCGGCCTGCTGCGCAGGCGCCGCACCAGGCTGTCGATCACGTCGCCCAGGCTGGGCACCAGACCGCGCGGCACCAGCAGCACGAACACCACCAGGATGGCGCCCAGCACCAGGTTGGAATTGAAGGTCTGCTGGGTGCCTATCTCGGTGGTGAGCCACTGGATCAGCATGCAGCCGACCACCGGCCCCACCAGCGTGCCCAGGCCGCCGACGATGACCCAGATGATGATCTGCGCCGACATCGCCAGGCCGAAGATCGTCGGGCTGGTGAACGCGCCCCAGTTGGTGAACAGGCAGCCCGCCAGCCCGGCGATGGCGCCGCCCAGCGTGAAGCAAAACAGCTTGTAGACCCGCGCGTCGTAGCCCAGCAGCAGTACGCGCTGCTCGTTTTCCTTCGCGGCGATGATGACCCGGCCGATCTTGGCGCTGATCAGCAGCCGCAGGCCCAGGTAGACCACCAGCAGGCACACCCCGGTGAGGTAGAACAACGCCTTCGGGCCCAGCACCTCATCGGGCTGGCCGGGGACGTTGAGCGTGGGGATGCCCGGTATGCCGTTGAAGCCGCCCAGCGGCGCGTTGCCGATCTTCCATTCGGGCCCGGCGGTGGAGTTGATCAGGTTGAACAGGATCAGCGTCACCGTGAGCGTGATCACGCCCATGTACACGTCCGACAGCCGGCCGTAAAAGATCACGTAACCCAACAACGCCGCGAACAAGGCCGGCACCACGATGGCCAGCAGGAAGGGCAGGGTGCTGTCACCGATGTTGACCACCGCGACGGCATAGGTGTAGGCGCCCAGCCCAAAGAATGCCGCCTGGCCGAAGCACAGGATGCCGCCGAAGCCCCAGATGAAGCCCAAGCTGATGCCCAGGATCGACATCACCAGGTAGATCGTCACCTGGATCACGGTGTAGTCGTCCATCACCGTGGGCAGGAAGAACAGCAGCGCGGTACCTATTGCCAGCGTCAACGCGGCGCTGTGCCACGATTTGGCAAACCGGTTCACAGCGATCCCTTGAAGAAGCGGCCGGTGATGCCCTGCGGCAGCAGCCGCAGCATCACGATGGCGGCAAACAGCAGCGCCACCTCGCCGAACACCGGCGTGGTGACAAACGTGGCCACTTGGTTGATGGCGCCGAACAGCGCCGACGCGCTGACCAGCCCGGCCAGGATGGCGGGCCCACCACCGATCACGGTGATAAAGGCCTTGGCGACAAAGGCACCACCCATGGTCGGCACCACGCCAGTCAGCGGTGCCAACAGGGCGCCGGCCAGGCCCGACAGCGCCGCGCCCACCGCGAACGTTACCGAGTAGACCCGGGTCGGGCTGATGCCCAGGGCATTGGCCATGTCTGGCTTTTGCATCGTGCCGCGGGCAATCAGGCCCCAGGGCGTGCGCAGCAGCACCCAGCGTATTGCCACCGCCAGCACCGCCGCCACCGCGATGATGACCAGCGTGTAGCTGCTGACCGAGTAGGCGCCGACCCGGAAGCTGCCCAGCGGCGCCGACACCCCCGCCGTGGTGTTGCCGGCGATCGAGGTGACGATGCCCACCAGCAGCAGCGACAGGCCCCAGGTGGCCAGCATGGTGTCGACCATGCGGCCATAAAGCCGGCGTATCACCAGCCGCTCCAGCACCACGCCGATCAGCCCGACGGCCAGCGGCGCGACCAGGAACATCGCCAGCCACAGGTTGAGCCCGGCCTTGTTAGCCACGATGGTGGCATAAGCCCCCAGCATCATGAACTCACCATGGGCCAGGTTGATCACCTTCATCATGCCGAAGATGACGGCCAGCCCGGCCGACACGATAACCAGGCTCGCCACAGCGTAAAGCACCTGGATGACGACAACCGCAGCAAGATCCAAGAATGACTCCAAACGCGCAAAGACCGGTCAAGCGGGCACCACGGATCCGGCGCCGCCGGGCGGCTGGCGCATCTGGGCGGCGGTTATGCCTTGATCACGTACTGCTGGTTGTCCTTCGGGTTCTTCTGGAGGTTGCACACCGCGCTGGTGTCGGTGGGCGACTGCTGCTGGAAGGTCTGCAGGATGTTGAGCTGCTGATTCTTGACCTCGGCGATGCTGACGTTGAGCACACAGTGGTGGGTGGCCGGGTCGATGCTGACCTTGCCGCTGGGCCCGTCGTAGCTGATGCCCGATTCCAGCGCGGTGGTCACCTTGGCCAGGTCAACCGAACCGGCCTTCTTGACGCCCGCGGCCCACAGGTGGAAGCCTTGGTAGGTGCCCATCGCCAGCTCGGTGATGTTGGGATAGTCCTTGCCGAAGCGGGCGTAGAAGCGTTCCTTGAAGGCCTTGTTGGCGGGTGTGTCCAGGTTCTGAAAATAGTTGTACGAGATCAGAAACCCATCGGCTTCGGCCGCCGATAGCACGATGTGCTCGTTGCCGCCCGCAAAGGTGGTGGAGGCCAGCGGAATCTTCTTGGTCAGCCCGGCCGCCGCCCACTGGCGGTAGAACGACATGTGGGCACCACCCACCAGGGCCGAGACCACCATGTCGGGCTTGGCGGCCTCGATCTTGGAGATCGTCGGGCCGAAGTTGGTCACGTCCAGCGGGAAGAAGTCTATGGACGCTACCGAGCCACCGTTGTCCAGCGTAAACTTCTTGACCCACTGCGAGGTGATCTGGCCATAGTTGTAGTCGGCGGCGATCACATAGACCTTCTTGCCCCATTTCTTCATCGCATACGGCACCAGCTTGGCCACCGTTTGTGCCGGTGTCACACCGGTGCAGAAAGTGCCGCGGTCACACACACCGCCCTCGTACTGGGTGTTGTAGAAGTACAGCGTCTTGTTCTTGTTGAGCACCGGGCGGATCACCTCGCGCGAGGCCGAGGTGATGCCGCCATGCACCACCGCCACTTTGTCCTTCAGCGCCGCCTGCTGTGCAAACTGAGCGTACATCTGCATGTTGCTCTGCGGGTCGTAGCTCACCAGCTTGAGCTTCTTGCCCAGCAGGCCGCCGGCGGCGTTCTGCTCCTCGATGGCCAGCGTCAGCGCATCCAGCATCGGCTTGCCGTAGATGTCGAGCCCACCCGACAGGTCATGGATGCTGCCGACGCCGATCTCGTCGGCGGCCAGCGCTGACAAGGGCAGCACCAGCGACGACGTGCCGGCCAGCGTGGCACCTGAGGATTTGATGAAGTAGCGACGGTCCATATTGAACTCCTGTTGATTTGTCGTGACGTGCGTGGGGCGTCCGCCCCGAGGGAAGCTGCTGGAACTCAGATCGCCTTCCAGTCGCCGGCCTGCTCGAAAGCATAGGCGGCGCGGTAGATGGTCGCCTCGTCGTAGTCCTTGGCGATCAGCATCATGCCCACCGGCAGACCGTCGACCAGCCCGCAGGGGATGCTCATCGCCGGGTGGCCGGTGACGTCGAACGGGCAAGTGTTGGGCAGCATCTCGAAGGCCCGCGCCACCACCTCCTCGACCGGCGCGCCGGGCTTGGGCAGTGGCGTGGCGACCAGTGGCAGCGTGGGCATCAACAGCAGGTCAAAATCGCCCAGCGTGCTGTCGTAGGCAGCCTTCAGCTGGCGGCTCAGGTTCTGCGCCTTGGCGTAGTAATGGCCGCGGTAGTGCTGGATGAAGTATTCACCCAGCACCATGGTGAGCTTGAGCGTTTCCGACAGCTCGTCGGCGCGCTGCTTCCAGCCGGCATGTGCGTCGACCAGGCTGGTGACGTACAGGCCCTTCCAGTTGAAGCCGTGGCCGTTGTCCTTCATCATCTGCTGGGTGGCGCCCTCGGCCGCGATCGGCAGCCAGATGGCCGGCCCCAGCAGGTGCATCGGCACCGACACCTCGGTCACCTTGGCGCCCAGTTGGGTGAACACCGCCGCGGCTTTTTTCACCTTGGCGTCCACCTCAGCCATGCTCTGCGGCCAGCCGAAGCCCTCCTTGACGATGCCGATCCTGAGGCCGGCCACGCCCTGCTTCATCAGATCGGCATAGGGCTTGGCGGTCTGGCCGGCATGCTGGCGCGGATCCAGCCCATCGGGGCCGGCAATCGCCTCCAGCATCAGTGCGTTGTCGGTCACGTTGTTGGTCATCGGGCCGGTATGGTCGATCGTCAGCTCGATCGGCATCACGCCGGTGTAGGGCACCAGACCGTGGGTGGCCTTCATGCCGTAGATGCCGCAATAAGATGCCGGCATGCGGATCGAGCCGCCCTGGTCGCCGCCGATCGCCAGATCCACCTCGCCAGCGGCCACCAGCGCGGCGCTGCCCGAGGAGGAGCCACCTGCCGAATAGCCCATGCGGTGCGGGTTGTGCACTGGCGCCGGCGAGCTGGTGTGTGAGCCGCCGGAGAAGCAGAAGTATTCGCAGGTGGCCTTGCCCACCACCGTGGCGCCGGCGTCCAGCAGCCGGGTGACCACCGTGGCATCGACATTGGGCATGTAGCCTTCCAGCGTGGAGGCGCCGTTCATCATCGGCACACCCGCTACGCAGACGTTGTCCTTGAACACAACGGTCTTGCCGGCCAGCTTGCCCTCGGGCTTGCCCTTGATCGTGGTCTTGACATACCAGGCGCCGTACTTGTTCTCCTCGCCCGACGGAAAGTAGCCGGGGGTGCGCGGGTAGCTGACCCGGGGCACATAGTCGGGCAGCGCATCAACCGCGTCATAGGCATCGAAGTTGGCCTGCAGCAGGTTGTTGTAGACACCGGCCTGCTCGGTTGACAGGTGGATGCCCAGACTCAGCGCAACGTCCTGCAACTGGTCGAGGGTGGGGCGTTTGATGGCCATGGTTGACTCCGGAAAAGGGTCTTGGATGCGGCCGCACCAGCGGCCTGCCGACGGTGCGGCGGAGGCTGCGCCAAGCTCAGGCAAACGGGCCACTGCGGCAACCCCATTCCCAAGTTCATCGCCAACGGATTCTGGCTTTGTGACATTTTCAGGTCAAGCTTTTTGTTTGCCTTGGAAAATGAATAGGGGGACGATCGACGCACCCATGGTCGACTCACAGCCGAGTGATCACCTGGAAGCTGTTGCCCTCGGCCCGGGCCAGGTAGATCGGCGTGTGGCAGCTTCCGGCGCCGGCATAGCGGGCCTCGCGTGCGCTGCGATACGCCAGCGGGCCACAGCCGAGCTGCTCCCAGTCGTCGGGTGTGCGCAGCGCCTGGTTGAACAGCGCGGCCAGAAAGTGCACGCCCTCGTAGGTGGATTGGCCGAAGGTGTTGAGGGTGGGCGCCCGCTCGCCGAAGTGGTTGCTGTAGCGCTCTTTGAAGGCCAGGTTGGCATCGGTGTCGAGCGTGGCGAAATAGCCGCTGGACACGTAGAGGCCCTCGGCGTTGTCGGCGCCTATGCCGAGCAGCTCGTTCTCGCCGATCGCACCCGACAGCCGCAGCACGTCGCGTGACAGCCCGGCGCGGCCGAAGGCGCGGTTGAAGAACACCGCATCCTGGCCCACCAGCGACACCAGCACCGCGTCGACACGGCAGCGCCGCACGGCATCCAGCACTTCCGAAAAATCGGTGGTCCCGAAGGGCAGATAACTCTCGCCCACCATCTCGCCGCCCGATTCGGCAATGTAGTTGCGCGCCTGGCGGTGCGACACATGCGGCCAGACATAGTCGTTGCCCACCGCCAGCCAGCGCTTGGGGCCGCGGTGCCGGCTCAGCCAGTGCACCGCGGGCTCCAGCTGTTGCGAGGTGACCTCGCCGATTGCAAACACGCCGGGGGTCGACTCCCCACCTTCGTACAGCGGCGTGTAGACATAGGGAATGTGGCCGCCCACCGCCCGCAGGATGCGATGGCGCGCGGCACTGGTGTGCATGCCGATCAGCGCGTCGACATCGCCGTCCCCGACCAGTTCGATCAGGGTCTGCTCGATGTCGAGCGAATCGTCCGAGGCATTGACCGTCAACAGCCGGCAACTGCGGCCGACGATGCCATCGCCGCGGTTCAGCTCGGCCACCGCCATCCGGGCCGAGGCCATCGCTGACGGGCCCCAGATACCGGCAGAGCCGCCCAGCGGCACACACAGCGCCACGGTGAAGTCACGGTCCGGCTTGGCGGACCATTGCGGCCGGCTCAGCTTGGCCGAAGGCAGCCGCGGGCGCAACGGCGGACGAAGAGGCGACAGCTCAGCCGGCGGCCTGCCGGCTGGGCTGTGGGAAACCGTTCCTGACAATGTTGCCATCTGACCCTCGGGCTGTGCACCAATTTGGCTTTTTGGGTGGGCATACTTCGCACATGCCGCACCAAGGTGGTTTCCCTGGAAAGCTATTTTGCGTAAACTGCAGTGCGAGAGATATCGTGATTGCACCTACCATGCCGGCCGACCAAAACATCTCCGAATACCTGGCCTACCTGCTGGCTTCGGCCAATCGCCGCATGCACCTGGGCCTGGCCCAGTCGATTGCTGCCGAAGAAGTGACCGAAGAGCAGTGGCGCATTCTGCAAGTTTTGTCGGATGAGGCGGGCCGCTCGATGGGCGAACTGGCCGTGCTGGTGCTGATGAACCACCCGGCGCTGACCAAGAACATCGACCGTCTTGTTGGCCGCAGCCTGGTGCAACGTGCCGCCGATTTGCAGGACAGCCGCAAGGTGCTGGTCTACATCAGCGATCTGGGCCTGGAAACCGTGGCCCGGCTGCGCGAGAGCGTGGACGCCCACCATGGTGCAGTCGAGGGTGCGATGGGCCCGCGCAAGGTAGAACAGCTGAAGAAGCTGCTGAAGCAGTTCATCGAGGAATCAACCGCCGGGTGATCGGCCGCCGCCTGAGTTGCGGCCACCCTGCGGTGGCCAGTGCACATGTCGGCAGTCAGCAGCGGCCAATGCGGCTAGCATCGGCGACCTGAACCTCTATCAGGGCCCGCCCATGCCGCATCCATCAAACCCGACCCGACTCGCCCTGCTGCTGGGTTTGAGTTTTTTGCTGGCCGGCCCGACGTTCCAGGCTGTGGCTCAGCCCGCGTCACCCAAGCCCCGCATCGAAAAAGCGGCCGACCTGCCGCGCTTCAGTTACCCGGTTGCCGGCAAGCTGGAGGACATCTTGCGCTCGGCCGATAAGTTTTCGGTGCTGGCCGAGGCGCTGCGGCGTGATACCGAGTCGGTGCTGGCGGGCTATGAGATCGCCGACAAGGCGGCGCAGCGTGACCTGATCGGCCTGCTGGCCCAGCTCGACTTTCTGGCCGGCCGCTACGACCAGGCCCTGGCCCACGCCGAGGCGGTGCGGGCCTTGCAGGACAAGCCCGCTGACAAA
>JBBRZR010000246.1:0-7499 GCA_038236495.1 Burkholderiales bacterium
CCGAGATCGGCGTGACGCAGGCGCGCACCGGCTCGCCGTCGATCTGCACGGTGCAGGCGCCGCACAGCGCCATGCCGCAGCCGAACTTGGTACCGGTCATCTGCAGCTCGCCCCGCAGCACCCACAGCAGCGGGGTGTCGGGCTCGGCTGTCACAGTGACGGGTTTGTTGTTGATATTGAGGGTGGTGGTCATGGGGTGTCGGGGTACAGGGTGCGGGGTACCGGGGTGCGGGGTACCGGGGTGCGGGGTACCGGGGAGCCGGTCAGGCCAGCTTGAGGGGCAGGCTGCGCAGGCGTTGGCCGGTCAGCGCAAACAGGGCGTTGGCCACGGCGGGCGCAATCGGCGGGGTGCCTGGCTCACCGACGCCCTCGGGCGATTCGGTGCTGGGCATGATGTGGGTCTCGATCACCGGGCAGTCGCCCAGCCGCAGCAGCGCTTGCTGGTGGAAGTTGGTCTGTTGCACCTGGCCCTTGTCCAGCGTGATCTCACCGAACAGCGCCGCGGTCAGGCCAAACACCACTGCGCTTTCCATCTGCTGGCGTATGCCGTTGGGGTTGACGGCCAAACCGCAGTCGATGGCCACCACCACCCGGTGTACCCGGAATCGCTTGGGGTCTTTTGAGTCGAGCGAGACTTCGGCCACCTGGGCCACGGTGCTGCCAAAGCTCGAATGCAGGGCGATGCCACGCGCAACTTTGGCGCCATCGGCGGCCGGTGCCAGCGGCTGGCCCCAGCCGGCTTGGTCGGCCGCGCGCTGCAGCACAGCACGCTGGCGCGGGTGGCGGGTCAGCAAGGCCAGGCGGAAGGCCAGCGGGTCTTGTCCGCTGGCGTGCGCCGCCTCGTCGACAAAACTCTCCTTGAAAAACGCATGGTGCGAATGGCCGACCGAGCGCCAAAAGCCCACCGGCACCGGCAGCTCGACGATGACGTGGCCGATGCGGGCGTTGGGCCACTCATAGGCTTGGTCAAACGCACCCTCGGCGGTGGTCTTGTCGGGGCCGGCGCCGGGCAGGCCAAACTGCCGGTGCAAAAACTGCTGCACGATCGACGGCCCGGCGGACTTGGCCGCCCAGGCCACCGGCTTGCCCTGGGCGTCGAAGCCGACCTCATAGCGCGCCACGCAGGGCGGGCGGTAGAAGTCGTGGGTCATGTCCTGCTCGCGGGTCCAGGCCGTTTGCACTGGCTGGCCGGGCAGGGCGCGGGCAATGCTGGCGGCCTGGGCGACAAAGTCCACATCCAGCCGGCGGCCAAAGCCACCGCCCAGCAGGGTGACGTTCATCTCGACCTGCTCGCTGTCCAGGCCGAGCGCCTGGGCCGCCACATAGCGGGCCAGACCGGGCACCTGCGTGGGCGCCCACACCGTCGCACGGCCGTCCTTGAACAGCACGGTGCAGTTCTGCGGCTCCAGCGTGGCGTGCGCCAGCAGCGGCGCGCTGTACTCGGCGCGCAGGGTCTTGGCGGCCGTCTTCATCGCCGCCGCCGCGTCGCCGTGGCTGTAGTAGCCAAAACCATCACCTGCGTCCAGCGCCTGGCCGAGTTGCTGGGTGATGCCGGCGCTGGTCAGTGCCGCCGCCGGGCCGTGGTCCCAGGTGACGGCGACGGCCTTGGCGGCCTGCATCGCGTGCCAGGGGGTGTCGGCCACAGCCGCCACCGCGCCGCTGCCGCCGCGCTGGCCCGCCACCGACAGCACCTTCTTGACCCCCGGCAGGGCCTCGGCCGCCTTGGCGTCGAAGCGGGTCACGCTGCCGCCCAGGGTCGGGCACATCACCACGCTGGCGTACAGCATGCCGGGCAGCACGGTGTCGATGCCGAAGCGTGCGCTGCCGTCCTGCTTGCCGGCGGCCTCACGCCGCTTTTGCGGCTGGCCGATCAGTTTGAAGTCGGCGGCAGTCTTGAGCGTGACCGAGCCGGGCAGCGGCAGCTTGGCAGCGCGTTCGGCCAGTTCACCAAATTTGGCGCTGCGGCCTGATCCGGCATGGCTGACCACGCCCTTGGCGACCCGGCACTCGTTGGCCGGCACGCCCCAGCTCTGGGCGGCGGCGGCCACCAGCAGGGTGCGGGCGCTGGCGCCGGCCTCGCGCATCGGCAGCCACAAGTCCTTGATGCTGGTCGAGCCACCAGTGGCCTGCAGGCCGATCTCGCGCATGGTCTTGGCCGTCAGCCAGGCGGCGGTGCGCTTGACCATGCCGTGGTCATCGGGGTGGAACGGCAGACCGTCGACCACCGTGGCGAGGTTGTTGTAGATCGCATCGATCGGCGGGTGCTCGGTGCGCAGCCGGTCCCAGTCGGCGTCCAGTTCATCGGCCAGCAGCATCGCCAGGCTGGTGGTCACGCCCTGGCCCATCTCGCTCTTGGGCACCATCACCGTCACGACATCGTCATTGCCGATCTTGACCCAGCCGTTGAAGGCCATCTGGCCCGCAGCGACCGGCAAGGGCTTGCTGCCGGTGAGGCGCTGGCGCGGCGGCAGCACGCCCCAGCCCACCACCAGGGCACCGGTGGCGGCCAGGCCGCCCAGAATCAAATGTCGACGTTTCATCGGGAAGCACTCTCAGACAGGAAAGCCCGCGGGGGAAGGCGAAGCAGGTACAGACGGCGCGAAGGCCTCAGGCAGCGCGGCGGCTGTCTCGGCGTCTGGAAGGGGCCCGCATGGGCTGAGAGCTTAAACGCTGCAGCTTGACGCCGGCTCAAGTGACGCGGCGCTGCTGCGCAGTCAACCGGCCCGCCGGGCGCCAAGGCGGCGGGCGGCGGCGGGCCGGCTGGGCCGCCGGTCAGCCGGTCAGCCAGTCAGCCGCTCAATCCAGCTTCAAGCCCAGCTTGCGGATCACAGCGCCCCAGCGCTCGTATTGCTCCTTGACCGACACCGCATGCTCGGCCGCGCTGGAGGCCACGATCTCGCTGGCGCCGTCGGCGTACAGCTTGGCCACCTCGGGGTCTTTCAGCGCGCTGGCCAGCGCGGCGTTGATCTTGGCCAGCACCTCGGGCTGCAGGTTGCGCGGGCCGAAAAACTGCATGCCGCCGGTGACATCCACCCCGGGCACGCCGGCTTGCGCCATGTTGGGCAGGCTGCCCAGCGCGGCATAGGGCTTGGGGTCGGTAAAGGCCAACATCTTGACTTTGCCACCCCGGGCGTTGGCCAGGGCGGTGGTGGGGCCGTCGAATAAAAAGTCCACCTGCCCGCCCATCAGCGCCATGCCGGCGTCGGCCGAGCCCTTGAACGGGATGTGCGTCATCTCGGTGCCGGTGGCCTGCTGCATCAGCTCGGCCACCAGGTGCGAGGTCGAGCCCAGCGAGAACGACGCGTAGTTCAGCTTGCCCGGGTTGGCCTTGGCAAACTTGACCAGGTCGGCCACGCTGTTGAAGGGCGAGTTGGCCGGCACGGTGAGCACGGTGGACGACCGGGCGGCAAACATCACCGGCGTCAAATCCTTCATCGGGTCATAGGGCAGCTTGGTGAACAGGTGCGGGTTTTGTGCGGCGGTGACGCTGATGGTGTAGAGCAGCGTGTGGCCGTCGGCCGGTGCGCGCACCACCTCCATCGTGCCCAGGATGCTGGACGCGCCGGGCTTGTTGTCCACCAGCACGGTGACACCCAGCGCCGGCTGCAGCTTGGCCGCTAGCAGCCGTGCCTGGATATCAGTCTGACCACCGGCCGGAAAGGGCACCACGATGCGGATGATCTTGCCCGGTATGGGAAAGGCCTGTGCCAGCGCCGCTGCGGGCAGGCTGGCGAGGGCCAGCGGCAGCAGGCTGCGAGAGAGCAGGGCAAGGGCAGTGCGGATCAGCATCGGGATATCTCCGTTGTGGACTGGGCGATGGTGAGGCGGGGGCGTCCGGGTTGGCACCCGGGGTTTCACTGTCAAACAGGGGACATCAGCCGGCGCGGGCTGGTCAGCGGCGGTGCCGCGCGGGTCCTTGCCGGGTTGCGCACGGTTGGCCTTCAGTCTGCGCAGCTCGGACAACCGAGTCCGGGTTGACCCGCTAAAGTCTGCCGCGTTCCCAACTGGCATAGGCCCATGACCGCCTCGATCGAGGACATTTACCGCCAAGAGGGCCGCCGGGTCTTCTCGACACTGGTGCGCCTGCTGGGCAGCATGGACGCGGCCGAAGAAGCGCGGCACGACGCGTTTGTCGCCGCCGCCGAGCAGTGGCCCAGCCAAGGCGTGCCGGCCAACCCGGTGGCGTGGCTGGTATCGGCCGGCCGGTTCAAGGCCATCGACAAGCTGCGGCGCCAGTCGCGTTTTGTCTCGATGGATGCGGCACCCGACGTGGCCGACGCCGCCGCAGCAGTGCCCGACGAGCAATCACCCAGCTGGGAGCAGCAGTGGGACGCGCGCCAGGACATCGAAGACGACCGGCTGCGCCTGGTCTTTACCTGCTGCCACCCCAGCCTGGCCGAAGAGGCCCGCGTCGCGCTCACGCTGCGCGAGGTTTGCGGCTTGCCGACCGAGGCCATCGCTTCGGCATTTTTGATCGCCACGCCGACGCTGGCACAGCGAATTGTCCGCGCCAAAGCCAAGATCCTGGCCGCCCGCATCCCCTACGAAGTGCCGGGCCCGGCCGAGCGGCCGACCCGGTTGGTCAGCGTGCTGCGGGTGATCTACCTGGTCTTCAACGAGGGCTACTCGGCGCATGCCGGCGCCGCAGCCTTGCACAGTGAGTTGGCCGATGAGGCGATCCGTCTGGCGCGCCTGCTGCTGAGCCTGATGCCCAATGAGCCCGAGGTGATGGGCCTGCTGGCGCTGATGCAACTGCACCATGCCCGCCGCGCGGCGCGCTGTACCGCTGGGGGCGACCTGGTGCCGCTGGACGAGCAAGACCGCAGCCGCTGGGACCACCGCGCCATAGCAGACGCTGCAGCGCTGGCGGAAGCCGCACTGCGCCAACGCGGCTTTGGCGCTTACGCGCTGCAAGCGGCGATTGCCGCCGTGCATGCCGAAGCCGCAGAAGCGACGGCCACCGACTGGCCGCAAATCGTCGGCTTGTACGACGCGCTGCTGCGGACCGAACCGAGCCCGGTGGTGGCGCTGAACCGCGCGGTGGCGGTGGCCATGCGGGATGGCCCCGAGGCTGGCCTGGCGCTGATCGGCCCGCTGCTGCCGGCCCTGCCCGACTACCACCTGGCGCCCGCCGCCATGGCCGACCTGTGCCGCCGCGCCGGCCACATCGAGGCCGCGCGCCAGCACTACCGTGCCGCTGCAGCGCTGGCGCAGCAGGCGCCCGAGCGCCGTTTTTTGATGCGGCGGCTGGCTGAACTTGGGGATTGAGAATCTTTTTCGGCAGGGCTGTCGAAAGCCGCCGTGGCCGTTCGATTAGCTATTGCCGGCACATCTCAGTTTCAGACTCTTCAACCGATTTCACTGGAGCACCGCCATGTCCAAACTCACCCCGTACCTCGGATTCGACGGCAACTGCACCGAGGCCCTGCGCTTTTACGAAGCCGCCCTTGGCGGCAAGATCGACATGACGCTGACCTATGGCGAATCGCCGATGGCCGAGCAGTGCCCTGCGGAACACCGCAACCGTGTCATGCACTCGGTACTGGCCCTGCCTGCTGGTGGCCAGCTGTTCGCGGCCGACAGGCCGCCCGGCATGGAGCGCAGCACCTCAAGCGCCAGCAGCAGCATCGCGCTGACGCTGGAGTACGGCGATGTCGCCGCCGGTGAAGCCGCCTTCCAGGCCCTGAGTGAAGGAGGCGAGGTCTCGATGCCGATGGCCGCCAGCTTCTGGGTTGAGCGCTTTGGCATGCTGACCGACCGCTACGGCATCGGCTGGATGGTCAACGCCGGGCCGTCCAAGCTGTAATCCACCAGCACTCACCAGCACGCACCAGAACCCAGGAGCACGCCCATGACAGCCCGAACCGTCCATCTGCACCGCGTTTTGCGCGCCAAACCCGAAAAGGTCTACCGCGCGTTTCTTGAACCCGGCGCCATGAGCAAATGGATACCGCCCTACGGTTTCACCTGCACCGTGCACCAGATGGACGCCGTGGTCGGTGGCCGGTTCAAGATGTCGTTCCACAACTTCACGACCGGCCAGGCCCACGCGTTCGGCGGTGAGTATCTCGAGCTGAAGCCGAACGAGCTGATCCGCTACACCGACGTGTTTGACGACCCGAACCTGCCCGGTGAACTGCTGGTCACGGTGACGCTCCGCCCCGTCCTGGTCGGCACCGAGATCAGCATCGAGCAAAGCGGCATTCCGGCCATGATTCCGCTGGAGATGTGCTACTTGGGCTGGCAAGAATCGCTGGCGCAACTCGCCACCCTGGTCGAGCCCGAGATCGCCGGCTGACAAGCGCCAACAAAAGGGCAAACCACCATGAAGTACCTCTGCCTCGTCTACCTCGACGCTGAACACTGGGCCGCTTGCAGCGACCAGGTCTGCATGGACTACGTGCGTGAGCTGCAAGCCAGCCAGCAACTTGTCGGCGGTGAGCCGCTGCACGCGACGCACACCGCCACCACGGTGCGGGTGCGCGGCGGGCAGGTGACCTTGTACGACGGCCCGTTTGCCGAGACCAAGGAGATGCTGGCAGGCTTTTACCTGGTCGAGGCCAAGGACCTGAACGAAGCGATCCGCATCGCCAGCGGCATCCCGCCGGCACAGTACGGCAGCATCGAGGTGCGGCCGGTGCGGGCGCTGGACGCCGTCTGACGGCCAATCACCCCAAACGGGCTGCGGCCTGCGCCCCTCCAGGAGAACCCACACGAGCCGCTCTTCAACCCTCACCCCAGCCGCCAAGTCCGCCGCAGCCCCTGGCAGCGCCAAAACGCCCACGCGCGAACCCGGCAACTGGTATGCCGGCACCTCGCCCCAGGGCTGGATCCGGTCTGAAGACGGTGGCGTCAACTGGACACCGCTGTCAGCGGTCAGGGCGCGCGTTGGTCGACCATTGCGCGCCACCTGCCCGAGATCCACGCGGTCGAAGTGGCGACGCTCGCGTGACCCCAGGCTGCAGCGCAGGGGAGCCGCAGCGATGCAGGTGTCGATCCCCGGTGGTGGACGGTGGCTGCACCAAGCTGCCTGCGCTGCCTGCCGACCGGGTGGATGCAAACCCCGGGCAGGCGTTGATCGAGCCCGAGACCGCGTGCCACTGCGACACCCATAAAACAGCCTTCTAGCGCAACTCGACCTCGACAAAGACAAACTCGTGGTCGTTGGCGTTGATGACGTTGTGCTCGACCCCCACCGACCGTGCATACGAGACGCCGGCAGTGAGCGGGCTGTGCACCTCGCCTGTCGGCGTCTCGAGCAGCAGCGTCCCGCTGGTCATCGGCACCACGACATAGTCCATGGCATGCCGGTGCCAGCCGGTTTCAGCGCCAGGAGCGAAGCGCCACTCGGTTACTTTCATGCGCGCTTGGTCAATCTGAACGGTGGGCACGGCCTGCGGTCGGGTCATGGGAGACGTCCTTTCGGGAGCGGGGGTTACCGGCTGGGCCGCCGGCGGGCAACGGTATCAGCAAGCCCGGACTGTGCTGACCGCCCCAGG
>JBBRZR010000247.1:0-7473 GCA_038236495.1 Burkholderiales bacterium
CGAGTTCGAGACCCGGCTGCGCCGCGTGTTGAACAAGTCGCACGAAGACCGCAGCGAGCACGCCTTGCTGTTCATCGACCTGGACCAGTTCAAGCTGGTCAACGACGCCTGCGGCCATTCGGTGGGCGACCAGTTGCTGCAGCAGGTGAGCAAGCTGCTGGGCGAATCGGTGCGTGCGCGCGACACCCTGGCCAGGCTGGGCGGCGACGAGTTTGCGGTGATCCTGGAGCACTGCTCAGCCGATCAGGCGCAGCGCGTTGCCCAGCAGATCTGTGAGCGCATGGACGACTTCCGGTTCATGCACGATGAGCGGCGCTTTCGGATCGGCGCCAGCATCGGCCTGGTGCCGGTGGACAACCGCTGGGCCACTACGGCGGCGCTGATGCAGGCGGCCGACACCTCGTGTTATGCCGCCAAAGAGGCCGGGCGCAACCGGGTGCATGCCTGGTTCGACACCGACCAGGCCATGCGCGCCCGCCACGGCGAGATGCAGTGGGCGGCACGGCTGGAGCAGGCCCTGGACGAGAACCGCTTTGCGCTCTATGCGCAGCGCATCGAGGCGCTGGATGCACACCCGCATGGTCTGCATGCCGAGGTGCTGCTGCGCATGATCGACAGCAACGGCAGCGTGATCCAGCCAGGCGCTTTTTTGCCCGCGGCTGAGCGGTTTCACTTTGCCACGCGCATCGACCGCTGGGTGTTGCGCCGGGCCATCGACACCTTGCGCGCACTGGCCGACCTGTCGGCCATCGACACCTTGTGCGTCAACCTGTCGGGCCAGTCGATCGGCGACCGCGCGTTTCACCGCCAGGCCATCGACACCTTGACCGACGCCGGCGCCGAGGTCTGCCGGCGGCTCTGTCTGGAGATCACCGAAACCGCGGCCGTCACCCACATGGCCGATGCCAGCGTGTTCATCGGGCAGGTCCGCGCCTTGGGCGTGCGCATTGCGCTCGATGACTTCGGCGCCGGGGCGTCGTCGTTCGGCTACCTGAAGCGCCTGAACGTGGACCTGCTCAAGATCGACGGCCAGTTCATCCGCAACCTGATCGACGACCCGCTCGACGATGCGGCCGTGCGCTGCTTCATTGACGTGGCCCGGGTGGTCGGCGTCAAGACGGTGGCCGAGTTTGTCGACCGGGTGGAGGTACTGGACCGGGTGCGCGAAATCGGCATCGATTTTGCCCAGGGCTACCTGCTGCACCGGCCTGAGCCCATCGAGGCGGTGTTGGGTATTCAATCGGCCAGATTGCGACTGGCTGAGGCGGTGATCGCCTAGCATCGGGCAGACTTGAAGATCAGCCCGGGCCCGGGCAGAACGCCGCCGCCGCGCAGCGCCGGTCCTCAGGCGTTGGCGGCCAGCGCCAGCTGCCGGCCGCTGAAAAATCGCCGCGGTGCGCCACTCAGTGGGTCGGTGAAGCTGATCTCGCGCGCCAGCAACTGCAGCGGGTGGCTGTAGTCCGGTGGCGCGTCGGCCGCGGGCTCGGGCCACAACCGCGGATAGATGCGGTCGCCCAGGATCGGCAGCCCCAGCGCGTTGAGTTGCGCGCGCAACTGGTGCCGGCGGCCGGTCAGCGGCTTCAGCCTGTAATGCGCCAGTTCTTGGGCCGGTTCTTGGGCCAGCTCCGGCGCCAGCGCCTGCGCCGGCTCGCCCTGCGCGGGCTGGCGGCCCAGCCGCCGCAGCAATTCGATCTGGGTGCGCACGTTGGGCTGGCCGTCGACAACCTGCACCGGCAGGTGGCTGGCCCCGGGCGTGTCCTGCAGCCGGTGGTCTGCGGTCAGCGGCAGTGACAAGTCGTCGCGCCAGGGCGCCACGGCCTCGTAGGTCTTGCGCATGCGCTGCTCGCGCATCAGCGCGTGGTAGGCGTTGCGGCTGGCCGGCAGGGCGCTGAACAGCAGCACGCCTGCGGTCTCGCGGTCCAGCCGGTGCAAGGCCATCAGGTCATCGTTGCCGAGCAGGCGCCTCAGCCGCACCAGCACGGTCTCCTGCAGGTAGGGGCCGCCCGGTATCGAGGCCAGAAAGTGCGGCTTGTCGACCACCACCAGGTGCTGGTCCTGGTGCAGCAGCAGCAGCTCGAACGGCACCCGCGGCTCGGGCGGCAGCCAGCGCCAGTACCAGAGCACCTGCCCGGGCACGCAAGGTGCATCGGCAGCCAGCGGCCGGCCCTGGACGTCGACCACGTCGCCCTGGGCCAGCCGTGCGCGCCAGTCGATGCCGGGCCGCAGCCGCACGCCCAGGTACTCGGCCAGCGTGGACCCCGGCCCGGGCGCGACCACCAGGCGACTCGGGCTGACACCGTCGCGCGCGGGCGGTGCCCAGGCCGCGCCGGGCGGCAGGCTCATGCCCAGGCCTGTTCCAGCAGCGCCTCAAGCTGTGCCGCGTCGCGGATCGGCCGCGGGTTGCTGTGCACCCAGGGGTTGGCCATGCCTTTTTGCGCAATCACTGCCAGGCGGCTGTGGTCTATGCCGAGCTGGCTGATGCGGGTGGGCAGGCCCAGGCCGGCGATCAACGCCTCGACCTGATCGGCAGCGGGCAGGTCTGGGGCGCCCAGCGCCGCGGCGATCTCGGCCATCTGCGGCGCGCAGGCCTCGGCGTTGTAGCGCATCACCGTGGGCAGCAGCACGCAGGAGGTGATGCCGTGCGGCACACCGGCATCGGCGCCCAGCGCATGGCCCAGGCCGTGGCTGGCGCCGTACTCGGTGCGGCGGATGCTGGTGGCGGCCAGCCAGGCGCCCATCTGGCCGTCGAGTCGGGCGTCCAGGTCGGCCGGATCGCTGGCGTAGCGGGTCAGTGAGCGGCCCAGCAGCGCCAGCGCCCGCACGCTGGTGGCGTCGATCAGCGGCTGGGCGTTGACCGAGCACAGCGCCTCCACGGCATGGTCCACCGCCCGGATGCCGGTAGACAGCCACAGCCGGTCGGGCGTGTGCACGGTCATGCGTGGATCGAGGATCACCGCGGCGGCGCCGATGAAGGCGCCGGTGTAGCCGTGCTTGGTGCCGAAGCGGGTGTCGGTGGCGCCGCCCAGATCGCTGAACTCGGCGCCCGACAGTGTGGTGGGCACCGCAATCTGCCGGCAGGGCGGGCGGCCGGGCTGGGGCACCACCCGGCTGCCGTCGGGCGCCACCCGCATGTGCCAGTCGTCCAGCTGCTCGGGCCGGGTCAGGCCCTCGGCCAGCGCCACCAGCGCCACTTTCACCGTGTCGATCACGGTGCCACCGCCGATGCTGACCACCAGGTCGGCCTGCGCCGAGCGCAGCGCATCGGCCAGCGCGATCACGCTGTCGCGTGGGGTGTGTTCAATGCAGTCGTCGAACAGGCCCACCACCTGCGGTTGGATCAGCGCCAGCGCCTGGACGACGGCGTCGGTCTTGCGGTTCAGGGTTTTGCTGGTGACCACGAAGATACGCTGCGCGCCGCGCTGGCGGGCCTCGGTTTGCAGCGCCTCGGCTGCCGGGGTGCCAAAGTGCACCCGGTCGAGTTCGAGGAAGTTGAAGACGCCGGTTTTCATGGGGCAAGGCTCCTGTGGGGTGGACCCGGCGGCGGACGGCCAGGCTTGAAAGCCCTGGATTGGCGCACACCCGGGCGGCCAGCGGCATCGGGGTTGCTGCGGACGGCGCAGGCCGGTGCGCCCCGCGTGGACCCCCAGGCCGATCTGCAGGCCCGCCGATACACCGACCGATATGCCCACCGATGCGCCGACCGATACGCCGCCCCACAGCTCGGCGTCGGCCTAAACTGCTGGGTTGCAGCGGGCAAGCCGGCCCGCCGATGTCTCCCGCGCTGCGCTGCGCACCCTTCACTGCGTCGATCCCCCATGCTGAGCTGGTTTTTCAAGAAATGGAAGGCGCCTGCCGCGCCGCTTGCTGCCCCTGTCACCCCGGCGGCGGTGCAGGCCCAGGCCCAGCAGGCAGCGCTTGCCAAAGCCGAGACCCGCACCCGGCAGGATGATGCTGAGCGCGCCGCCTGGCAGCCGCGCCTGCAGGCGGCGCTGGGCGATGATGCTGCGTTGCTGGCCGTGGCGCAGAGCGCGCCTGGGCTGGATATCAAGCTGGCCGCGGTGCAGGCGCTGGTGGGCGAGCCCACGTTGCGCCAGGCTGAACGTGCGTTTCGCAGCCATGACCGGCGGGTTCACCGGCTGGCCAAGCAGCGGTTGGAGGCCGCTGTCGCCCGGCGCACCACCCAGGCCCGGGTGCAGGCGCTGACCGAGACCGCGGCCGCACTGGTCGGCCAGACCCAGGTGCCCGTCAACCACCTGGTCGCGCTGGACCGCGATTGGCGGGCGCTGGACCCCGCCTGGATCGAGGCAGCGCAGCAGGCCCGCTTCAGCGCGCTGCGCGAGCGCATCGACAGCGAGCTGCGCGAGCAGTCCGAGCAGCAGCAGCACGGGCAGCGCTGGCTGGCCGACGCCGCGTTGGCCCTGACCGGCCTGCGCCAGGCCTGCACCCAGGCGGCCACGGCTGGCGACGATACCTCCGGTGCCGGTTTGGCGACTGCGCGTGACGCGGCCGAGGCCTTGCGGCTGAGCTGCCCGGCCGCGGCGCCGGCGGCCACGCTGAACCTGTCCCTGGCCAGTGCGCTGCACACCGCGGCGGCGGTGCAGGCCCGGCTGGACCTGCTGGCGGCGCTGGTGCAGGAGGCGCAGGAGGCGCAGGAGGCGTTGGCTGCAGCCGGGGCGGCACCTGCGTCCAGGCCAAGCGCTGATACCGCAGCGCCTGACCTGGCGACGGCTGATCTGCCTGCCCCTGACCTGCCGGTCGCTGACTGCCCGGCCGCCGACCTGCCGGCCGCTGAAACGCCGGCCGATGACCTGCAGACTGCAGAAGCATCAGCCGCCGACCTGCCGTCGTTTGAGCCATCCGCCCCTGTTGCGCCTGCCGCCGCCCCAGTGCCGGTGGTGCTCGGCCCGGTCCAACGCTGGCAGACATTGCCCCCACTGGACGACGCCGCGTTGGCCGAGCCGCTGGCGTTGCGCTTTGCACAAGTGCAGCGCACGCTGTCGCCAGCCTTGCCTGCCGCTGCGCCAGTCCGGCGCCAGCCCGAGGCCCGGCCCGCCCGAACCCCCAGACTGGCGCCGCAAGCCCCGAGTGCCGACCAGACCGCGAAACTGGACGGCCTGCTGACCCAGGCCGAGGCCAGCGCCGCCGAAGGCCAGCTCGCCGCACTGCAGCACCAGCTGCAGGCTTTCGACACCGCCCTGGCTGCATTGCCGGGTGTGACGCTCAACCTGCCCGCGGGCGACAGCCTGCGCGGCCGCTACCAGGCGCTGCTGGACGAGCGCGGCCGGTTGAAGGACTGGCAGCATTGGGGCGGCGGTCGGGTCCGGGAGGACCTGGTGGCCGAAGCCGAGGCGCTGGCCCGGATCACCCTGGCAGCGATGCCCGTGACCGCTGTTGCGAACTCTGCTGCGACCGCTGCGGTACCGGCGATGCCGCCCGAGGCTGCCGCGGCTGCCGATCCCAGCGCGCCGACGGCACCAGCAGCGCTGGCTGTACCCCCAGCAGCCGCTGAGCCCACCGCACCCGCCGAGCCCGCAGTCACTGTTGGGCCCGCGGCGCCAGCCACCGACGCCGTTGCTCCGCCGGCTGAAGCGGCGGTCGAGGTGTCACCCGCAGCGGCGCTTGATCGGGCCGAATCCGTCCCGCCCGCCCGTCCTGCCGTCAGCTTGAATCTCAAGACCCACGGCGACGCGATCCAGGCGCTGCGCACGCGCTGGCGCGAGCTTGACCGCCTGGGCGCCGCGGCCAGCCAGACGCTGTGGGCGGCCTTTGATGGCGCGCTGCACCAGGCTTACCAGCCGCTGGCGGCGCGGCAGGCGGCCGTCAAAGCGGCCCGCCAGGACAACCTGGCTGCGCGCGAGGCCTTGCTGGCCAGCCTGGAGGCCTTGCCCGAGCAGCCGGCCCCCGGCGCCGAGCACGAGCCCGGTGCCGCCTGGAAGGAGCAGTTGCGCGCGCTGGACCGGTTTCAAGCCGCCTGGCGTCCGTTGGGCCCGGTGGAGCACACGGTGCCCGCCGCCGCCCGCGACGCGCTGCTGCAGCGCCACCGCCGCGCCGTCGAGCGCATCGAGCAGCCCTTGCAGCACGCCCGCCGTGCGGCGGCCGCGGTACGCGAACAGTTGATAGCACGCGCCGAGGCGCTGGCCGGCGCCGCCGACCGGGCGCCGGCCCCCGATGCGCCGCAACAGGTGCGCGCCTTGCAGGCCGAGTGGCAGCAGCACGCCCGCACCTTGCCGTTGGCACGCGCGGCAGAAAACGCGCTGTGGTCGCGCTTCAAGGCGGCCACCGATGCGGTGTTCCAGCAGCGCGACGCCGCCTTCGGCGCCCGCGACGCCGAGCTGGGCGCCAACCTGGCGGCGCGCGAGGCCTTGCTGCAGCGGCTGACCGACTTGAGCGCACCGGCCGCCCAAAGTGGCACCGACACCGACACCGACACCGACGCGCAGCGCCCGTCACCCGGTGGCAGCCTCAGCGCCGCCGAGATCGAGCGCACGCTGGCCGATGTCGACCGGGCCTGGCGCCAGGATGTCGAGTTGCCGCGCGGTGCGGCCGGTCCGCTGGAGTCGCGCTACCGCGAGGCCCGCGCTGCAGCCCAGCGCCAGCTGGCTGAGGCGGGCCGTGCGCGCTGGCAGGCGGCTTGTGATGGTTTGATCGCCCGCTGGCAGCTGTGCGGGCTGCGCGAGGGCAACGGGTCATCGCCGGCAGACAGCGCGGTGGAGTCTGCCGATCTTGCCCGGCAATGGGCCGAGCTGCCGGCCTGGCCCGGCCCCTGTGACGATGCGCTGGCCCGGCGCTGGCGGGCGCCGCTTGGCGCCTTGCCGGTGGCTCAGCCTGATGTGGATGGCTGGCTGCTGGCGCTGGAGGTGGCGCTGGACCTGCCAGCCAGCCCGGCGCAGCAGGCGGCGCGGCAGCAACTCAAGCTGCTGGCGCTGAAAAACGCTCTGGAGGGCCGCAGCCCCGCCAGCGCTGCGCCGCAACGCAGCCCGGTGCAGAGCCTGGCCGCAGCGCTGGGACAGGCCGGTCTCAACGCCGGGCAGCGCGAGCGGCTTCAGGCCTTGATGGCAGCGCTGCGGCGGGCGCCGGCTGGCGCGCTGGGCCTGGTGCTGCCCCGGCTCTGAAGCGGGTCAGAAGGTCGGTGGCTGCGGTTCGGGCAATACGTCGATGCTGCTGATCGACGAGGGCACAGGCACCCCATCGCCTGCCGCCGTCGGCGCCGACGCCAGCTGCTGCGGCTCAGGGGCCAGGACTGTGGGTGCAGCTGTGGACCCCATCAAGACCAGGGCCAGGATGCAGGCGGCAACCGCAAAAGCCACGGTGAACAAGGCTTGCGCGATGGGTCCGATCCGGCGCAGTTCGCGCATGCTGTCGGAGTCGGTCGGGGTGACGTCGGTCATGTCGGTCTCCGGGGGTGGCAGCTGCCTGCAGGTTCGCAGGCAGGACTGCAGTGTCCGAAAGACCGACCTCTCCCCGGCGTGACGC
>JBBRZR010000248.1:0-7467 GCA_038236495.1 Burkholderiales bacterium
CCCATGAAGGCAGCGGGGAACAGCAACGCCAGCAAGGCCCAGCGCCATCCTGCGCGCCACCGCAGGCACCGCATCAGCCAGCGATGCAGGCCGGCACGGCCACTGCCATGCGCCACCACCAGCACCGCAGCGAGGCTCGGCCCAAAGCCGCCCGCGAGCGACAGCATGGTGGCCCAAACAGGCGAGTCCCCCTTCAGCGCGGAAGCCAGCCACCAGCAGGTCCAGGACCCGGCAAATGCCAGGGCAAAGAAGATCAGGAGTGACGCTGCGGCGCTTGTCTCACCACGCTGCACGACCGGCTCGCGCAGCGCAACCGGGTTTTGCCATGACGGCCTGCGCCGCGTCATGGCCGGGCCGCAGGCAGCAGCAACCCGGCAATGGCCGCGAGGACCTCGTCGTCGTGCCCTACCCAGGTGTGTCCACCTTCGTTGAAGCCGATGAACCTGGCGCCCGGGATGTGGTCTGCCGTGTACTTCGCGCTCGCAAAGGTGCCGTAGCGGTCATCGCGGGCACTGATCACCAAGGTCGGCAGCCGGATCGACTCCAAGGGTGAGGGCGACAGGTGCTTGCCCACGGCGGTATCGCTGACCAAACCCTGGGTACGCAGCGACACCGGCAGGATGTTGCCGAGCATGGCATCGATCCGGGCCCGCTCCTTCGGGCTGGCCTGCGCCAGCAACCCGGGCGGGGTGGCGAGCACCACCTTGATGACCTGGTCGCGGGCCAGATGCAGCGCGGACCAGAACAAAAAATCTGATCCGATCATCCGCATCATCAGGGCCTCGACCCAAGGTGCAAGCGGCGCTGCCGAATCGGCCTGCGTCGCGGGCTTGTAAGTCAGCGGTACCAGCAGCACCAGCGCGTTGACCCGTTCCGGGTGGCGGATGGCCATCTGCAGCGCCGACGGCGCGCCCGCCGAGCCGCCCATCACAGCGGCCTTGGGGATGCCCAGTGCGTCGAGCAGGCACACATGCGCATCGGCCTGCGCCGCCGCCGACGCATCGACCGGCATCGGCGTGCGCAGGTAGCCGAAGCGCGACATCGCGATCACCCGGATGCCCTGACTCACCAGCGGCCTGGCAAAGGCCATGCCCTGGTCATGGCCACCGCCGCTGCCGTGAACGGCCAACAACGGCAAGCCGGCACCCGCTTCCTGGTACTCGATCAGTCCACAACGGGTGCGGATCAGCACGCTGCCCTGGGCGGCCCGGTCGCGGGCTTTGCGCAGGTCGAGTTCGAATCGCCACCCGATCAAGAGCACCGTGACCAAACCCAGCGCCACCACGACCCAGACAGCGTGGCGGCGAACCGCTGTCATGGCCGCGGTGACTTCTCAGCGATGGCGGGCGCAGCAGACCAGGTTGATCCCTGTGGCACCAGCAGCCGCTCAGGCGCAAACGGCAGGCCGCTGGCCGCCAGCTTCGCGCGAGTGCAGCGGCGCACGCAGTCTGGCCCGGTCGCCCTCATCCGTTGGCCACGTAGCGGTCCGCTCGCGCGGCAGCCAACACCGCCGCGACATTGGTCAACAGCTTCTCGGCTGGCGCGGCGCCCGTCAGCCACCCATTCGGCTGAACAAACCAGTGTGCGATCTCGCTGTCCGTCATCACCGCCGCCAGTTCCGATATCGCCGGCGCGATACCGTTGCGCACGCAGCCTTGTGCAAAGTCGAACTGAAAGAGCGGCAACCACAGTCCCGCCCCACAGGAGAAGGCGATCACCTGCCGTTCAACGATCCAATGGGCCAGCGCCGAGACGGGCTGCCTGACTGTGTCGCGCAGCCGATCCGCCACGTCGGTCCCCGTGGCCACGCCGCCGCTGGCGGCGAAATCCGCGGGGCAGTCCGCCAAGCGGCAAAGGCGCTGGTAGCTCAGGGCCGGTTCAGCGACAGGCCAACCTGGCCCGTGCGCGCGGCCCGTGGGCCGGACGCTGTTGTCCGGCTGCGCCTCCGGAAATCTGCGGACCAAAGACATCGGGCACTCCTGTCTGGCTTGACCTTGGCATCCCCTGCCCAGGCATGCACCGCAGGCTAGCGGCCGATGCGGGTCCGGTCTGTACGCGAGCGAACCGATCGCATGCCGCGAACACGCCCGATGCAGGCCCAGGCCCGCCGGGGCAGACTGCCCGGGAGACAGTGCGCCGGCACACAGACCCGGGCAGGGCCGCCCGCTAACATGGGAAAGTGACGACCCCCGCCCCCGCTTCACCCACCCGCGCGTCCCGGCTGCGCGCCTTTGCGGCCCAGCATTGGGGCAAGTTGCTGGCCGTCCTGGTCACGCTGGCTCTGCTCGTGCTGTTCGGGCCGCGCTGGCTGTTGGGGCCGCAGGTGCCGGTGGAAACAGTGGTGCAGCGCGATTTCATGCAGACGGTGGTGGCCAGCGGACGGGTCGAGACGCCGCACCGGGTGGAGCTGGGCGTGCAGATCGCCGGCACAGTGCTGCGCGTGCCGGTGGTCGAAGGCCAGACGGTGGCTGCAGGCACCCCGTTGATCGAGCTGGAAGCGTCCGAACTGCAGGCCGCCGCCGCGCAAGCCGCGCAAGCGGTACAGCAGGGCCGTGCGCGCATGCGCCAACTGCGTGAGGTGCAGGCCCCGGTTGCCGAGCAAGCCGTGCGCGAGGCCCAGGCCAACGCCGAGGCGGCCCAGCGCGCCATGACGCGCAGCCGCGAATTGCTGGCGCAAGGCTTCATCAGCCCCGCCGCGCTGGACGAGACACAGCGCACCGCGCGCGTGGCCCAGGCCCAGGTGACGACGGCGCAGCAACAACTGGCCAGCGCCAGGCCTGCGGGCAGCGACAGCGCGGTGGCCCAGGCCACTCTGGCCCAGGCCGAGGCGGCGGAAAGCGCCGCGCTGGCCCGCCTGCGCTATGCCCGCATCAGCGCACCGCTGGCCGGCACGCTGATCACCCGCAACGTGGAGCCCGGCGCTGCGGTGCAGCCCGGCAAGGTGCTGATGGTGCTGTCGCCTGCCGGGCCCACGCAACTGGTGGTGCAGATCGACGAGCGCAACCTGCGGTTGCTGCACCTGGGCCAGCCGGCGCTGGCCTCGGCCGACGCCTACCCCGGCGAGCGTTTTGCGGCCGAGTTGGCCTACATCAACCCGGGCGTCGATGCCGGACGCGGCGCCGTCGAGGTCAAACTGCGGGTCAGCGCGCCGCCGGCTTACCTGAAGCAGGACATGACGGTGTCCATCGACATCGAGGTGGCGCAACGCCGGCAGGCCGTGCTGGTCGCCTTGGGCTCGGTACACGACCCCGACACCGCACAGCCCTGGGTGCTGAAGGTGGACGGCCGGCACGCCCGACGCCAGGCGGTTCAATTGGGGCTGCGCAGCAACGGCCTGACCGAGGTGTTGCAGGGCCTGCAGGCCGGCGACCAGGTGGTGCCGGCGTCGGCCAAGACCGTGACCGACGGGGCGCGCATCCGGGCGGTGGCGCCGTGAGCCCGCCCTTGGGCGAGCAGGCCGCGCCCGCGCCCTTGCGCGCACTGCCGCGCTGGCAGCCGTTCGAGTGGATCGTGGCGCTGCGCTTTTTGCGTGAGGGCCGCACCCAGACCGCCTTCATCATCGGCGGCGTGGCCATCGGGGTGGCGGTGATCGTCTTCATGTCGTCGCTGATGGCCGGGCTGGAGTCCAACCTGATGCGGCAGGCGCTCTCCGGCATGTCGCATATCCAGTTGCTGCCGCCCAAGGAGGCGGCGCGTCCGCTTCGGGCGGACCGCGCCGCCACCGAAGGCGCGGTGCTGCAGGTGCCCTTGCAGCGGCTGCGCGGGATCGACCAGTGGCAGGCCCTGGCCGCGCAGATGCGGGCGCTGCCCGAGATGCGCGTGGTGTCGCCCGGCGCCACTGGATCGGCCCTGGTGGTGCGCGGTGACGCCAGCCGTGCCATCTCGGCCATCGGCATCGACCCGGCGCTGTACTTTCGCATCGTGTTGATCGGCGACATGCTGGTGGCTGGCACGACGCGGCTGACCGGCACCGACATTCTGATCGGCACGGAGCTGGCCGCTGACCTGGGCGTGGGCGTGGGCGACAAACTGCGCGTGACAGCGTCCAGCGGCGCCGACCTCACGCTCAGCATCAGCGGCATCTTCGACCTGGGCAACAAGGCCGCCAACGCCCGCACCACCTATATCGCGCTGCGCACCGCACAAAACCTGCTGGCGCTGCCCGGCGGCGTGACGGTGCTGGACCTGACCCTGGCCGACCCCTATGCCGCCCAAACGGTGGCGCAGCGCATCGCGGCGGCCACCGGCGTTCAGGCCGACAGCTGGATCAAGACCAATGCGCAGTTTTTCTCGGCGGTGGCGGCACAGAAAAGCTCGAACACGCTGATCCGCAGCTTCGTGGCGCTGTCGGTCGCCATGGGCATTGCCAGCGTGCTGGTGGTGTCGGTCGTGCAGCGCAGCAGCGAGATCGGCATCCTGCGGGCGATGGGCGTGACACGCGGGCAAGTGCTGCGTCTGTTCCTGCTGCAGGGTGGGCTGCTGGCGCTGGCGGGGTCCATCGTCGGATCGGCTATCGGTGCCGGCGCGCTGATGTTGTGGCAGTCGCTGGTGCGCAATGCCGACGGCACGCCGCTGTTTCCGGTGACGCTGCCGCCGTCGCTGTTTGCCGCAGCACTGGGCCTGGCCACGATCACCGGCCTGCTGGCGGCCTTTGCGCCGGCCTTGCGTGCGGCCCGGCTGGACCCGGTCGTGGCGATCAATGCCTGATCAAACCGACAAGCCGGTCGACAAGGCCTCCGGCGACGCGGATGGCGCGGTGCCTTTGCTGGTGCTCAAGGCGGTGCGCAAGTCGTACAACATCGGCCAACCCAACGAGACCGAGGTGCTGCACGGCATCGACCTGGTGCTGCAACGTGGCGAGTTCTGCGCTGTGGTCGGGCCTTCCGGCTCGGGCAAGAGCACCTTGCTCAACATCATCGGCCTGCTCGACCGGCCCACCAGCGGCACGCTGACGCTTTCAGGCGCGGACACCATGACGCTGCCCGACGCTGAACTCACACGGCTGCGCGGGCACCGCATCGGCTTCGTGTTTCAGCACCACCACCTGCTGAGCGCCTTCACCGCGCTGGAGAACGTGATGCTGCCGATGCTGGGCGACGCCGGCTTCCCGAACGCGGCCATGGCCGAGCGCGCCGCGCAGCTGATTGCCGACGTGGGTCTCGCGCCCTGGCGCGACCAACCGGCGGGTGAACTGTCCGGCGGCCAACAGCAGCGGGTGGCCCTGGCACGCGCCCTGGCCATGGCGCCGGCCCTGCTGCTGGCCGACGAGCCCACCGGCAACCTCGACACGGTGAGCGCCGACGCGGTGTTCGCCCTGCTGCGCAAGGTCAACGCCGAGCAGCGCACCAGCGTGCTCTTCGTCACCCACAGCCCGGAGCTGGCGGCGCGTTGCGACAAGATCATCCAGGTGGTGGACGGGCGGGTGGTGACGTCGCGCTGAGCACATCGCGATGCGCAGGCCCTCACCACTGCCCCAATGCAACCGGCACCGCACCCCGTCTGCCTCGGCCTGGCGCCGCACAGACCGGATGGTTTCACGGCCGGCCCTGTGAGGCGGACAACGGCATCGCCGAGGCGCGGGGCGGCGGCGACGCGCCAAGTTGGGTGAAAATCCGGGCCGATGGAAACCCCCGGCAATCTGTTCGTCGTCGCCGCCCCCAGCGGCGCCGGCAAGTCCAGCCTGGTCAAGGCCTTGCTGGAGCTCGATTCGCACCTCGCAGTGTCGGTCTCGCACACCACCCGCGCGCCACGCGGCCAGGAGCGCGACGGGCGTGAATACTGGTTCATCGACGAGCCCGCGTTCCGCACCATGGCCGCCCAGGGCGACTTCTTCGAATGGGCCGAGGTGCATGGCCACCTGTACGGCACGTCCCGGCCGGCGGTGACCCAGCGTCTGGCTGCCGGCATCGACGTGATCCTGGAGATCGACTACCAGGGCGCGCTGCAGATCAAGCAGTTGTTCGAGTTTGCGGTGCTGATCTTCATCCTGCCGCCGGGCTGGGACGAGCTGCGCCAGCGCCTGACCCGGCGCGGCGAAGACCCGCCCGAGGTGATAGCGCAGCGCATGGTCAATGCCCGCATCGAGGTGGCGCAGGCCCGGCACTTTGACTTTGTTATAATCAACGGTTTGTTCGAGACAGCGCTGTTCGATTTGAAGACCGTTGTGCACTCACAGCGCTTGCGCTACGCAGCACAGAAGCGCAACAAGTCACAGGTATTTGCGGCGCTGGACCTGATCTGATCCTGTCGAAATCCGGCTGCAAACCGGCTGCAAACCGGCTGCAAACCGGCCGCAAGCGCAGTCTAAAACGCAGTCTAAAACGCAGTCGCATACCCCGCCACAAAACCCGTCATCACCACCAAAGGCAAGCCCATGGCCCGCATTACCGTCGAAGACTGCCTGACCAAGATCCCCAACCGCTTCCAGCTGGTGCTGGCCGCGACCTACCGGGCCCGCATGCTCAGCCAGGGCCACGCGCCCAAGATCGAGAGCAAAAACAAGCCTGGCGTGACCGCACTGCGCGAGATTGCCGCCGGTGTGGTGGGCGTCGAAATGCTGCGCCGCGTGCCGCTCTGAGCAACCGCTGCACCGCTGGTGCCCTCGGGCACCGCCAAGACCAGGCGCCTTCGGGCGCCTTTGTCGTTCTGGGCGGCTTTGTCGCCCTGGCCGGCCGCGCACCCCTGGCGCGCTGCGGGTACGCGGCACGGTCAATTTCAAACCCGACCACCCCATCGGCCGTGCGACCGGCCAAAGCAGGCTAAATTCGGGCATGGGCATCCGATCCTTCGCTGCGGAACTCCTGCTGCCGTCCGTGCTGCAGGCCAAATCGCGCAATCCCACGCCCGCCAGTGCCAGCGATGCCATCCCGGTCGCCTCGTTTGCGGTCTTGGCCGACAAGCTGGGCTACCTCAGCAAAGCCGAGTTCAAGCTGGTGCGGGACGCCTACAAGTTTGCCGACGAAGCCCATCTGGGGCAGCGGCGCGCCAGCGGAGAGCCCTACATTACCCACCCGCTGGCGGTGGCTGGCCTGGTGGCCGACTGGCGGCTGGACGCCCAGGCCGTGATGGCCGCGCTGATGCACGACGCGATGGAAGACTGCGGCATCACCAAGGTCGAGCTGATCGAGCGTTTTGGTGCGCCCACCGCCGAGATGGTGGACGGCCTGACCAAGCTCGACAAATTGCAGTTCTCCACCCGCGAGGAGGGCCAGGCCGAGTCCTTCCGCAAGATGCTGCTGGCGATGGCGCGCGATGTGCGCATCATCCTGATCAAGCTGGCCGACCGGCTGCACAACATGCGCACGATGACGGCGATGCCGCTGGCCAAGCGCGGCCGCATCGCCCGCGAGACGCTCGACATCTACGCCCCGATCGCCCACCGCCTGGGCCTGAACCTGATCTACCGCGAGCTGCAAGACCTGTCGTTCCAGCACCTCTACCCCTGGCGCCATGCCGCGCTGGCCAAGG
>JBBRZR010000249.1:0-7411 GCA_038236495.1 Burkholderiales bacterium
GGCAAGACGTGGCTGTCAACCAAGTGGGTGAATTGCTGGTGCGTGGCCCCAGCATCACCCCGGGCTACTGGCGCCGTGAAGCCCAGACGCGGGACAGTTTTTACGGTGACTGGTTTCGCACCGGTGACGCGGCACGCTGCGATGAAGAGGGCTTTTACTACATCGTCGAGCGCTGGAAGGACATGTACATCTCGGGTGGAGAAAACGTCTATCCCGCCGAAGTGGAGAACGTGCTGTCCGAGCTGCTGGAGATCCTCGAGGTGGCGGTGATGGGCATGGCCGACGCCAAATGGGGTGAAACCGGTTGTGCGGTCGTGGTGCTGCACCCGGGGCGCCAGCTGACCGCCGAGGTGGTGATCAGCCATTGCCGCAGCAAGCTGGATACCTTCAAAGTGCCGGGCAGGGTGGTTTTTGTGGACGGTCTGCCGCGCGGCGCCACCGAGAAAGTGCTCAAGCGCCAATTGCGCGCCGATCTCGGGCTGGCTGACCCGTTTGCACAGCCATGACAATCGCGTTGGCACCGATGCCATCGCTGACGGAGACCCGAAGATGACCTGGCAATTCCTGACTGTGGAGCGACGCGGCCGTGTCGCGGTGGTGCGCTTTCAGCGTGGTGACGGACGCAACGCGATGTCGCGTGATTTGATCCGTGAGCTTACCGAAGTGGCGCGCAGCTTCGAGAATGACAGCGAGACGTCGGCCATCGTCTTGACCGCCGATGGGGCCAATTTCTGTTATGGCTTTGACCTCAACGACAGCGGCGGCGATGCCGAGCGCAGCTTGGCTGAGCGGCGTGTGATCCAGAGCCTGGGCCCCCGGCTCTGTGCTGCCTGGGCTGCGCTGGAGCCGGTGACCATTGCCGCCGTCGAGGGCTGGTGTGTGGGCGGGGGCATGGCCTTGATCGCCGGGCTGGACCTGCGCGTGGCCTCAGCGTCGGCGCGGCTCTACATCCCCGAGATCGAACGCGGCATGAACATGAGCTGGCAATCGATTCCGCGGCTGGTGTCACTGATCGGTGCGCCGCGCACCCGGCGCATGACGCTGCTGGCCGAGCGGGTGGACGCCCCAACCGCGCTGTCCTGGCAGCTGGTGGACGAGGTGGTGCCGCAAGGTCAAGCCTTTGATGCCGCCCTGGCCATGGCCGAGCGTGTGGCGGCGCTGCCACCCGTGCAGGTGCGCATGTGCAAAGAAGGCATCAACCTGGCAGCGGGTGCGTTGCATCAGGCAGTGAGCACGATGGACCGCGACCAGTTTGTGCTGGCTCAATCCAGTGAAGACTACCAGGAAGGGGTGCGCTCGTTCCTGGAAAAGCGACCGCCGGTGTTCCGTGGTCGCTGAGGCGCTTCATTGAGCCGGTTGTCGGCTGCTGAACCCACACCCACTGCTGAACGTATGCAAACTTTGAACGATTTGCTACGAGGCCATGCGTGCAGCCGCGCCGACGCACCGGCCCTGGTCTATCCGCAGGACGGCCGAAGCTGGACCTTCGGTGAGCTGCAGCAGCAGTCCAATCAGGTGGCGGCGGCGTTGACTGCACTTGGCATTGGTCCGCAGGACCGGATCGCGGTGCTCGACAAGAACGTGCCTGAGTATTTCGTCTTTTTGTATGGCGGCGCCAAGCTGGGCGCGGTCACGGTCGCTGTCAACTGGCGGCTCGCCGCGCCCGAGATCGAGTACGTGCTGAACCACTGCCAGGCCAAGGTGCTGTTGGTCGGACAGGCCTTTGCCGCGCAGCTGATGCAGATGAAATTGGCCCATTTGCGCCAGATCATTGTGGTGGGCGATGACGGGCCGTCCGAGTACCCGCGCTTTTCCCGGTGGATCGGCGGCCATGTGGGCGCGCGCGATCCGCAAGTAGCCGTTGCAGCAGGCGACACTTGCTTGCAGCTCTACACCTCAGGCACCACGGGCCGCCCCAAAGGGGTGGAGACAACCCATGACAACCTGTTGGCGACATTTGCAGCCGGCTTCAACCTGTACCGCATGTCGGCCGATTCAGTCAGCCTGGTGTGCATGCCGCTGTTTCACATCGGCGCCAGCGGCTGGGGTCTGATCAGCCACTTTTTTGGTGCCCGGGTGGTGGTGCTGAATGAAGCCCACGCGGCGCAGATCGTGGCGCAGATACCGGCGCAGCAGGTCAGCCATGCGTTGCTGGTACCTGCCGTGCTGCAACAGCTGGTGCAGTTGCCGAACACCGGGGCGGTTGATTTCTCCAGCCTGTAGATCATCTTGTATGGCGCCTCGCCGATCAGCGAGGACGTGCTGGTCCGCTCGATGCGGTTGTTCAAATGCGGTTTCATGCAGGCCTATGGCATGACCGAGACCACCGGCCTGGGCTCATTGCTTCTGCCGGAAGACCATGATCCGGGTGGCCCCCGCGCCCATCTGCTGCGGTCCTGTGGCAAGGCGCCCGGAGCGCTGGAGATCAAGCTGCTTGGCAGCGACGGCGCGCCGGTAAAGGAAGACGGCGATGTTGGCGAGATCTGGATTCGAGGGCCCAGCATCATGAAGGGCTACTGGCAAGACCCGCCGGGTGGCCTGATCTAGGCTTTGCCTGAAACGCACCTGGTTGCCCCAGCGCGGTGACGCGATCGCCTGAACTGCCGGCATGGCGCCCTTCCAGCACGACTAGATTTGGCGTTAACCTTACCTACTCAAAGTAGAGCTAGCCCGGTCGGTAGGCTGATCAGCGGCTACCTGGCGCCCTGTCCAGGCTGTCCCGCGCCGGCAAACCGTCGCAAACGTTGCAGACCCCCTTCTGGGCCTGGAACTATCGCCGGTTGGCGGCGCGCACGCCGGTGGCCTGGGCGCTGCTGCCCGGTGCGCTGTCGGCCGTGCACAAACCCTCAGCAGCCCGCCGCTCGCCAGATTGCCGCACTGCGGGGTCGGCGCGGTTGAGGTTGAATCACGGCGGCAACTGCACCTCGATGCCCCAGGACCGGTTTGCCTGCCTGCCAGCCGGATCGGGACAGAAAGTTGGTGGTCGAGGCCATAGTGGCCTTTCAGCGATTCGCCTACCGACAACAGGGTCGCGCCGAATGCGGTGGTGCAGTGCTGGCATCTCTGCAGCGAAACGGCGACCTCGGCGTCGCTGGATGGTTTGTCAGGACTGGCCCCTGGGTAGGCGCTATGGCCGGGAACGAAGCGGCCGAAGGGCGGCTGGCGGTCTCTGCGGCGCACTGGCAGTCGGTGCGGCTGCCGAGAAGCTGGCGACAAAAGAGTTCGATACAGTGGCGTGGCGCGTCTTCGCGCAATCGAAGAGCAACACGCACGAGGCCTTGAAAGCCGTCGCTGCCAACACCTGACCCAAAGGAGAAAGCCATGACCAGCACCGCGATCATTCCCTCCGCCCGGATGCCGCTCGCCAAGAGCCCGCAGGGTGGCGTCGACATCGCGCACCAGATCGTTCTGGGCGCCGGCCTGCCGGTCACGACCAGCGGCATGACCGTGAGCCGATTCAGCTCGAGCGGCCTGGAGGCTGTCGCGATGGCCGCGCAGCGCATCATCGTCGACCACTCCGACGTGCTGGCCGCTGGTGTCGTTGAAAGCATGTCCGGCGTACCCAACGGCGCCGATCGCCACCCGGGCGCCAACCCGTGGCGGGTCGGACACAAGGCCGAGTTCTGCGGGAGCATGCTGCAGGCAGCCAAGCAATTCGCCAAGCTCGACAAGGTCGGCCGCGAGCGCATGGACCCGCACGCTGCCGTGAGCCGGGCGGTCTCCCCATGATCAAGCGTGTCGTGATGCTGATGCTTGCGTTGGTTGCGCTGTTGGTGGCGGCCGTGCTTTTCAACACTTGGCGCCAGGGTTCACGTCAAGTGGATGTGCCGCCGGTCGCGCTGATCGCCGTAGACGAGAAGGCGGCCAGCGAGTCGCTTGCCGCGGCTGTCCGGGCCAAGACCGTTTCGTCGGCCACCGACGCTGCGCTCAATGCCGACCAGTTCGAGGCCCTGCACGCGCATCTGCAGGCACGTTACCCGAAGCTGCACGCTGCCATGAAGCGCGAGGTCGTTGCCGGGTTGAGCCTGCTCTACACCTGGCCCGGCAGCGACCCGGCCGCCAAGCCGATCCTGCTGATGGCGCATCAGGACGTGGTGCCGATCGCGTCCGGGACTGAAAAGGATTGGCAGGCCGAGCCGTTTGCCGGCACGCTGCGTGACGGCTTCGTCTGGGGCCGTGGCGCGTGGGACGACAAGGCGAACCTGATCTCCCAGATGGAAGCCATTGAAATGCTGGCCAACGCTGGTTTCAAGCCGAGGCGAACGATCTACCTGGCCTTCGGTGCTGATGAGGAGGTGGGCGGTCTGCGCGGCGCCAAAGCGATCGCGAAGCTGCTGGCCGATCGTCAGGTGAAGCTCGACTTCGTCATCGACGAGGGCCTGCTGATCACCGAGGGCGTGTTGCCGGGCCTGAAGGCGCCGGCGGCCATCATCGGCATTGCCGAGAAGGGCTACATGTCGGTGGCCCTGGGGGTGGGCGCGACACCCGGGCATTCGTCGATGCCGCCGCCCCAGGGCACCAGCGCGATCGCGATGATGAGTGCGGCGCTGAGCCGCCTCGACAACAACCAGTTTCCGGCGCGGATCCAGGGTGTCGCGCGTGAGATGTTCGAGACGGTGGCGCCCGAGATGAGCGGCTTTGGCCGCGTCGCGCTGTCAAACCTGTGGCTCTTCGGCCCGGTCGTGCGCAAGCAACTCGCGGCCGGTGCCAGCACCAACGCGATGATGCACACCACCACGGCTTTGACCATCATCAACGCCGGCAACAAGGAAAACGTGCTGCCCGGTCGCGCCGAGGCGACGGTCAACTTCCGCCTGCTGCCGGGCGACACCCAGGCCAGCGTGATGGATCATGTGAAGCAGACGGTCGCGAACGAGCGCGTCGATGTCAAGGTGCTGCCCGGGGCCACCGAACCGTCAAGGGTCGCGCCGACCGACAGTGCGTCGTATCGCCTCATCGAACGCACCGTGCGGGAACTGTTTCCGGGCACGATCGTCGCGCCCGGGCTGATGATCGGTGGCACGGATTCGCAGCATTTCGAGCTGGTCGCCGACCACATCTTCAAGTTCTCGCCGGTGCGCGCCAAGGCAGAAGACCTGCCACGCTTCCACGGCACCAACGAGCGCATCAGCACCGCCAATCTGGCCGAGTTGATCCGCTTTTATCACCGGCTTGTATCGCAGGCCGCCCAGTGACCGCAGATTGTTCGGTTCTCCCGCACTTTTTGTGACAGCGGTAGGGGCGCCCATCGTCTCACTCCCGGGCGGTGGCGCCTGCCCCTGAAATTGGCTGGTGCGGCCAGCCTCGGTGAGCTTGTGCGGCATGTTGGAGATCAGATTGGCGCCCTGCGTGGGCTGCACGAAAAAGACGTTGGGAAAGCCGTGCACCAACATGCCGTGCAGCGAGCGCATGCATGCAGGGTCTGCGGTGTGAGCGCCGCGCGGGGGCGTGGCCGCATCCGCAAACCAGGCCGGGTCGATCGGCGCGTTGACGCGCACGTCCACCGAGCTTGGTGTGCGCTGAACCACGAACAGCGCCTTGGCAGCGCGCGCCAGGTGCGGCACGGCCTGCGCCGCGGTGGCGCCGGTGCCGATGATGGCCGCGCGCTTGTCGGCCAGCCGGTGCATCGTCGCGCCATCGGGTGAGCCGCCGGTGTAGGCGTAGTCCCAGCGGCTGGTGTGGAAGGCATGGCCCTGGAAGTCTTGCAAGCCGGGGATGCCCGGCAGCTTGGGCACATGCAGCGGCCCGATGCCCAGGCCGATGAACTGTGCGGTGAAGTCGTCGCCGACTTCTCGCTGGGCATGTGCCCGGGCTCTTCCGGCACTGGCACAAAGGTGACGCGGTCAGTCTTGGGCGCGCGCGGCAGAACGGGCAATTGCGGGTCGTCCAAGAAATGCGCCAGACTGCCGGTGGCCGCCAGGTACTGGTCATTGCCCTCGGGCCGCAAGCGTTTGTTGCGCTCTTGCAGATACTTCTGCCGCAGGACCTGCTTGTGGGTGGTGGCAGTGGTCATGAGGACGTGTCTGCTGGTTTGAAACGGGGCCGCCAGCTTAGCTGCGGCGCTGCCCGCCAGGTGCAACGATGCCATCAAGCGCGGCACCGGCAAGGAGATGGTCGAGCGGCTGACCAATCTGATTGCCATCTTCGAGAGCAAGGGGCTGGACCTTTCGAAGAACCGGGCCGACGGTGACGACCGCCTGGGCGACGCCTACGGGTACCTGGGGTGGCAAGATCGGCATCTTCATGATCGACGCCAGCAGCGGCGACATGAAAGACGGACCCGAGAACCGCCTGCGCGACATGGACATGCACCGCATCGTCGATGTCTTCAGCAAGCGGCTGGACCAGCCCGGCTACGCCCGCATGGTGCCCTTGGCCGAGATCGAGAAAACCGACTTCAAGCCCAACCGGCCGCGCTGCATCGACACCCCCAAGGCCGTGATCGCCGCGCTGGCCGAGGACCTGCCGGCCCACTACGCCAGCAAACCGCTGACCAGCGCCTACGACGTCAACCAGCACCTGATGGACTGCAGGGCGGCGACGATGCAGGACGCTGGAAGAAGAGCATGGCGGCGTTGCGCAACACATGGTTGACGCCGAACAACGACGAGACCCACCTGAAGAAGCGGTCGCGCCAGCGCAGGCCAGCACGCACTCAGCATCTCCGGTGGTGCCACGGGCAGTGCCTTTTTGCCAGACCCACTGGCGCCCCTGACGCCGCTTGAAATGTCAGGCACCCACCAGCGCCTGCTGGAGCGCGCGACGCTGGCTGCTTGCCGCAGTGGCGCCAGTTGCATGCCCTGCTCAACCGGTCGTCGCTGGCCCACGAGGACTGGGGATATTGATGACGCGGATGCTTCGGCAGCGCAACCGAGGCTGCGTCGAGCGCGCCGACACCACCGACACCACCGACACCCAGCCCGGCCAGTCGCCGGGCTAGTCGTTTCTGAGGCAGGCCACCGGCATGCTCTGGCACGAACAGCCGGGCCGCGGGCGAAGCAAAAGCCGCAGCAATGGCCGAAGTCCTGGCGCTGGCCGTCGCCCCGGCTGCCCGGGAAGTGGCCGCTGCCGCAACTGTGGCTGACTCCTGGTGCCGCTACATTGCCGAAGGCAGCCCCAAGCGCAGGGACGATTGGAAGCCCCGCTACGTCGCCGACATGGCGAAGATGGCCGCGCCCGGTGGCGATCAAAAAAAGCGCGGTCAGGGCCTGACGCTGCCGGGGCACCTGGCGCCGCTGCTGGCGCTGAATCTGTCCGACATTGATGAGGGTCGGCTGACAGTCTGGTTCAACGTCGAGAGCCGCCGCAGCAAGCACCAAGCCACCCGGGCGCTGATGATGTTCCGAGGATTTCTACGCTGGTGCGCCAGCCAGCCAGAGTACCGCGCCTGGGTGGACCGTGACGCCGGCAA
>JBBRZR010000250.1:0-7402 GCA_038236495.1 Burkholderiales bacterium
CGGCCCCGCGCTTCGGCCAGGCTCGCAGCGGCCAGTTGCACCAGTCCCTGCGCCTGGTTGGCGTCGGTGCGCGCCAGGTCGCCGGCGCTGACACGGCGTTGCACGTCTGCGGCCAGCGCTTGCGCTTCAGCGACGCGTCGCGTGCTGGCGTCCACCTCGTTGTGGGCGAAGCGCACTGACCAGACGGCTTCGCGCACCTCGCCGACCAGTTTGAGCCGGCTCAGTTGCAATTGGCTTTCGGTGGCATCGCCTTCGGCCCCGGCCAAGGCCAGCGCAGCCGCGCGCGTGCCAGGCAGCCACAACGGCAACGCCAACTCGACCTCGGTTTCTCGGACGCCGAGGTTACGGTTCAGGCGGTCACTGCGCTGCGACAGCGCGATACTGGGCGGAGCCGGCGTCAGGCTGCCGGCTGCGTCCCGCGCGGCGCGCTGCTGCTCGCGGCGCGTCTGGGCGGACTGGCCGGCAGCGCTGCGCTGCCAGGCCGCGTCGAACACCTGCGCAAACGTTGGGCCTGAAGCTGTGCCGGCAGGCGAAGACTGCGCGAAAGACGAGAGAGAAACGGTGGCCGTGCAAGCCGCCACCGCGAACCATAAAACCCAGCGCATGGGCGATCCCCTTGGTCGAAAACCAAAACGATCCGGCAGAGCCGTTCGAAGCGCATGGAGCGCGCGCCAGTGGGCGCGCTGACAGGGCCGAACCGCTACCGGATCACACCGGAGTGCGGGGCACGTGCCACTGAGGGCGTTCAGGTCGCACAGACGCGGGGCTGGTCAGGACGTTGACCGACCGGGGCATGCCGAACACAACGCCGGTGTTGACAGCAAGCGATTGGACTTGCGATGTCAGCAGCGCGGCCAAGCCGTGCGCGCAGCATGCGGTATGGAGTTGGGCATGGCTGTGCCCAGAGGCCGCGTCGTCGGTCACTCCGTCGGAATCAACATCAGCATGTGCTGCGGACGCAGGAGCGTGGGGGTGCGCCTGCTCGGTGCCAACCGAGTGCTCGTGCGAAGTCAGATCGCAATACGGCGCTGCTGACACCCGCAGAGACTGGAGTGACAACAAAACGAGCAGAACCAATGCCAAAACACGACGCATTCTTGAGAGTGTACCAATCAGAGAAACGATCCTGGCTAAATGGCGGGTGTGCTGGTGGCACCCGTGAATGGCATCCGTGGTCTGAGCGTGTGCCGGCCTCTACCCCTACCGCCTTACATCACTTGCCCAACGCAGCTTGATGCGCAAGCCTGACAGTTGCCCGGATCAAACCGCCAACTCGTCGAGGGTCGGGCAGTCTGGGTGCTCATCACCTTGGCAACAGGTGGCCAAGGTGATGAGCGTGTGTTTCATCGCGGCCATCTCGCTGATGCGCCGGTCCAGATCAGCCACATGCGCCAGCGCGATGCGCTTCACATCGGGCGCTGGCGGGGCGCCGGTTTTGCCACAGCTTGAGCAGGGCTGCAATCTCGACCATGCTGAACCCCAGCGCGCGCCCGGCGAACGAAGCGCAACGTGTGCACATCTTTCAATCCGTTCTGCCGGTAGCCCGACGTGGTGCGCCCGACCTTGGGCAACAGGGACAGCGTTTCGTAGTGCCGAATCATCTTGGCCGACACGCCCGAGCGCGCCGCCGCTACACCGATGTTGAAGGGGCCTTCGGTCATCTCGAGTTCCGTCATTTCGCTGCTCCCTTCCAGCGCCGCAACAGCAATGCGTTGCTCACTACGCTTACGCTGCTGAAGGCCATCGCTGCGCCAGCAATCACGGGGTTCAGCAGCCCGAAGGCGGCCAGCGGCACGCCGACCAAGTTGTAGACAAAAGCCCAGAACAAGTTCTGGCGAATCTTGGCGTAGGTGAGGCGCGAAATGTCGATGGCATCGGCGACCAAGCTGGGCCTGCCGCGCATCAACGTGACGCCGGCCGCATGCATGGCCACATCGGTGCCGGTGGACATGGCGATGCCCACGTCGGCGGCGGCCAATGCCGGTGCATCGTTGATGCCGTCGCCGACCATCGCCACCACCGCCCCACCCTGCTTCAGCTTTGCGACGATGTCGGCCTTGTCTTGCGGCAACACCTCGGCCTCGACCTGGGCTATGCCCAGTGCCTTGGCCACGGCATTTGCGCTGCCGCGGTTGTCGCCCGTGACGAGCACCGTGCGGACATTGAGCGCATGTAAGCGGGCCACGGCGTCGCGGGCATCGTCTTTCACCGCGTCGCCAAAGGCGAACAGGCCGATCAGCGTCGGCGAATTCGTCACGTCGGCCAGCCAAGACACCGTTCGGCCCTCCGATTCCAACTGCTTAGCCTGCGCCACCAGCGTTGCGGGCGTGGTGCCATCGGCGCCGATTTCCTGCATGAAGCGGGTACTGCCCAATCGCAGTTCCCGGCCACCGACCAACGCGGCCATGCCCCTGCCCGCTACCGCCCGCACCTGCGATGCCGGCAGCAAAGGTACCGACTCGGCGCTGGCCGCGTCGATCACCGCACGCGCCAGCGGATGCTCGCTGCCAGACTGGATGGCAGACGCCGCCGCCAGCAAGCCGGCCCGGTCGCCGGTAGCCGGGACGGCCACCACGAGTCGCGGCTTGCCCTCGGTGAGCGTGCCAGTTTTGTCGAAGGCAACCACCGTGATGGCGTGCGCCACTTCCAGCGCCTCGGCGTCCTTGATCAGGATGCCGTGGCGCGCTGCGACGCCCGTGCCAGCCATGATGGCCGTCGGCGTGGCCAGGCCGAGTGCACACGGGCAGGCGATGACCAACACGGCCACCGCATTGAGAATGCCTTGCTCCCACTGCCCGGCGATCAGGCCCCAGGCGAGCAAGGTGACCAGCGCCACGCCGATCACGACCGGGACAAACACCGCGCTGACCTTGTCCACCAGGCGCTGGATGGGCGCCTTCTTGGCCTGCGCCGACTCGACCATGCGGACGATGCGTGCGAGCGTCGACTCCGCGCCGACGGCGGTGGTCTGCACCACCAGCAGGCCCTCGCCGTTGACGGCGCCGCCTGTGACGTGATCGCCTTCGTGACGCGCGACCGGCAGACTCTCGCCGGTGATCAGCGATTCGTCCACCTCGCTGGCGCCTTCCTGCACCAATCCGTCGACAGGAATCCGTTCACCCGGGCGGACGACCACCACATCACCCGCCTTCACCTGCGCAATTGGAACGTCACGGTCCACGCCGCCCGCGCGCAGGCGGGCCGTCTCCGGCCGCAACGCGTTGAGCGCCCGGATCGCCTCGGTGGTCTGGTGCTTGGCTCGCGCTTCCAGCCATTTGCCCAGCAGCACCAGCGTGATGACCACTGCCGAGGCTTCGAAGTAGAGGTGCGGCATCCCTCCGGCGCCCTGACGCAGCAGCTCGAACAGGCTCAGTCCAAACCCGGCCGAGGTACCGAGTGCGACCAGCAGGTCCATGTTGCCGGCGCCGGCCCGTAGGGCCTTCCAGCCTGCGATGTAGAAGCGCGCACCGAGCCAGAATTGCACCGGTGTCGCCAGCGCCAGCTGCAGCCAACCGTTCAGCATCCAGTGCCGGCCGAACAGCAGGCCGACCATCGGAATAACCAAGGGCAGCGACAGCGCCCCAGCCACCGCGACCGGCCACCAGGGCGCCGTTTGCCGTTTCGTCGCCGGCGCGCCGAGGGTAGCCGCCGGTCTGGCGACGTAGCCGGCCCGGTCCACCGCCGCGATCAGCGCATCGACGCTGACCATGCCACTGGTGAACTGAATTTGCGCAGTCTCGGTAGCCAGGTTGACCTGCGCAGAGACGACGCCTTCGACCTTGGTCAATGCCTTTTCAACGCGCGCTACGCAGGACGCGCAAGTCATGCCGTCAATCTCGAGCGTCACGGCCAGTTGTGGCACGCTGTAGCCGGCTCGCTCGACGGCCCCGGTGATCGCCTGGGCCTGAAGTTCAGGGCCGGAACGCAATGTGGCGATCTCGGTGGCGAGATTGACGGTCGCAGACATTACCCCTGGCAAACGGCGCAGCACCTTTTCGACGCGAGACACGCACGAGGCACACGTCATTCCTTCGATAGGAAACGACCAATCGGTCGAGCTGGGTGAGGAAACAAGGGCTGCGGTCATGGTGCAGAGCTTCAAGCTTGACACGATGGGAAAGTCAAGCGCTGCGGCTTATCCCCAAGGCGAACGCGGTCGAATGGCGGAGCACTGCCACAAACAAAAAGCTCGATTGCCGCGCCATCGTCTGACAAGAATCAGGCAAGACACGGGGCGCCAACGATTGGGCCGCAACGAACCGCCGCTGGGTGCGCCAGCGCACAGACTACCGCCTGCCACCTCACACACCCTCAACCCACTATGGATAAAAGCATGAAGACGAATCAACGTCAAGCGGCGGCGATGGATGTTTGCACTGCTAGCCGGAAGTCAATACGCGGCGCTTGGATGCATGCTGACTCATTGAACGGCAAGGTCTGCCGAGGCTAGTCACCCACTCCAAAATGCCGAAAAACTCGTCACTTCCGAACACCCGCACCCGGCGCACCACCGCTTGTGTGATGTTGTTTGTGTGGCTGTTTGCCTTGACATCAGGGGTCGCTAACGCCTGCCTGTTGGAATCACGCGATACCCACGACCACGGGTCACCATTGGCGCACCTGTTTGCCGCAGGCGTCACATCGCACACAGGGGGGGATCACGCCGAAGGCACCCCCAACGACGATGGCGAATCCGACAGCGGGCCTACCAAAGAGTCTTGCCTGAAGGCCTGCGATGACGGCTCCCGATCCGTGCTGAAGCACGCATCCAGCTTCGACTTGGCGGACCCTGGGATGGCGCCGCTCGTGGCCATCGCCTGGGCTGCTGAAGTGCAGCTGGCACCAGTGGCAGCCCGAGTCCACGCCGTCCGGGTCCCCGAGCGCGGGCCGCCCATCAGAATTCTCTTCTCGCGACTGGCACTTTAGCCGCCGCCGGAGACCGTGCCGGAGTGACTCGCTCCGTGTTCAGCGCCTCCCACTCCGAGCACCTTTTATCCGTACCCCGGTACGGGCTACAAGCTCGAAACCCCCATCCCGTGCGCACTCGACTCGAGGCGCGCGTGTGGACACTCCCGTCCTCATTCCACTTCCAATCCAGGAGTTTCATATGACCTGCGTTCGTACAATTTCGATTCTCACCGCCATTGCCGCCTCGACGATGGTCTCCTCCGGCTGGGCCGCCAGCGACGAGCAGCACGACAGCCATCACCCCGCAGGTACGACAAGCGTGCAGGTTGCGCAAGCCACCCCCGCAACGCCGGGCATGGGCATGGGGGGCGCCGCGATGCCGGGGTATGCCGACCAGATGAAGGCCATGCAGGCCATGCACGAGAAGTTCATGGCAGCGAAGACGCCCGATGAGCGCAATGTGTTGATGTCTGAGCAGATGAAGCTCATGCAAGGCGGTATGGGCATGATGGGACGAATGGGCCCGGGCGCCATGGTGGGCAAGCCGGGCGACATGGCCGCACGACAGGCCATGATGGAGCAGCGCATGGACATGATGCAGTCCATGACGCAAATGATGATGGACCGCATGCCACCAGCCCCGCCGACAAAGTGAGGGCGGGTCACGAACGCCGTGCCGGCATCGATCGCCCGGAACGGCTCCCGACATCGGCCTGCTCCCGCCCTGCCGTGGGCCGGCGACCCGCACTGTAGAGCGCACAGCCCGGTCTTCGCGGTCGTGGCCAATTCGCCGAGTCGGAGCCAGTTCGCAATGGATTTTCAAATCCCCCTTCCCCCACCGCGGCGCGACCGAACCGTGGAAAGCCAAACATGAGGCAGTGCGCTGAAGACGCTTCATCCACCAGGCCGGACTCGCAATGAACCAAGAAATCGCACACTCAGGAGCGTGGGGGATCGCGGTGATCATGACCGTGATCGCCTCGTGGATCGTCTACCACTACCTGGCGCCGAAATCGTGGCGGGAGTGGGCCAGTGCCGGCTTGGTCCAGGCCTTTCTGATCGCGCTCTACGCGGAGATGTACGGATTTCCACTCACCATCTACCTGCTCGCACGTTTCTTCGGGCTCGATCGAACGGACCTGAGTGCCAGCCTGTGGTCCACTTTGCTCGGCGTGGGCGAACTGGGCATGATGATCTCGATGGTGCTGGGCTATGCACTGCTCTTCGTCGGCTTGGGCCTGTTCGCGCAAGGCTGGCGCGAGCTCTACCACGCACGTCGCGAGAACCGCCTCGCCGAAAACAAGCTCTACGGGCTGGTCAGGCATCCGCAGTACACGGGGCTGTTCATCGGACTGTTCGGCGAGGGCATCGTGCACTGGCCGACGCTATTTTCAGTAGCGCTGTTCCCGGTCATCGTGCTGGCCTACACGCTGCTCGCTCGGCGCGAGGAGACCAAGATGGTCGAGCAGTTCGGCACGCGGTACGAAGCCTATCGACAGCGCGTGCCGATGTTTTTTCCGAAGCCCAAGCTCTGGCGCCGACTTCTCACTCCCAATGAGCCTGCTCCCCGTGCGAAAGACTGACGCTGTGGGCGAGTCATTCGCGCAGCAGGGGTCGAGGCATGTCCCACACTTCCATCGAGGACCACCCATGAAAAGCACCAATCCCAAGGATCTCGACTGCGGATTCTGGATCGCAGCCGCCGCCGCGACCGGCGGTGCGGGCCTATCCGCAATCGACGTGTCCTTCGTCGCCACTTTGGCGCCGAGCGCTCGCGCCCTCGCGGGCCACTTGCAAGGATTGAAGGGCGGCGAGCTCAGGACCGTCGAGTGGCGGGGTCAACCTGTGTTCGTTCTGCAACGGTCGAACGCCCTCTGAACCCACCCAACTCGTCGGCGTCGGTCCCGGGGCCTGACCCCGTTCATCCACGGAGAACTCATGATGCAAACCCTCAAATTCGATGTCCGCGGCATGACGTGCGGCGGCTGCACCGGCAGCGTGCAGCGCGCACTCAGCAAGATCGATGGCGTCAGTCATGTCGACGTATCGCTGAGCCCCGGATCCGCCACCCTGGAGGCCGACACCACCCGCGTGACGCCCGGCGAGATCGAGGTCGCGATCAGCAGCCTTGGCTATCAAGCGAAGCTGCACCCGGCTGAGCTCAGGCCATCGTCATGAGCTCCGGGGGTCTCCCAAGAACTCATTCCCGCTTGGCGGGGGCGGACGCGGGCCGTAGGGGGCTTCAATGAGCAAAAAAGACCGCAAGGAAAAACACCAAGGCGTGCTGAGCGATACCAGTGCGGTGTCCGCCTCGCCGCCCGCAGACACGGTGGAGGCGATAACAGCGATTTCTGCCGAAGACTACCAGGCGCAGCTCCACCTTCTGCAGGTCGAGTTGGTGAAGTTGCAGCGGCACTTCATCGGTTGCGGCGACAAGATTCTGGTGCTGCTGGAGGGCCGGGACGCAGCCGGCAAGGACGGCAGCATCAAGCGC
>JBBRZR010000251.1:0-7344 GCA_038236495.1 Burkholderiales bacterium
AGGCCTGGGCCGGCAGGCGTTTGATCGATCGTGAAGCCGTCACACTGCCACCCACAAGAGTCGCCGGGGCGCGGAGCGCCCACCAAGCACAAAGCCGGGATGCTATCCCGGCTTTGTCAGGAATTATTGCTGCCGGGTGGCCCAGGCCGACCGCCGCGTGGCGGCAGTCACGCCATCAAGCGATCACGCGCACCATCTCCAGCACCTTGTTGGAGTAACCCCACTCGTTGTCGTACCAGGCAATGACCTTGATGAAGGTCTTGTCCAGCGCAATGCCGGCATCGGCATCGAACACGCTGGTCATCGGCTCGCCTCGGAAGTCGGTGGACACCACCTTGTCCTCGGTGTAGCCCAGCACGCCCTTCATCGCGCCCTCGGACGCGGCCTTCATCGCCGCGCAGATCTCGGCGTAGCTGGCTTCCTTGTTCAGCTCGACGGTCAAGTCGACCACCGAGACGTCGCTGGTCGGCACCCGGAACGACATGCCGGTCAGCTTCTTGTTCAGCTCGGGGATCACGATGCCCACCGCCTTGGCCGCGCCGGTCGAGCTGGGGATGATGTTCTCCAGGATGCCGCGGCCGCCGCGCCAGTCCTTGTGGCTGGGGCCGTCCACCGTCCTTTGCGTCGCGGTGGTGGCGTGCACCGTGGTCATCAGGCCGCGCTTGATGCCGAAGTGGTCGTTCAGCACCTTGGCCACCGGGGCCAGGCAGTTGGTGGTGCAGCTGGCGTTGCTGATGATGGTCTGGCCGGCGTAGGTCTTGTCGTTGACGCCAAAAACGAACATCGGCGTGTCGTCCTTGCTGGGCGCCGAGAAGATCACCTTCTTGGCACCGGCGGCCAGGTGCTTCTCGCCCGCCTCCTTGGTCAGGAACAGGCCGGTGGCCTCGACCACCACCTCGGCGCCCACATCGCCCCAGGCCAACTCGGCCGGGTCTTTGACGGCGGTCAGGCGGATGCGCTTGCCATTGACGATCAGGGTGTGGCCGTCCACCGACACCGTTCCCTTGAAGCGACCGTGCACGCTGTCGTACTGCAGCATGTAGGCCAGGTAATCGGGTTCGAGCAGGTCGTTGATGCCGACGATCTCGATGTCGTCCGAGAAGTTTTGCACGGCGGCACGGAACACCATGCGCCCGATACGGCCGAAGCCGTTGATGCCGATCTTGATGGTCATGACACGCAATCCTAAGGTTAGAGGAAACAGAAAATCCGAAGCGCCTAGCCCGCTGGCCTGGGGCGCTGTCAGGTCTTACTTGCCCAGCACCTGCCGCACGGTGTTTGTCAGGTCTTCCGCCGTCAGCCCGAAATACTTGAACAGCGCCGGCGCCGGGGCGCTCTCGCCATAGCGGTCGATGCCCAACACCGCGGCGCAGCCGTACTTCCACCAGCCGTCGGTCACGCCGGCTTCGATGGCGATGCGCGGCAGTTTGGCAGGCAGCACGCTGGACTTGTAAGCCACGCTCTGGCGGTCGAACACGCTGGTGCTGGGGATGGACACCACCCGCACCGCGATCTTCAACGCCGCCAGCGCCACCTGGGCGTGCAGCGCCAGCGACACTTCGCTGCCGGTGGCGATGATCACCGCCTGCGCGGCCTTGTTCAGGCCCACCTCGCTGGGCTCGGCCAGCACGTAGCCGCCCCGGGCGATGGCGTCCAGCCCGCTGGCCAGTGGCGCAAGCGCCGAGGTGGCCTTGGGCGCGTAGGGCAGGTTCTGCCGGCTCAGCAGCAGCGCGCTGGGGCGGTGGCGGTGCTGGATGGCACAGGCCCAGGCCACAGCCGTCTCGGCGGTGTCGGCCGGGCGCCAGACGTCCAGGCCGGGGATCAGGCGCAGGCTGGCGGCGTGCTCCACGCTCTGGTGGGTCGGGCCGTCCTCGCCCAGGCCGATCGAGTCGTGGGTGAAGACATGGATGACACGCAGCTTCATCAGCGCGGCCATGCGGATGGCGTTGCGGCTGTAGTCGGAGAACGTCAGGAAGGTGCCGCCGTAGGGGATGTGGCCGCCGTGCAGCGCCACGCCGTTCATGATGGCGGCCATGCCGAACTCACGCACGCCGTAGTTGATGTGGCGCCCGCCGTTGGGCGTGCCGGCGGCATCGAAGCGCAACGCCGGGGTGTGCGAGGTGTTGGTCAGGTTGGACCCGGTCAGGTCGGCCGACCCGCCCAGCAACTCGGGCAGCGCGCCGGTGAAGGCCTCCAGCGCGATCTGGCTGGCCTTGCGGCTGGCGACCGTTTGTGCGGCGCTCATCGCGGCGATCACGGCGTCGACCGCGGTCTGGGCAAAACCCGCCGGCAAGTCACCACCCACACGGCGCGCCAGCTCGGCGGCCAGCTCGGGGTACTGGGCCTTGTAGGCGGCAAAGGCCTGGGTCCAGCTCGCCTCGGCAGCCTCGCCGGCGCGTTTGGCGTCCCAGGCGGCGTAGATGGCCTCGGGGATCACAAAGGGTTCGTACGGCCAGCCCAGCGCTTCGCGGGTGAGCTTGATTTCGTCGGCGCCCAGCGCCTCGCCGTGCGCCTTGGCGGTGCCGGCGCGGTTGGGTGAGCCCTGGCCGATGGTGGTCTTGCAGATGATCAGCGTGGGTTTGACCGCGGGCTGGGCGGCGCTGCCCTTGGCCTGCGTCAGCGCGGCGTCCACCGCGTCGGCGTTTTGGCCATCGATCGGGCCGATCACCGTCCAGCCGTAAGCCTCGAAGCGCTTGGCCACGTCGTCGATGTACCAGGGCGTGACCTGGCCGTCGATCGAGATGCCGTTGTCGTCGTACAGCGCCACCAGTTTGCCCAGCTTCCAGGCGCCGGCCAGCGCGCAAGCCTCGTGGCTGATGCCCTCCATCAGGCAGCCGTCGCCCATGAAGGTGTAGGTGTGGTGGTCCACCACCGTGTGGCCGGGGCGGTTGAACTCATGGGCCAGCAGCTTCTCGGCCAGCGCCATGCCCACGGCATTGGCCAGGCCCTGGCCCAGCGGGCCGGTGGTGGTCTCGATGCCGGGGGTGACGCCCACCTCGGGGTGGCCGGGCGTCTTGCTGTGCAGCTGGCGGAAGTTGCGCAGCTCGCTCATCGGCAGGTCATAGCCGGTCAGGTGCAGCAGCGCGTAGACCAGCATCGACGCGTGGCCGTTGCTCAGCACAAAGCGGTCGCGGTCGGCCCAGTGCGGGTTGGCCGGGTTGTGCTTCAAGTGCCGGCCCCACAGCGCGGTGGCCATCTCGGCCATGCCCATCGGCGCACCGGGGTGGCCCGAGTTGGCCTGCTGCACCGCGTCCATCGCCAGGGCGCGGATCGCGTTGGCCATCAGGGCGCTGGCTGCGGGGGTGTTCTGGGCGTTGGAGTTGGCCATGCGCTGCGCCTGGTGGCGTTGAAGGGGTTGTCGGGGGGAAACCGCAGATTTTAGCGGGCGCGGGTCGGGCCGACGGGTGGCCGGTGGTGCTGCGGCGACGGTTGCCGTTCTTGATCTTGCGCAAGGCGGGCGGGCGGCCCAAAGCGCACGCTAGGGCCCAGACAACCCTCGACCCTGGAAGCCCCGACCATGCGCCACCTTGCCCTCGATGTGATCCGTGACGAACACCAGGCGCTGGCCGCGATGCTGCGCTCGATGAGCCTGCTGGTCTCGCAGGCCCACCGCGAGCACCACGCCCCCGATTTCAGCGTGCTGCGCGCCATGTTGTTCTATGTCGATGAGTTCCCCGAGCGGCTGCACCATCCCAAAGAGAGCGAACTGCTGTTCCCCCGGGTGCGCCAGCGCTGCCCGCAGCTGGCCGCCACGCTGGACCGGCTGGACGCCGACCACGCCCGCGGCGAGGCGGCGATCCGCGTGCTGGAGCATGCCTTGCTGGCCTACGAGGTGCTGGGCGAGTCGCGTCGGCAAGATTTTGTCGATGCGATGGAGCGCTATGTCAGCGGCTACCTCAGCCACATGGCGGTCGAAGAAGGCGAGATCCTGCCCGCGGCCCGCGCCAACCTGACCGACGCCGATTGGGCGGTGCTGGACAACGCCTTTGCCAGCAACCGCGACCCGCTGACCGGACATGAGGCCGACGACGTGTTCCGGCCGCTGTTCAGCAAGATCGTGATGAGCGCGCCGGCGCCGGTCGGCCTGGGGTGATGCGGGGGCGGCGGCCGGCCTAAACTCGCCATCGCATGACATCCCCGCCCGCGCCGCACCACCTCAACGCCCTGATCCTGGCCGCCGGCCGGGGCCAGCGTATGCGCCCGCTCACCGACCAGGTGCCCAAGCCGCTGCTGCCGGTGGCGGGCCGGCCGATGATCGAATGGCATCTGCTGGCGCTGGCCGCGGCCGGCGTCAAAACGGTGGTGATCAACACCGCCTGGCTGGAGGACCAGTTCCCGGCCGCACTGGGCGACGGCAGCCGCTGGGGCCTGACGATCCACTACTCGATGGAAGGCCGCGACCACGGCGGCGCGCTGGAGACCGCCGGCGGCATCGCCAAGGCGCTGCCCTGGCTGGGCGAGTGCTTCTGGCTGGTGTCGGGCGACATCCTGGCGCCCGGGTTCCGCTTCGACGCCGCGGCAGCGCAGCGCTTTGCCGCCGGCCCGGACGACGGCCGGCTCTGGCTGGTGCCCAACCCCGACTTCCACGCCGCCGGCGACTTTGCACTGGACGGCGACCGGGTGCGGCGGCCGCCGGCCGGTGCGCCGCGGCCGCTGACCTATGCCAACCTGGCGCTGCTGCGCCACACGCTGGTGGCGACGGTTGCGCCGGGCAGCCACGCCGCGCTGGGCCCGTTGCTGTTTGCCAGCGCCCAGGCCGGGCGCTTGTCCGGCGAGCTGCTGCAGGGCGATTGGCACAACCTGGGCACGCCGGCGCAGCTGGCGGCGGTGCAGGCCCCGATGGGCGATCGGCTGGCACAGCCGTGGAGCCTGCGCGCGTGATGTGCCGTTTTGCACCCGGCTGGGCCGGCGCCGTGCTGTGGGTGCTGGCCGCGTCTTGCGGGCTGGGCGCACAGGCCAAGACCTCGACGCCACCCGCCAAGCCCGCAGCCCCGGTCCCGACTGCTGCAGCGTCTGCCCCGGCCAGCGCAAACGCCAACACCCGGTTCAGCTTTTACGGCCTGGCACCGGCGTCGGCCGGGCTGGCCCAGGCCCAGGCGGAGCGTGCACTCGGCCAGCCCTTCAAGCCCGAGGCCGCGGCGCCGGGCCGGGCGGCATCAGCGCCGGCGCGTGCGGCATCAGCGCCGGTGCATGCGGCGTCGGCGGCCGTGGGGGCTTGCCAGTACCAGGGGGTGGACAGCCACCCCGGCGTGCGCTTCACGCTGGCGTCCGGCGTGGTCAGCCGGGCCGAAACCCGCGACGCGCGCTACGCCACGCTCAGCGGCGTGCATGTGGGCGACACGCTGGACAGGGCCCGCCAGGCCTACGGCAAGCGCCTGAGCGTGGGCCCGCACCCCTATTTCGACCGGGGCCACACCCTCACCGTGTACTCGCCGGACCGGCGGTTTGCGCTGGTGATGGAAAGCAACGACAGCGGCCGCATCATCACGCTGCGCGGCGGCCGTTTGCCCGACGTCGGCTGGCTGGAGGGTTGTTCATGACCGCATCACCCGTGTCGCCAACAGCAGCCCCGGCCGGGGCCATCACCCCCACGGCCCGCCCGGGCTGGCGCATCGCGGTGATCGGCGCCGGGCCGGCCGGCCTGGCGTTGGCACTGCAAGCCGCCCGTTTGCTGCCGGGCGCCGACATCACGCTGTTCGATGCGCGGCCCGCCGACAAAGACGTGTCAGGCGACCCACGCACGCTGGCGTTGGCGTTGGGCAGCGTGTTGCTGCTCAAGCGCCTGGGCGGCTGGCCGGCCGCGTCCGCCCAGCCGATCACCGAGGTGCTGGTGTCGCAGGCGCCGCCCACGATAGACCTGCGCGGTGCCGCCAGCGCGGTGCACCTGCGCGCCGCCGACGAGGCCGTGCCCATGCTCGGCGCGGTGTTGAGCTATGGCGCGCTGGTGAGTTGCCTGCAGCGGGCCTGGCAGGCGGCCGAGGCGCGTGAGCCCCAGCGCCTGCACAGCCGCTTCGGCCAGCCGGTGGCCGAGGTGCGCAACCTGGGCCTTGGGGACCCGCGCCCCGCGGCGCTGGCTGCGGACGGCGGCGGTGGCGGTGGGGGTGGCGCTGGCGTTGACCGTCGCGCTGAAGACCATCCAGCCGACCGCGCCGGCTGGACAGGCCGCGTCGAGGTCGATGCCGGTATCGCCGAGCGTTTTGATTTGGCCGTGGTGGCCGAGGGCGGTGTTTTTGCCGACCAGGCACGCAAGGCCGTCACCCACGACTACCGGCAAACCGCCTGGGTCGGCAGCGTCACGCTGGACGGCGCCACGCCCGGTCTGGCGGTCGAGCGATTCACCCGCGAAGGCCCGTTGGCGCTGCTGCCGCTGCCCGCCGGACCGGACGGCGCCCGGCGCGCGGCGATGGTCTGGTGTGTCAACCGCCCGGCTGACGGCACGGCCGATATGGTGGCGGCGCTGGACGACGCGCAGCGCATCGCCGTGCTCAACACCTTGCTGCCGCCCGAGGCCGGCCGCGTGGTGGCGGTATCAAAGCTCAAACACTTTGCGCTGGGCCTGAACGCCGAGCGCACGCTGGTCGAGGGTGCCATCGTGCGCATCGGCAACGCGGCGCAGACGCTGCACCCGGTGGCCGGCCAGGGCCTGAACCTGGGCCTTCGCGACGCCACCGAGCTGGTGCAGGCGCTGCGCCATGCCCGGCCGGCTGACCTGAACCGCGTGCTGCGCCGGCTGGAGTGGGCCCGTGGCCCGGACCGCTGGAGCATGATCGCGGCGACCGACTTTCTGGCCCGCAGCTTCACCTGGCGCTGGCCCGGGCTGCCGGCGGCGCGGGGCCTGGGGCTGGCAGCGCTGCAAGGCCTGCCGTGGCTGAAGTCGGCCCTGGCGCGGCAGATGATGTTTGGTCGGCGCTAACCGCGCGGATTGCGCCGGGCTGCAGCGAAGCCCTGTCCCCGACCCACCAAACCGGCCGTCAAACCGTCAATTCACCGCGCCGCCGGTAGATGGTGTTGCGGCTGATGCCCAGCTGACGCGCTGCGGCGGAGACATTGCCGTCCAAGGCCGCCAGCGTGCGGGCTATCGCCAGGCGCTCCAGCTCGCGCAGGTTGGCCGGCTGGCGGCCGGGCAACGTTGCATCAGGCTCCGCATCGGTCCCCGGCACGGCGGGCGCGGCCACCAGGGCGTCTGCCAGCCGGTCGGCGTCACCCTGCCGCGGTGAACTTTCGAACCGCGCCTGCACCTGCAGGCCCAGCAGGGTCTGCATCTCCACCAGGTCGGCACGCTGGCCGGCGGGCCGGGCAAACAGCGACTGCAGGCGGCGGTCGAACAACTCGCTGAACTGCCGG
>JBBRZR010000252.1:0-7340 GCA_038236495.1 Burkholderiales bacterium
CTCGGGCGGCGCTGCCGTCGGCCTGGCCGTAGTACACCCCGCCCAGGTCCCTGTCGGTGTCACGCGCCTTGCCCTGGTCGGTGAAATAAAAGCCGCCGTGGGCGTCGAACACGATGTCGTTGGGGCCACGCAGCCCCAGGCCTTCAACCTGCTCGTACAGGCGCTCGGTGTGGCCGGTGGCCAGGTTGACCCGCTCGATGCGGCCGCCGGAATAGTCCTCGGCTTGGCCGACCGGGCGCAACAGGCCGTCGGCTTCGGTGTGCCACTTGAAGCCGCCGTTGTTGCAGACGTAAACCGCGCCATCGGGCCCGATGGCCGCGCCGTTGGGGCCGCCGCCCAGGTCGGCCACCACGGTGATGCGGCCGTCCATCGTGACCCGGCTGAGCGTGCCGCGGGCGATCTCGACCAGCAGCACCGAGCCATCGTCCAGGGCCACCGGGCCCTCGGGAAACTGCAGGCCTCGGGCGATCTCGCGAATCTTCATGGTCATCCTGGGTAGGGAGTCTTGAGGGGGACGGCCAGCTTATCCGCCGGCCCACCCCGGCGCAAGGCTGAGTGCGTGCGAGAGCGTCAACGCGCCCGGCGCGCTGGGGTAACCTCGGCTGCCCGCATCTGTTGACGATCAAACCACAGAGCAAAACCCATGGCCCGCACCGAAGATATCCCCGAGCCCACGGGTGCGGCCGTTCTGGCGCTGGAGGTCGCGGCGGCGGCAACCCAGCCCTTTGTTCCGCCGCGCCCGCTAGCCTCCCATCGTGTGGCCATGGTCACCTCGGCCGCGCTGATCCGCCGGGGCGACGCACCGTTTCCGGCCGGCAGTGGTGAGTTCCGCGTTCTGCCGACGGGCTTGCCGGCCGGCGAGATGCTGATGAGCCATGTGTCGATCAACTATGACCGCATCGGCTGGCAGCACGACATCAACACCATTTACCCGATCGACCGCCTGCGCGAGCTGGCCGCCGAGGGGGTGATCGACTCGGTCGCCGATGCGCATTACAGCGTGATGGGCTCCACCGACCCGCGTGCGATGGCCGAGAGTGCCGCCGCCATCGCCAAGGCGATGCACGCCGAGGGCGTGACCGCCGTTCTGTTGAGCCCGGTCTGACCTTTCTGCATGCGCGCCGTGTGTGCGCTTTCGCAGAGGCTGGAAGATCACGGGCTGGCCACCACGGTGATCGGGCTGGTTCGCCCGCACATGGAGAAAGCCGCCAATCCGCGCGGCCTGTTCGTGCCGTTCCCGCTGGGCCGCCCGCTGGGCGAGCCCGGTGACGCCGCGTTTCAACGCCTGGTGCTGCTGGCCGCACCGAGGCGGCCCAGGCAAATGGTCCTGCGCCCACAGACACCCTGGCCGGGCGCTTGCTGGTGGCGTTGCGCGCGGCCGCGCTGGCCGGCGAGGACGGCGGGTTCAAGACCGCGGCGGGTCGCTTCCTGGTGCCGGTGCCGTTTCTGCCGCCGCCGTGAGTGCGGCCGTCCTGCTGTCGACGACGACACGGTACGTCTGCATACCCAGTCGCCCGGCGCGGTCTGGCCGCACGGGTGCAGCGTGCGGGAGGTTCTGTCGCGGTCGCATCTTGACGGCGTGGCGACGCTGGCGCTGGCGTGGTAGTTCGGCGCGCCAGCGAGTAGCCCTGGCTACCCCCTCTCGCGCTGGTCCTGTGGCCACCGGCAGGGTCAACCGGCGAGATGGCGCTTGTCATCGGCGTGTCTACCGTGGTGGTGGCGATGTCACTGTGCGGGCTGGCCCGGGCCCGGGCCATGCCCAGCGCATCGAGCACCGCATCGACGCCGCGACAGGCCGCTAGTGTTTGCCCTCTTACGGACCGGCCGCGAATTCCGTTGAATACAGCGTGAGCCCACCCCAGGAGACCAGCCCGTGACAAAGCAGTCGATCACCCCCTTCGCCGCCCCCCGCGTCCGCCGGTCTTTGCTGCTGGCGATGGCGGCCTGCAGCACATGGCTGGGGCTGTGCAGCGGTCAGGCGCTGGCCCAGGCCAAGACCATCCGCATCGGTGTGCCCACGGCGATGCAGTTGCAAGTCGGCCGCGACACGCAAGACGCGCTGAAGATTGCCATCGACGAGATCAACGCCAAGGGCGGCGTACTCGGCCGCAAGCTTGAAATGGTGGTGGCCGACGAGACCGAGAATCCCGAGACCGGCATCAGCGCGATCAAGAAGCTCACCGCAGACGAGAAGGTCGATGTGTTGATCGGCGGCTACACCAGCGGCGTGACGCTGGCGCAACTGCCGCACATCTCGGCGGCCAAGACGATCTACCTCAACGTCGGATCGGCCTCGCCGTCGACCAACGCCAAGGTCAAGACCGACTACGACAACTACAAGTACATCTTCCGCGTCGGCCCCATCAACGCCGCCCACCAGGCACGGCAGATGACCGGCTTCGTCTCAAGTTTCGTCAAGGGCGATCTGGGCCTGTCCAAAGTCGCCATCGTCGGCGAGAACGCAAAGTGGGTGCAGGACTTGGTGCCGCTGCTGAAGAAGGGCGCCATCGAGGCTGGTGCCGATGTGCGCGCCACCGAGTTCTTCGATGCGCAGACCTCCGACTTCTCGCCGCTGTTCAGCAAAGTCAAAGAATCCGGCGCGCAGTTCATGGTGGTGGTGCTGTCGCACGCGTCCAGCGACATCTTCGCCAAGCAGTGGACCGATGCCCGCTTCCCGATGCCTTATGGCGGCATCGACGTCAAGGGCATGGACGGTGACTTCTGCGAGCGCATCGGCAGCAAGTCGGTTGGCGCCATCGCCGCCAACTTTGCGGTGCGCTCGCCGCTGACACCCAAGACCGTGCCGTTTTTCGACGAGTTCCGCAAGCGCACCAACCGTTCGCCGGTCTACACCGCCTTCGGCGCGTACGACGCAGTCAACATCTATGCCGAGGCCGTCACGCGTGCCGGCAGCACCGACACCGATGCCGTGATCAAGCAACTGGAGAAGACCCAATACACCGGCATCCCCGGCATCATCGAGTTTGACGACACCCATGATGTGAAGCCCGGCACGGCCACCTACAAAGGCCCGTCGCTGCTGTTTGCGCAGTGGCGCGACGGCTGCAAGCGGGAGGTGGTCTATCCGAAGGAAGTGCGCACGGCGGATTTTGTCTACCCGGCCTGGATCAAGAAGTAGGCCCCCGCGCTGACCTGCTGATCTGCTGACCTGCTGCACCGCCGCCGCCCAGAACCGGCGCGGCGCCCTTCCATCTGACTGGGGCTGCCTTGCTGGAAATCCTGATCGTCGGCGCTGTAAGCAGCGCCATTTACGCCATGCTCGCCGTGGGTTTTACGCTGATCTTCGGCGTGGCCCGCATCCTCAACCTGGCGCACGGCACCTTCTACGCGCTCGGCGCCTACGGCGCCTATTTTTTCACCTCGTCGCTGAAGATGCCGCTGCTGCCAGCCGCGCTGTTGGCGGTGGCGGTGGTGGCGGTCTTCGGCATCGTGGTCGAACGTGTGCTGATCCGGCCGATGCGCAAGAGCCAGCTGGCCATGCTGATGATCACGCTGGCTGTCGCGCTGGTGGTCGAGCAGGCGCTGTTCCTGACCTTCGGCTCGGAGTACCGCAACGTGCCGGCTTTCGTCGATGCCAAGTTCACGATCGGCGGCGTCAGTATCGGCGGCGCACGGCTGCTGGCGCTGGGCGTGGGCGTGGTGCTGATCGCGGCGCTGTGGCTGTTCATCCAGCGCACCCGCATGGGCTCAGCGATCCTGGCCATCTCGCAGGACGCCGAGGCCGCGCAGTACATGGGCATCCCGAGTGACCGTATCTTCGCCGTGGTGATGGGCATTTCGGCGGCGCTGGCCGCGGCGGCCGGCGTGCTGGCCGGGCCGTTTCTCACCGTGCAGCCAACGATGTGGCTGCTGCCCATCGTCAAGGCCTTTGCCATCGTGGTGGTCGGCGGGTTGGGCTCGATCCCGGGCAGCATCCTGGCTGCGCTGATGCTGGGCTATGCCGAGACCATCGTCGGCTACATGATCAGCACCTCCTGGACCGAGATCGTCTCGGTGGCGGCCACCTTGCTGATGCTGGTGTTCCGGCCGTCAGGCATCTTCGGCCGACGCGCGGCGTTCTGAGGCAGGGCGGACGATGTTCAATCGACGCGTCGACCTGGCTGGCGCCGCTGCCTTCCTGGCGCTGATGGCGGCGCTGCCCCTGGTGTTCCAGAGCAACTACCTGATCGGCGTGCTCACCGTCAGCGTGATTTACGGCATCTGGGCCGTGACCTGGGATTTCATGTCCGGCCTGACTGGCCGCGAGAACTTCGGCCACAGCCTGTTCATCGGCGTGGGCGCCTACACGGCCGGCTTCATGAACACCAGCTTCGGCCTGCCGGGCTGGTGGAGCATCCCCGCCGCGATGGTGATGGCGACGATCTTTGCGCTGCTGATCGGCCTGCCCACGCTGCGGCTGAAGGGGCCGTACTTCGCGCTGGCCATGCTGTCGTCGGCGGTGATCATGCAGCGGCTGATGCTGATCTTCTGGGAGCAGACCGGCGGCGAGGAGGGCATCAACGGCCTGACGCCGCTGATCAAGAACCAGCTCGGCTTTTACTACTTCGCGCTGGCCGTGCTGGCCGGCATCACCGCGCTGCTGCTGGCGCTGGCGCGGTCCCATTGGGGCCTGATCCTGCGCGCCATCCGTGGTGACGAGGCCACCTGCCAGGCTGCGGGCATCAACGTCACCTTCTACAAGATCGCCTCGCTGGTAATCAGCGCGGCTTTTGCCGGTGCCGGTGGCGCGATGTACGCGCACTACCAGCTGCAGGTCAGCCCGCAGTTGTTCGCAGTGGTCACCTCGATCACCATCATCACGATGGTTTATGTCGGCGGCATGGCCAGCATCTACGGCCCGGTGGGCGGCGCGATCCTGCTGGTGCTGCTGACCGAGCTGCTGCGCAACTTCGGCGAATGGCGGCTGATGGTCTACAGCTGCGTGTTGATCCTGATCCTGTTCTTCGTGCCGGGCGGTCTGATCGCACCGACCTGGCAGCGCATCAAGGCGGCGCGGGGGTGGGGGGCGTGAACGCGGCTGCAATGCCCAGCGCCGCCGCACCGCTGCTCGAGGTCAAGAACCTCAACAAGCATTTCGGCGGCCTGCACGCGGTGAAAAACCTCAACTTCAGCGTGCAGCGCGGCGAGGTGGTCGGCGTGTTGGGCCCCAACGGCGCCGGCAAGACCACGCTGTACAACCTGCTGACCGGCTTCATCCCGCCCGATGCCGGCGCCAGCATCGTTTTTCAGGGCCGGTCGGTGCTGGGCATGGCGCCGTACCGCATCGCCGGGCTGGGCATCTCACGCACCTTCCAGCTGTGCCGGCCTTTCGTCGGCATGAGCGTGCTGGAGAACGTCGTCGTCGGTGCGCTGGGCGGCAAGCGTGAACCCGGGGTCAACCTCGAAGCGATGGCCGCCAAGTTGCTGCAACGGGTGGGCCTGGCCGGCAAGGACAAGGTGCCGGTAGAGGTGCTGTCCTATGGTGACCAGCGCCGGCTGGAGATCGCCCGCGCGCTGGCCGCGCGGCCGTCCCTGCTGCTGCTGGACGAGCCCTTCGCCGGGTTGGGCAGTGGCGAGATCGAGGATCTGTCGGTGCTGATCCGCCAGGTGCACGCCGATGAAGGCCTGACGGTGGTGCTGATCGAGCACAAGCTGCGCGAGTTCATGCGACTGGTCAGCCGCGTCATCGCGCTAGATTTCGGCGAGATGATCGCCGAGGGCACGCCCGAGGCCATCGTGCAGCATCCGGCGGTGATCGAGGCCTATATCGGCCGCGGCAATTCGATTGACACGCAGGAGGCCAGCCATGCTGCTTGAGCTGCGCAATCTGTCGGTCAGTTACGGCAAGGCGGTGGCGCTGGAAAACGTCTCGTTGCGCGTCGCGGCCGGTGAATTTGTCGCGGTGCTGGGCCCCAACGGCGCCGGCAAGAGCACGCTGCTGAAGGCCATCTCGCGCTCGCAGCCGTCCACCGGCACGCTGGAATTCCGCGGTGAATCGCTGCAGGGGCTGCCGGCGCACGCAGTCGTGGGCAAGGGCATTTGCCACTGCCCGGAGGGTCGGCGGCTGTTCCCCGAGCTGACCGTGCTGAAGAACCTGATGCTCGGGGCCTACCTGCGCAAGAACGCCGCTGAGGTCGCGCACGATCTGGACCTGGTCTACAGCCTGTTCCCCATCCTGAAGGAACGCGGGCCGCAGATCGTCAGCACGCTGTCGGGTGGCCAGCAGCAGATGGTGGCGATCGGCCGCGCGCTGATGGGCAAGCCCGCGCTGCTGCTGCTGGACGAACCTTCGGTCGGCATCGCCCACCGGCTCAAGATCGAGATCTTCGACGCCATCAAGCGCATCCAGCAGGGCGGCACGGCGATCCTGATGGCCGAACAGGACGCGCAATCGGCACTGCGCATTGCCGACCGCGTCTATGTGCTGGAGCACGGCCATGTCGGCCGCGAGGGCACCAGTGCCGAACTCGGCGCCGACGACTACATCCGCCAGGCCTACCTCGGCGTGGGCTGACCGCGCAGGAAAACGCTTCAACGATGAGCGACTTCGATCTCCAGGGCCGCACCGCCCTCGTCACGGGTGCCTTCGGCGGGCTGGGCCTGCACTTCGCCCGCGTGCTGGCCGGGCGCGGTGCCCAGGTGGCACTGCTGGGCCGGCGCATCGAGCTGGGCCGGCAAGTCGCGGCCGAGATCGGCGCCGACCTCGGCCGCCCCGAAAGCCTCCGTGCCTACGCGGTCGATGTCACCGACGTGGCCAGCGTTGCCGAAGGCTTTGCCCGTGCCACGACCGACCTGGGCGTGCCGACCATCGTCGTCAACAACGCCGGCACAGTGTTGCGCGCTCCCAGCCTGGAGGTGGCGGACGCCGACTGGCAGGCGGTTGTGAACGTCAACCTGTCTGGCGTGTTCCGTACCGCGCAGGCGGCGGCCCGCGAGATGGTCAAGGCGGGGGTGGGTGGCTCGATCATCAACATCGCCTCGATCCTGGGCCTGCGTGTGCGGCCGCAGGTGGCGGCCTATGCCGCGACCAAGGCCGCTGTGGTTCAGCTCACTCACGCACTGGCACTGGAATGGGCGGTGTACGGCATCCGCGTCAACGCTATCGCACCGGGCTACTTCGAGACCGACATCAACCGCGACCTGTTGCGCTCGGACGCCGGCAAGGCCATCATCGCCCGCATCCCGCAGCAGCGTGTGGGCCAAATGCCCGAGCTGGACGGACCCCTGCTGCTGCTGGCCAGCGATGCGTCGTCGTACATGACCGGCGTGGTGATTCCGGTGGATGGCGGGCACCTGGTCAATACGCTCTGAAAGCACCAGGGCTGCGGTGCGCCCAGCCC
>JBBRZR010000253.1:0-7334 GCA_038236495.1 Burkholderiales bacterium
CGAGATGGTCAAGCTGCTGCAGACCGGCCACGCGCTGGCCAGCATCGCCACGCTCAAGCGCTACGACCTGCACCGCAGTGTGTTCCCGGTGCTGGACGCGGTGTTCGACGAGTCGCGCGGCTCACCGCTTGACCATGGCCAGAAGCAGGAATTCATCCGCCAGGCGCTGGCCGACACCGACCGCCGGGTCGGCGAGGGCAAGCCGGTGGCGCCCAGCTTCTTGCTGGCCTGCCTGTTGTGGCACGACGTGCTGGCCGGCTGGACCCAGCGCCAGGCCGAGGGTGAACACGCCGTCCAGGCCCTGCAGCAGGCGGTGGACGCGGTGTTCGATGCCCGCATCGGCGACATCTCGGGCCGCGGCAAGCTGGGCGCCGACATGCGCGAGATCTGGATGATGCAGCCGCGCTTCGAGCGCCGGCAGTCCAACACCGCGTACGCGCTGATCGAGCAGGCCCGCTTCCGCGCCGGCTTCGACTTCCTGCGGCTGCGCGCCGATGTGGGCGAGGCACCGACCGAGCTGGCCGAGTGGTGGGAAGACTTCTCGATGGGCAGCGACGAGGAGCGTGAGGCCTTGCTGGCCGCTGTGCGCGAAGTCCAGCGCCCGCGCAAGGGTGCGGCGGCCCGCGGTGCCAAGCCGGCGGCCCGACCGGCCGGTGCTGAGGCGGCCGGTGCTGAGGCGGCCGAGGCGGCGGCGCACGGGAAGCCGGCCGGGGACGATGCCGGCCAGGCGGGCCTGCACCATGACGCCGGTGACGGCGACCCTGACGATACCGAGAGCGCTGCAGAGAGCGCTGCCGAGAGCGCCGCGCCCGCCCGCAAGCGCCGGCGTCGGCGCCGCAAGCCGGCCGGTGCGGCGGCGGGCGAGGCTGCAGCCGACGGCGGCGATCAAGGCGGCGCGGGCGACGCGCCTGCAGGCAGCGCCTAGAGCCGACGTGTCCGGCGTGATCGCCTTTGTCGGCGTCGGCGCCAACCTGGGTGACGCCGGCCGCACCGTGGTCGAGGCGCTGGCCGCGCTGGGCCAGCTGCCCGCCTGCACACTGCGCCGCGCCTCGGCGGTTTACCGATCCGCCCCGGTGGACGCCGCAGGGCCAGACTTCTACAACGCCGTGGCCGAGTTGACCACCACGCTGTCGCCGCCCGAACTGCTGCAGGCCCTGCAGGCGATCGAGCAGGCGTTCGGCCGCGAGCGGCCCTACCACCATGCGCCACGCACGCTGGACCTGGACCTGCTGCTGCACGGCGATGTGAGGCTCGACACACCGGCGCTGACGCTGCCGCACCCCCGGCTGCAACTGCGCGCCTTTGTCTTGCGGCCATTGCTGGACCTGGCGCCCGACCTGGCCGCCCCCGGTCTGGGGCCGCTGGCCGCTTGGCTGCGGGGCGTGGCCGACCAGACGCTTGAAAAACTGCCCGCCCGCTGACCGGGCCCCGGGCGCATGCCCGTGCCGCTGCAAGTCAGCCTGCACACTGCGCTGCCCAGCACGGAGCGGCTGAGCGCATCCCCAGCGGTTCATGGCAGTGGCCTGGCGCGGCCACCGCAGGCGCAGGCCGGGTGCAGGCTGAGGGGGGTCAGGCCGGTGGTTGACGCCCGCATACAATTCATTCGTGCCAAAACGATGACCGTTTTGCGCCAGATTCCGGCCGCGTCCACCCGCCGATCACCCTGGAGACCCTCCCATGTTCTTCGGCAAACTGCTGCCCCGAGAAGGCAACTTCTTCGAGCTGTTCAACGACCACGGCAAGCACATCGTGACCGGCGCCCGCGCCTTCATGTCTCTGGTGCAGCACTACAGCGACGAGACCTTGCGCGCCAAGTACGCGGCCGAGGTCGACAGCGCCGAGAAACAGGCCGACCGCGTCACCGCCGAGGTGCACCGGCTGCTGCACAAGACCTTCATCACGCCGATCGACCGCGAGCAGATCCACAGCCTGATCAACGCGATGGACGACATCCTCGACCTGCTGCAGGACTCTGCCGAGGTGATGCAGCTCTATGACCTGAAGAGCGTCAGCGAGGACGTGCTGCGCCTGGGCGAGATATCGGCGAGGTGCTGTGAGCGGGTGCAGCATGTGATCACGCTGCTGCCGCAGCTCAGCAAGTCCACGGTGGCGGCCGATGCGCTCAAGATCTGCGAAGAGATCGACCAGTTGGAGAGCGATGCCGACCGGGTGATGCGCTCGGCCATGAGCAAGCTGTTCCGCGACAACATCGAGGTGCGTGAGCTGATCAAGTTGAAGGCGGTCTACGAGCACCTGGAGTCGATCTCCGACCGCTGCGAGGACGTGGCCAACATCGTCGAGGGCATCGTCCTCGAAAACTCGTGAGGGCGGCCCAGCGCAGCCCAGGCACCGTGGGCCCCTGCCCGCTGACCCTCGCTGCCGGGCGCTGACGATGGACGCCCTGCAGATCAACTTCTGGGTCGTCGTGCTGCTGGTGATCCTGGCGGTGTCGTTCGACTTCATGAACGGCTTTCACGATGCCGCCAATTCCATTGCCACGGTGGTGTCCACCGGTGTGCTCAAACCCCAGCGTGCGGTGCTGTTCGCAGCGTTCTTCAACGTGCTGGCCATCGCGGTGTTCCACCTCAACGTGGCGGCCACCATCGGCAAGGGCATCGTGCAGCCGGGCGTGGTCGATCACCACGTCGTCTTTGGCGCACTCATAGGCGCGATTGCCTGGAACCTGATCACCTGGTTTTACGGCATCCCGTCGTCGAGCTCGCACGCCTTGATCGGTGGCATCGTCGGCGCGGTGATTGCCAAGGCCGGCGCCGGCAAGCTGATCGGCGCCGGCGTGATGAAGACGGTGGTGTTCATCTTCATCTCACCCCTGCTGGGCTTCTTGCTGGGCGGGCTGATGATGGTGCTGGTGGCCTGGGTCTGCCGGCGCTCGTCACCGCTCAAGGTGGACCGGTGGTTCCGGCGGCTGCAACTGGTGTCGGCCGGCGCCTACTCGCTGGGCCACGGTGGCAACGATGCGCAAAAGACCATCGGCATCATCTGGATGCTGCTGATCGCGGCCGGCTACGTGGGCGCGGGCGACAAGATGCCGCCGGCCTGGGTGATCTGGGTCTGCTACACCGCCATCGGCCTGGGCACGATGTTTGGCGGCTGGCGCATCGTCAAGACCATGGGCCAGCGCATCACCAAGCTCAAGCCGGTGGGCGGCTTTTGCGCCGAGACGGGCGGGGCCATCACCCTGTTCATCGCCACCGCCATGGGCGTGCCGGTGTCCACCACCCACACCATCACCGGCGCCATCGTCGGCGTGGGGGCGGTGCGCAACGCCTCGGCGGTGCGCTGGGGCGTGGCGGGCAACATCGTCTGGGCCTGGATCTTCACGATCCCGGCCACGGCCTTTGTCGCGGCGGTGTTTTACTGGGTCAGCCTGACGCTGTTCTAGCCACACCGCGCAGGCCCTGTTTCCATGGCTGCGGGTGGGTGACCGGGCTTGCGGATTTACTCGGCCTTGGCGCCCGAGTCCTTCACCACCTTGGCCCATTTGATGATCTCGCTGGCCTGGTACTTGGCCAGCTCATCGGGTGTCGAGATCCAGGGCTCCAGGCCCAGGGTCTTCAACTTGTCCACCACATCGGGCAATTTGAAGACGCGCAGCATCTCGGCGTTGATGCGCGCCACCACCGCCGGCGGTGTGCCGGCGGGTGCAAACATCGCAAACCAGGTGGTGGCCTCGAAGCCGGGCACGGTCTCGGCCACGGTGGGCAGCTCGGGCGCGGCCGGCGAGCGTTTGGCGGTGGTCACAGCCAGCGCCCGGATCTTGCCGTCCTTGGCCATCGGCAAAGCCGAGGGCATGTTGTCGAACATCAGCTGGATCTGGCCGCCCACCAAATCGGGGATCGCAAACTGCCGGCCCTTGTAGGGCACGTGCTGCATGGTCGTGCCGGTGAGCGATTTGAACAACTCGCCCGAGACATGCACCGAGCTGCCGATGCCGGGCGAGCCAAAGCTCAGCTTGTTCGGGTTGGCCTTCATGTAGGTGATCAGCTCGGCCACGCTCTTGACCGGCAGGTCGTTGGTGACCACCAGCAGGTTGGGCGCGCTGGCGACGTGGCCCACCGGCGTGAAATCCTTGACCATGTCGTAGGGCATCTTGGGGTACAGCGACCCATTGATCGAATGCGTGCCCACCGTGCCCATCACCAGGGTGTAGCCGTCGGGCGGCGACTTGGCCACCTTGTCGGCACCGATGTTGCCACCCGCGCCGGCCACGTTGTCCACCACCACCGGCTGGCCAAACTGGGCCTTGTCGGCAAACAGCCGCGCCAGGATGTCGGGTGCACCCGCGGCCGGGAAGGTGACGACCAGGCGGATGGGCTTGGTCGGAAAGCTTTGCGCGCCGGCCGGGGTAGTGAGGCTGGCGAGGGTGAGAAAGCTGGCCCCCAGAGCCAGGGTGGCGCTGCGCAGCAGTGGGTATCGTTTCATCGGGTGGGTGTCTGGAGGGCTGTCTGGTGGATTGGCTGGTGGATCGTCTGGCGGATTGGCTGGCGGGTTGTCTGGGTGACGACAGGCGCCACCGGCAGGGCGGCGACGGGCCGGGGAAGCATACGCAGTTGCCTGGGGGTTGCAGGCCCGGGATGTCCCTTGCCCATCCCGTCGCCTTGGCGACCCGCTCACCCCGCAGGCGCTTCTACGATCCGCCGTCCCGGCATGTGGCCGGTCATGTCATCCCAGCCTCAGGAGTTCACCATGCCCGTCGCCCGACCCTTCAAAATTTCGGCCCTTGCCGTGCTGGCGTTGCTGGCGGCACTGCCCGCCGGCGCCGCAGACACCGTCAAGATCGCCTTTATCGACGTGCTGTCAGGCCCGTTTGCCCGCGCGGGCGAGGGCTCGCTGGCGCAGCTGCGTGAGGTGGTCAGCCAGATCAACGCCAAGGCCGCGCCCAGCGACCCGAAGTTCGAGGTCGTGCCCTTCGACGGCAAGGGTACGCCGCAAGAAAGCGTCACCGTGCTCAAGGCTGCCACCGACCAGGGCATCCGCTACATCACCCAGGGTGGCGGGTCGGGCGTGGCGTTTGCGTTGAGCGACGCCGTGAGCAAACTGGCCGAGCGTGAGCCCGACAAGGCGACGCTCTACCTCAACTACTCGGCGATGGACCCGGGGCTGACCAACGACCGCTGCAACTTCTGGCACTTCCGTTTCTACCCGACCAGCGAGATGAAGATCGAGGCGCTGACCACCTACTTCCAGCAGCAACGGCCGGACATCAAGAAGGTGTTTTTGCTGAACCAGAACTACACCCACGGCCAGCAGGTGTCCAAGGCGTCGCGGGAGTACCTGACGCGCAAGCGCCCCGACATCCAGATCGTCGGCGACGACTTCATCCCGATCGCCTCGGTGCGCGACTTTGCCCCGCACATCGCCAAGATCCGCGCCTCGGGCGCCGACACGGTGATCACCTCCAACTGGGGCAGTGACCTGACGCTGCTGTTCAAGGCCGCACGCGACAGCGGCCTGAACATCAACTTCTTCACCATGAACGCCAACAACCCCGGCACGCCGGCCCAGATGGGCCCGTGGGGCGAAAACAAGGTGGGCGTGATCTGGAACTGGGGCCACAACGCGCCCACGCCCGAGTTGGAGAAGATCTACGTCGACTACAAGAAAAAGACCAATGAGGACTTCATCTTCGCCGCGCACTGGAACAGCATGCAGATGCTCAAGGCGGCGATGCGCGCCAGCAAGTCCACCGACCCCAAGAAGGTGGCCTTTGCGCTTGAGGGCATGAAGTACAAGAGCCCGGTCGGCGACGTCGAGATGCGCAAGACCGACCACCAGTTGCAGGCGCCGTTGTTCCTGGGCATCTGGGCCAAACAGGGCAGCAAGGGCGTGAAGTACGACGCCGAGGGCACCGGCTACGGCTTCCGGTCCGAGGTGGTCTGGGACTCCTACGTCAGCGCCCAGCCCACGTCCTGCCAGATGAAGCGGCCGGCCGTCTGAGGCTGAACCGGCGCTGAACCGGCGCCGGGCTGGGTCCGTCGCGCCGGGTCTTGCCGACAGGCTCAGGCCAGCGCGCCGTGGAACTCCTGCTCCACCTGGGCCACCAGCGCCTCCACGGTCAGCACCGCGCGCACCCCCGAGACGCTGTGACCGGCGCTCCAGATGTCGCGCCAGCGGCGTGGGCCTTCAGCGGCGGGGGCGTCACTGCCCTGGTGGGACGCACCGCCAAACATCTGCGCCGCAGTGGCCGGGCTGACCTGCTCGTCCAGCTTGGCCGGGTCCAGTCCGGCGCGCCGGATGGCCGGTGCCAGCATGCTGGTGGGCAGGCCGGTGAAGGCGCGGGTCAGCAGCACGTCGTCGGCGCTGCTGTCCACCAACATCTGCCGGTAGGCGTCGTCGGCCAGGCTCTCTCGGGTGGCAATGAAGCGGGTGCCCATGTAGGCCAGGTCGCAGCCCAGCACCCGGGCCGCACGCAGCGCCACGCCGTCGCTGATGCCGCCGGCCAGCACCAGCAGGCCGTCGTACTCGGCCCGCAGCGCGCGCACAAACGCCAGCGGGTTGAGCCAGCCGGTCTGGCCCCCTGCACCGGCCGACAACAGCACCAGCCCATCCACCCCGGCGGCAATCGCCTTGCGGGCATGTTCGATCGTGGCCACGTCGGCCAGCACCCGGCAGCCGATGCCGTGCAGCGCCGGCACCACCGGCACCGGTGAGCCCACGCTGGTGATGACCATCTCGACCCGGTGCGCCAGCAGGCAGGCCAGGTCTTCTGCCAAACGGGGCGAGCGCATGATCAGGTTGGGGCAGCAGGGCGCGGCCTCCTCGGGTGCGGCAAACAGCCGGGCGGCGATGTCGCTCAGCCACTGGTCGAGCTGGGCCGTGCTGCGGGCGTTGGCCGTGGGAAAGGCCCCGATCACGCCGTTGCGGCAGGCCGCCACCACCAGGTCCACACCCGACACATGGAGCATCGGCGCGGCAATCAGCGGCAGGCGCAAGCGGCGGGTGATGTGCTCGGGCAGGCGAGGGGGCTGGGGCATGGCAGGCGCCTGGGCGGTTGAGGGATCAGTTGACGGCGCGGCCGCGACCGGCCCAGAACGGCGCCCGCAACTCATGCTTGAGCAGCTTGCCGGCGGCCGAAAGCGGCAGCGTGCTGCAGAACTCGACCGTGCGTGGGCATTTGTAGCCGGCGATCTGCTCACGGCAATGGCTGATCAGGGCGTCGGCGTCCAGCGCCAGTCCCGGGCGCAGCACCACCATCGCGTGCACACGCTCGCCCCAGCGCGCATCGGGCACGCCGATCACCGCGACCATGCTGACGGCGGGCAGCAGCGCGATCGCGTTTTCGACCTCGGCCGAGTAGACGTTTTCACCGCCGC
>JBBRZR010000254.1:0-7334 GCA_038236495.1 Burkholderiales bacterium
GAGCACTTTCGGGCCAACGCGCCGCCGGGTTATCACGTGCGCAGCCAGGCCGAGCTGGATGCCTCGCTGGACGAGGTGCTGACCGGACATGTGCAGGGCGAGCCGGTGTGGGTGTTCGGCTACGGCTCGCTGATCTGGAACCCCGCGCTGGCGCACGATGCCGCCGAGAAGGCGCATGTGTTCGGCTGGTGCCGGCGCTTTTGCATCAAGATGATGATGGGCCGGGGCAGCGTGGAGCAGCCGGGGCTGATGTTGGGGCTGGACCGCGGCGGCTCCTGCTGGGGCGTCGCATTGCGGGTTCCCGCCGAACACACACGCGACGAACTGGCGCTGCTGTGGCGCCGAGAGATGCTCAGTGGCGCGTACCAGGCGCGCTGGGTGGCCGCCAGCATCCACGGCCGCCGGCAGCCTGCGCTGAGCTTCGTGGCCAACCGCTACAGCCCGCGCTACCTGGGCGCGTTGTCGCTGCAGGAGCAGGCCCAGATGCTGCGCGCCGGCACCGGACACCTGGGCAGTTGCCGTGAGTACTTCGACAACACCCTCGCCAGCCTGCAGCGGCTGGGGCTGAAGGATGCCAGCTTGCAACGGCTGGCGCGTGAGCTGGGGACCACGCCTGCAGTTCGGACCCGGGGGCGAAACAGGGTGTCGGGTGAGGGCGGCAGCTGACGGCGGCGGGTGTTGCTGGTGGACTGGGGCGGCGGCGACCTGCGCCGGGCCAGCCTTGCGAAGTCTGGCCCAGCACCGGCAGTCACAATGAGCTGACACTTTTATTGCTGCGCCATGCGTTCCTCCAAGACCCCCTACGACCTGTTGCCCGGCGCGACCCCGCTCGTCGTCAAGGAAGAACACGTCGAGTACGGTTTTATCGGCAAGCTTCAAAACCTCAAATACGACTACCGCGCCGATATCCGAGACCGTGCCGCCCTAGAGCGCAACTTCCGTGAGAAGTTTCAAGCGCTCAACCGCGTGCACCTGTCCGATGGGGAATTCGCCCGCTTGCTTGACGGCATCGTTACCCCCGATGTGTTCACCGCCGCCCGAACCCTGCGCGAGCGCAATGCCTTCACCCGGGACGACGGCACGCCGCTGAACTACACCCTGGTCAACATCAAGGACTGGTGCAAGAACACCTTTGAGGTCGTCAACCAGCTGCGCATCAACACCGACAACAGCCACCACCGCTACGACGTGTTGATCCTCATCAACGGCGTGCCGTGTGTGCAGATCGAGCTGAAGACCCTGGGTTTAAGCCCGCGCCGGGCCATGGAACAGATCGTTGACTACAAAAACGATACCGGCAACGGCTACAGCAAGACCCTGCTGTGCTTTCTGCAACTGTTCATCGTCAGCAACCGCACCGAAACCTGGTACTTCGCCAACAACAACGCCCGGCACTTCGCCTTCAACGCCGACGAGCGCTTTTTGCCCATCTACCAGTTTGCTGACGAGGCCAACAAGAAGATCACCCACCTCGACAGCTTTGCCGAGGCCTTTCTGGCCAAGTGCACGCTGGGTGAGGCCATCAGCCGCTACATGGTGCTGGTGGCCAGCGAGCAAAAGCTGCTGATGATGCGGCCGTACCAGGTGTATGCCGTCAAGGCCATCGTGGATTGCATCCACCAGAACTGCGGCAACGGCTACATCTGGCACACCACCGGCAGCGGCAAGACGCTCACGTCCTTCAAGGCCGCCACCCTGCTGAAGGACAACCCGGACATCGAGAAATGCCTGTTCGTGGTGGACCGCAAAGACCTGGACCGGCAGACCCGCGAAGAATTCAACCGCTTCCAGGAAGGCTGCGTCGAAGAAAACACCAACACCGGCGCGCTGGTGCGCCGCCTGCTGTCAGACGATTACGCCGACAAGGTGATCGTCACCACCATTCAGAAGCTGGGCCTGGCGCTGGACGAGACCAGCCAGCGCAACAAGCAGCGCAGCAAAAGCGGCCAAGCCACTTACAAGGCGCAGCTGGCCCCGCTGAGCGACAAGCGCATCGTCTTCATCTTCGACGAATGCCACCGCTCACAGTTTGGCGACAACCACGCAGCCATCAAAGCCTTCTTCCCCAAGGCTCAGCTCTTTGGCTTCACCGGCACCCCCATCTTCGAGAAAAACGCCACCGCCAAACAATTTGAAGGCGAAGAAGGCCAGTTCAAGACCACCGAAGACCTGTTCCAGAAGCAGCTACACGCCTACACCATCACCCACGCCATTGAAGACGCCAACGTGCTGCGCTTTCATGTGGACTTCTACAAGCCCGAGGGCAAGAACCCACCCAAGCCCGGCGAAGCCCTGGCCAAAAAGGCCGTGGTCGACGCCATCCTGGCCAAACACGACACCGCCACTGCCGGGCGGCGCTTCAACGCCGTGTTGGCCACCGCCAGCATCAACGACGCCATCGAGTACCACCGCCTGTTCGGCGACCTGCAAAAGGCCAGGAAAGAAGCCGACCCGAGCTCGCGCCCGCTGAACATCGCCTGCGTGTTTTCGCCCCCGGCCGAGGGCAACGCCGATGTGAACCAGTTGCAGCAAGACCTGCCGCAGGAAAGGGCCGACAACCAGGTCGAGCCCGACCTGAAGAAGCAAGCCCTCAAAGCCATCCTGGCCGACTACAACGCCCGCTACGGCAGCAACCACACGGTCAGCGAGTTCGACCTGTACTACCAGGACGTGCAAAAGCGCATCAAAGACCAGCAGTGGCCCAACGCCGACTACCCGGCCGCCCAGAAGATCGACATCACCATCGTTGTGGACATGCTGCTCACCGGCTTCGATTCCAAGTACCTGAACACGCTGTACGTGGACAAGAACCTGAAATTCCACGGGCTGATTCAGGCGTTTTCGCGCACCAACCGCGTGCTCAATGGCAGCAAGCCCTACGGCAACATCCTCGACTTCCGCCAGCAGCAGGCCAATGTGGACGACGCCATTGCGCTGTTCTCGGGCGAAAAGTCCGACCCCAAGGCCCGCGACATCTGGCTGGTGGAAAAGGCGCCCGTGGTCATCGAGAAGCTCGACGCCGCCGTGCAGAAGCTGGCCGACTTCATGCAGTCACAAGGGCTGGCCTGTGCGCCCGAGGCCGTGCCACAACTCAAGGGCGACGACGCCCGCGCCGCCTTCATCAAAACCTTCAAGGAAGTGCAGCGCCTGAAGACCCAGCTCGACCAATACACCGACCTGACGGCCGACAACGCCGCCGCCATTGAAGCCATCTTGCCGGGCGAAGACCTGCAGGCCTTTCGCGGTGTGTACCTGGACACGGCCAAGCGCCTGAAGGACCAGCAAGGCAAAGGCGGCGCCGGCGGGGACGGCGCTGGCGGGAGCGGCCACAGTGGCGATAGCGAGGTGGATCAACTCGACTTCGAGTTTGTGCTGTTTGCAAGCGCTGTGATCGACTACGACTACATCATGGGCCTGATGGCGCGCTACTCGCAGCAGGGCGCAGGCCCCAAGCAGAAGATGAGCCGTGAAGAACTCATCGGCCTGATCCAGGCCGACGCCAAGTTCATGAACGAGCGCGACGACATCGCCGCGTACATCTTCACCCTGAAGGCCGGCGAAGGCCTGAGTGCGGACGCCATCCGCGAGGGCTACACCCGTTTCAAGAAAGAGAAAGACGGCGCCGAGCTGGCTGCCATGGCCGCAAAACACGGCCTGGCTGCTGCTGCGCTGCAAGCCTTTGTGGACGGCATCCTGCGACGCCTGATCCTGGATGGCGACGCCTTGAGCGACCTCATGGCACCGCTGGAACTGGGCTGGAAGGCGCGGGCACAGGCCGAGACGGCGTTGATGGGCGAGCTGAGTCCGCTGTTGCAGAAGCGGGCGCACGGGCGAGAGATTTCGGGGTTGAGTGCGTATGAGCAATAGGAGCAATATTCCGCTGGTTCCCAAGCTGCGGTTTCCGGAGTTTAGAGGTGCTGAACCATGGAAACCAATCGCGCTTGGTGCGGCCGCTACGCCAGTGGCTGAACGGGTTGGCGAAAGAAAACTCACGCCCGTGAGTATTTCAGCTGGCATTGGTTTCGTGCCGCAAGCAGAGAAATTCGGCAGAGATATCTCAGGGTATCAATACGAGCGCTACACCTTCGTAAGGGATGGCGACTTTGTTTACAACAAAGGCAACTCGCTCAAGTTCCCTGAAGGCTGCATCTATCTCTTGCAGGGCTGGGGTCAGGTTGCAGCGCCTAACGTATTCATCTGCTTTCGCCTAAAGGATGGCTTCTCGAACGGCTTTTTTCAGAACTGCTTTGAGGCAAACGCACACGGGAAGCAACTTAAAAAACACATCACCAGCGGCGCGCGGAGCAACGGCTTATTGAACATCAGTAAAGAAGCTTTCTATGGCGTAGAAATTCCAACACCAAGCGCGGCGGAACAACAAAAAATCGCCGCCTGCCTGAGTTCGCTGGACGAGCTGATCGCCGCGCAAGCACGCAAAGTGGACGCACTCAAGACCCACAAAAAAGGGCTGATGCAGCAGCTTTTTCCCGGCGAAGGCGAAACCCAACCGCGTCTGCGGTTTCCAGAGTTTCGGAACGCAAGGGAATGGGAGAAAAAGGCAGCAGGATCACTCTTCACCAATCGCACCACGAAAGGTGAACACGGCCTTCCGATCTATTCGGTCACGATGAACGACGGAATGGTCAAGCGCAACTCGCTGGATCGTAAAGTCGATGACATCGAGGATGCTGCCGGCAATAAGAAGGTTTTCCGGAACGACATCGCCTACAACATGATGCGAATGTGGCAAGGCGCTATGGGCGTCGCTCCGGAGGATTGTCTGGTGAGCCCCGCCTACGTTGTGCTCGCGCCGAAGAAGGACACTGTTCCGCAGTTCTTTCAATACATGTTCAAGTTGCCGGCGATGCTGCTCCTGCTGACATCCCATTCCAGGGGACTGACGAAAGATCGTTTGCGACTGTATTACGACGACTTTGCCAAAATGACGATTCGATGCCCGGCCGCGAAGGAGCAAAAACGCGTCGCGGAATTCCTTGCCTCGCTTGATGACTGCATTGCCACGCAATCACTGGCGCTTGATGCACTCAAGACCCACAAGCAGGGCTTGATACAGCAGCTGTTCCCGCCGGCGGAGGCTGTGGCGGCATGAACGAGCTGATCCTCTACGCCCCGGACACCCAAAAGCCAGAAGCAAGCGAGTGGCGTTCGAAGATTCTCGGCAACCCAAACCGCAGGCATGGCTTCTTGGGGGTTTTGCCGAGCATTTCCAATTCGGAACGCACTGCGTTCCGAATTGAGCTGGACGTACTGCCGCCCACAGTAGCGGGTCGATAGCAAAGCGGCCACATGAGCAAAAAAATCATCATCATTGCCGGCCCCAACGGGGCAGGGAAAACGACTTTTGCCCGCTCGTTTTTGCCTCAAGAAGCGCAATGCCAGCGCTTCATCAATGCTGACCTGATTGCGGCGGGTTTGTCGCCTTTTGCGCCCGAGGCTGCGGCGCTCAAGGCCGGCCGGCTCATGTTGGCCGAGATCGACGATGGCGTCCGCAAGGGTGAAAGCTTCGCGTTCGAGACGACCCTGGCCGGGCTTGCTTACCTGGGCAGAATCCGGCAATGGCGCGCAGCGGGCTACCACGTCAGCCTGTTCTTCCTGCGTCTGCCCAATGCTGAAACGGCCGTTGCGCGGGTGGCAGAACGGGTGTTGCAAGGTGGGCACCACATCCCCGAGGTTGTGATTCGTCGCCGCTTTGCAGCAGGCTTGCGCAATTTTGAAAACGCCTACAAAACAGCGGTAGACGCTTGGGCGGATTTCGACAACGTGGGCGCAGAGCCAATGCTTATTCAATGGGGTGAAAACCAATGAACACCAACGATTTGGCCACGGCCAAAGACCCGGACCTGCGCGCCGCCTTGGGCGCACTGCGCCGCGCAGCGCTGTCGGCTCGCAAAACAGCCATACAAACCGGCACCCATCTCGTCATCGTTGAGGGCGGGCGTTTGCAGCGCATCTCTGCCGCCGAGCTGGCGCAGCAAGAGGCCGCCAAGCCAAATCAAGCATGACCGACGAAAAGCAGAAACAACTGGGCAAGACCCTTTGGGACATTGCCAATACGCTGCGCGGCGCGATGGACGCGGACGACTTCCGCGACTACATGCTGTCGTTCTTGTTTTTGCGCTACCTGTCGGACAACTACGAGGCCGCCGCCAAGAAGGAGCTGGGTAGCGACTACCCAAAAACCGACGGTGAAGACCGCCGCGCGCCGCTGGCGCTCTGGTACGACAACAACCTGGACGACACCCCAGCGTTCGAAAAGCAAATGCGCCGCAAGGTGCACTACGTGATTCAACCGGAGTACCTGTGGAGCAGCATTGCCAACATGGCTCGAACGCAGGACGGTGAGTTGCTGGACACGCTGCAGGAGGGATTCAAGTACATCGAGACAGAGTCATTTGAAAGCACATTTCAAGGTCTGTTCTCAGAGATTGATCTGACATCGAATAAGTTGGGCAAGGGGCTGCCTGAACGCAACGCCAAGCTGTGCACCATCATTCAAAAGATCTCCCAAGGGCTCGCCGACTTTTCAACCGACATCGATGCACTTGGCGATGCCTATGAATACCTGATTGGCCAGTTTGCCGCTGGCTCGGGCAAGAAGGCGGGCGAGTTCTACACGCCGCAGCAAATCTCCGACATCCTCTCGACCATCGTCACGCTGGACAGCCAGGAGCCCAAGAGCGGCGCACGGCAGCGGCTTGAGAGCGTGATGGACTTTGCCTGCGGTTCAGGCTCACTGCTGCTGAACGTGCGCAAGCGCATGGGGCCGCACGGCATTGGCAAGATTTATGGGCAGGAGAAAAACGTCACCACCTACAACCTGGCGCGCATGAACATGCTGCTGCACGGGGTGAAGGACACCGAGTTCGAAATCTTCCACGGTGACACGTTGACCAACGACTGGGAGATGCTGCGCGAGCTGAACCCGGCAAAGCAGCCAAAGTTTGATGCCATCGTAGCCAACCCGCCGTTCAGCTACCGCTGGGAGAACAGCGAGGCCATGGCCGATGACGTGCGCTTCAAGAACCACGGCCTGGCGCCCAAATCAGCGGCCGACTTTGCCTTTTTGCTGCACGGCTTCCACTTCCTGAAGCCCGAAGGCGTGATGGCCATCATCCTGCCGCACGGTGTGTTGTTCCGGGGTGGGGCCGAAGAACGCATCCGCACCAAGCTGCTGAAGGACGGGCACATCGACACGGTGATTGGTCTGCCGTCCAACCTGTTTTATTCCACCGGTATTCCGGTGTGCATCCTGGTGCTGAAGAAGTGCAAGAAGCCGGACGACGTGCTGTTCATCAACGCGGCCGAGCACTTCA
>JBBRZR010000255.1:0-7312 GCA_038236495.1 Burkholderiales bacterium
CTCACGCCCGAAACGCCAGCCTGCATCGCGCGGAGGGGACGGCGGCGCGGGCCAGGGACTCGGAGCAAACGTGACGGACATGGATGGCGGTTGGCGTTAGGAGCAGGTGGCGACAAGGGCGGATATCGCTTGGGACGGGTATCGCTTGGGACGGCTGGCGTTTGAGGCTGGTAGCCGTTGGAACAACGGACCGAAACAATGGTTGAGATGGTAAGTGCCGGCCACCAGACGCTTGACGCCGAAAAACCCCTTGCAACGGGTGCTCATCAACAACACAACATGCGCCAGAACAACGAAATATTCTACCCGAGCAAAAACCCTTGGTCAGTCGCCGCGCCTCAAGCGCGGTGTTTCGGCAGCTTTGCGCGCAGTGCATCGAGCGATACCGTCGCCAGTTCACCACGCGCCGGGCGCGGCGCGGGCTTGTAGGCGTGGCCATAGACCAACTCGAAGGTCATGCCGATGCGCCCCTGTGCGTCGGCGCGTCGGGCCAAGGCCTGCAGCAGGCGATCGCGCCAGCGCGGGGTGCGCAGCCCGGCGTGGCGAAGATAACCCAGGTGCCCGCCGAGGCCACGCAGTTCGGCCAGCAAGGCCTGCGGCGAGGACCAGGTCAGCACGATGGTCTCCTGGTCCATCACCGGGTCGGCAAAACCGCCGTGCACCAGCATGTCGCCCAGGTCATGCATGTCGGTGTAGGGCGGGTGCGGGTCGGGCCAGCCCATCTCGGCATAAAGCGCCCGCAGTTCCCGCAGCGTGTCGGGGCCGAAGCTGGAGAACATGACAAAACCATCGACGGCCAGCGCGCGGTGCCAGGCGGCCAGCGTGACGGCCGGGTCGATGCTGGCGTGCAAGGTCAGATTGGCCCACAGCATCTGCGCCTGGCCGGCCGGCACCTCGGATGCCAGCCATACCGGCTGCCCGGCGTCGTGCCGGCGCTGGCCCCAGGCCCACCACGGCGCTTGCACCGCCGCGCGGCTGCGCGCCAGCAAGGCCGTCGTGGGCTCGGCCACGCTGCGCTGGGACTGCGGCCACACGCCCCGCACCGCCGCGGCGCCGGCCCCCGTGAAACCCCACCAATCCAGCCAATGCTCGGGTGCCCGCAGGATCACCGGCAAGCGCTCAGCCATGCGCCGCGCCACCTCCTGGTGCAGCCACGGCGGGGCAGCGGCCCGCGCCAGACGGTCCAGCACATGGGTCAGCGCGACGGCATCGTTGGCAGGGGGCGGGGCAGGCAAATCAGGCATGGGCGGGCAGTATATTGAGGCGATGTCCGACCCCAGCCCGCCGCCCGCAAGCCCTGACGGCGACAGGTCCGGCAGGGGCTGGCTGGGCCGCCTGCTGGCGCCGTGGCAACAGGCTAGCGGCCCGGCGTCACCCAGCCTGCCCCGGCCCTGCACGTTGTGCGGCACCTGGGACCGCGCCGGCCTGTGCCGACACTGCAGCGCGAGGTTTCAGGCCACGTTGACGCTGCGCTGCCCACGTTGTGCACTCGTCAGCCCGGGTGGCGCGACCTGCGGCGCTTGCCTGCGTGCCCCGCCGCCCTACAGCGCTTGTGTGGCAGCGGCAGACTATGGCTTCCCCTGGGACCGGCTGATCACGCGCTTCAAGTTCAATGACCAGCCCGAGCTGGCGATAGTGCTGGCCGATGTTTTGGCCAGCGCCCTGCGCCAGGCTGACGCGCTGCCGGTGGATTTGGTGCTGCCCGTACCGCTGAGCCCATCCCGCCTGGCTGAACGCGGCTTCAACCAGGCCTGGGAGCTGGCGCGCCGCGTGGCCGCACGGCGCGGCCTGTCGGCCGACGCGAATCTGCTGCTGCGCTTGCGCGACACGCCGCACCAGGTCGGTTTGTCGCGCGCCGAGCGTGAGCGCAACCTGCGTGACGCGATGTGGGTCCACACAGCCTCAGTCGCCAGGATCGCCCATCGCCGGATCGCACTGGTGGACGACGTGATGACCACCGGCGGCACGGCGGTCGCAGCGACCCGCGCGCTGCTGGTCGCCGGCGCGGCCACGGTGCAGGTCTGGGTGTTGGCGCGCACGCCGCCGCCCTCGGCCTGACCGCGCAGCCTGGCCACCCACGCGACAATGCCCGCACCATGTTCAACATCGTGCTGGTGCACCCCGAAATCCCGCCCAACACCGGCAATGTGATCCGGCTGGCGGCCAACACCGGCTGCGCGCTGCACCTGGTCGAACCGCTGGGGTTCTCGATGGACCACAAGTTGCTTCGGCGTGCCGGGCTGGATTACCACGAGTTCACCGCCGTGCAGCACCATGCCGACTGGGCGGCGCTGCAGGCCGCGCAGCAGCAGGCCGGCGGTGCACTGTGGGCCTTCACCACCCGGGGTACGCAGCGCCTGGGCGCTGTGGCCTGGCAAGCCGGCGACTGGCTGGTGTTTGGCTGCGAAACCGCCGGCCTGCCGGCCGAGGTGCGTGACAGCGTGGCGCCTGAGCGGCAGGTGCGGCTGCCGATGCGCCAGGGCCAGCGCAGCCTGAACCTGAGCAATGCCGTGGCGGTGGTGGTGTTCGAGGCCTGGCGCCAGCACGGCTACGCCGGCGGCTGAGACCGGACGCGCCGATCAGCGCTCGGCGCGGGCCTCGCGGGCCATCAGTTGCTGCAGCGCCTGCGCCGGCGCCAGCGCACCGTGCAACACCGCCACCACCGCATCGGTGATCGGCATCTCGACCCCGGCGCTGTGCGCCCGGGCCTGCACCATCGGCGCACTGTGCACGCCCTCGGCCACATGGCCCAACTGCGCCAGGATGTCGGGCAGCGCCAGGCCGCTGGCCAGCAACAGGCCCACCCGGCGGTTGCGGGACAGGTCCCCGGTGGCCGTCAGCACCAGGTCGCCCAGGCCCGACAGCCCCATGAAGGTCTCGGCCCGCGCCCCCAGCGCCAGGCCCAGCCGGGTGATCTCGGCCAGGCCGCGGGTGATCAGCGCAGCGCGTGCGTTCTGGCCCAGTTGCAGGCCATCGGCAATGCCGGTGGCAATTGCCATCACGTTCTTGACCGCACCGCCCACCTCGACACCCACCGGATCGCTGGCGGTGTAGATGCGCAGGCTGTCGCTGTGAAAGGCCTGCACGGCCATGGCGCACAAGGTCTCGTCGGCACTGGCGGCCACCAGGGCAGTGGGTTGGCCGCGGGCCACTTCGAGTGCAAAGCTGGGCCCTGACAGCACGCCGCAGCGCAGGTCGGGCCGCACGGCTTGCGCAATCTCATGGCCCAGCGCGCCGCTGCCGGCCTCGAAGCCCTTGCACAGCCACAGCGCATGGGCCCCGGACGGCAAGGCGGCCAGACGCTCGCGCAAACCCGCCATCGGCGACGCAATGACGGCCAGGCCGCGCTCGGCGACGTCCAGCGCCAGCGCAAGGTCGGCGCTGATGTGCAAGCGCTCGGGCAGCGCGATGTCGGGCAGGTAGCGCCGGTTGCAGCGCGCAGCCGCCATCTCGGCAGCCTGGGCCGCATCACGCGCCCACAACAGCACCGGCTGCCGGGCCGCCGCCGCAACCGCCAGCGCCGTGCCCCAGGCCCCAGCGCCCAGCACGACGATGGGCAGCGCGGGCATTGCCGCAGCCTGTGTCTGCCCCGGGCCGCCCAGGTCGCTCAGTTGGCGCCGGTGAGGATGCCGCTGCCGTTGCCGGCGGCTTGTGCCTGCTGGGCTTCGAACATCGCCTGGAAGTTGACTTCGGTCAACATGATCGGCGGGAAGCCGGCCCGGGTGCAGACATCGCTGACGATGGCACGCAGGTAGGGGTAGATCATCTGCGGGCAGACGATGCTCAGGATGCCCTGCAACTGGTCTTCGGGCACGTTGCGGATCTCGAAGATGCCGGCCTGCTTGGCTTCGATCAGGAACAGCGTCTTTTCCTTGAGCTTGGTCGTCACCGTCGCGGTGACGCAGACCTCATAGATGCCGTCGGCCACGGGGGCTGCGGCCATCGCCAGGTTGATGTCGACCTGCGGCTGCTGCTGCTCCAGCAGGATCTGCGGCGAGTTGGGTTGCTCCAGCGACAGATCCTTCAGGTACATGCGCTGGATCTGGAACACCGGGGTGAGGTCTTGTTCGGACATGGCTTTGGAATCCTGGAATGACTACGGTGAGCGCGCTGCCAAGGGGCGACGGGCTGGATGCGGCGGGGATTATGGCGCAGTGGGGTGACGGGTTGGCTGCGGCGGCCAACCGATGCGTCGAGCCCGACGCACCGTCGCGCCTGCCGTGACAGGCTTGGCAGTGGGATCGCCCTGTCGGAGACCCTGTCACCCACAAAACAAGGGAAAACCCTATACTGCACTGCAACATGAATCCAATCCGGGTTCTGTGCAGACGATGGAGTCAAGACCATGACCAATGCATCCATGACCTTTGGCCGCCCTACCCGGCTGGCTGTTCCCCGTGGCTCGGTTTTGCTGGGCACGCTGGCCGCTGCCGTGATCAGTGGCCTGCGCCGGCTCGACAACTGGCAGCTCAAGCAGTTGCGCGATGAACCCAAGACCGCCGAAGGGGTGCTGGACTGGGCCGACCGGATCGAAGCCAGCGAGCCCGGCTTCGCGTCCGACCTGCGCGCGGCCGCGCTGCGATCGATGAGCAGCGACAAGCAGTAAGTCCCTGCCAAGACGGTCGCGGGCGGTCCCCGGCGGAAACCCCGGGCTAGGCGCCTGCGCCTGTCGCCGATACCATCCCAATTTTGTCAATTCGACACCCCAAGATGGGCCGGGCAGTGGGCATGAACATTCGACCAACGTACCACGCAGTGGCGCCAGGCGATACGGCGGCCGGCGGCTCGCCCGCTGACGCTGACGCTGACGCAGACGCAGCAACCGTGCATGCCAGCGGCCGGCGAACCTGCCTGCTCACGGCAGCCGGCTGGGCCGCGTGCGCGACCTCGCCCCTGTTGTCGGGTTGCGCAACACCGGCGGCCCCCGACCTCATGCTGGGTGCTTCGGCGAGTTCACCCGGCGGGCTCGCGGGACAGGTGCCCGGCAGCACGCCCGCGCTGGCACGGGTCACGCCTTTTTCGGGCACACCCGCCGGTGAGGTGCCTATCGGCTGGCACCCCTACGCGATGCGGCGTGACCTGAAGCCGACCCGCTATGCCGTGGTGCGCGACGGCGACCGCAAGGTATTGCACGCCAGCGCTGCGTCGTCGGCCACCGGTCTGCGCTGTGCAGTGCAGATCGACCCGGCCCTGTTCGGCCGCTTGCGTTTCAGCTGGCGGGTGCGCGAGGCACCCGGCCATGCCGACGTGGGCGTGGCCGAGCACGACGACTGCCCTGCCCGGTTGATACTGGCGTTTGGCGGGGACGACACCCGGATGGCACTGCGAGACCGCCTGTTTTTTGAGCAGGTCGAGCTGTTCACCGGCCAGCGCCTGCCATTTGCCACGCTGATGTACGTCTGGGACGGCGGCAAACACGCGCTGGAGTCGGTGCACCGCAACCACCGTACGGCCCGCATCCAGTACCTGACGGTGGAGTCCGGCGCGCAGCGCACAGGCCAATGGCTGCACTACGAGCGCGACGTGGCAGCCGACTACCTGCGGGTGTTTGGCGAGCCGCCCGGCCCGATCACCGGCGTCGGCGTGCTGACCGACGCCGATGCGCTGAAAACCGAGCTGGAGGCCTGGTACGGCGACATCACGTTGTCGCCGCAGCTGCCGACGCCGGTCAAGCCAGTGGCAGCCACAGGCTGACCTCCAGCCCCGGCGCTGCATTGCGCAGGTCCAGCCGGCCGCCATGCGACAGCGCCACCAACCGGCACAGGTACAGGCCCAGGCCGACACCGCCGGCGCTGCGGCTGCGGGCCTCGTCGGGGCGGTAGAAGGCCTCGGTCAGGTGCGGCAGCTGGGCCGGTGACACACCAGGGCCGTGGTCGCGCACCCGCAGGCACACCGCGCCGTCGGCCAGCCCGGTGTGCAGTGCAACCGGCGTGCCTGCGCCGTGGCGCAAGGCGTTGTCCAGCAGGTTGCGCACCAGCAATTGCAGCCGGCTGCGGTCCAGCGCCAGGGTCGGCAGCGCCGGGTCCAGCGTCAGGGTGATGTCGCGCCCGGCAAACTGGGCCTCGACCAGGTCAACCACCAGCGCGTTGAGGTCGGTGGCCTCGCGTTGCAAGGCGGCGCTACCGGCGGCCAGGCGCTCGCCTTCCAGCAAGTCGCTGATCAGGTCGCGCATCTGGCCCAGGTCGCGCAGCAGCGCGCCCCGCTCCTCGCCCTCGGCCAGCAGCTCGGCGTGCAGGCGGGCGCGGGTCAACGGTGAGCGCAGCTCGTGGCTGATCGCCAGCAGCAGGCCGCGCTGGCCCTCCAGCATGCGCTGCAGGCTGCTGGCCATGGTGTTGACCTGGGTCGCCAACTCGCCCAGTTCGTCCTGCCGGCGCACGCGGATGCGTTGAGAAAAATCACCGCCGCCGTAGCGCAGCGCGCCGGCCCGGATGTCGTCGATCGGCCGGAACAGCCGGCGCACCACCACGTAGGCCAGCGCGGTCAGCGCCAGCAGGCCGGCCAGCACCCTCCAGCCCGGCCAGCCGGGGTGATCGTCCCAGCGCCAGTCCCCCGCGCCGAAGCGGATGTGGTGGCCATCGGCCGTGCTGCGGCTGAGCAGGCTGTCCCAGCGGTCGTCGGCAGCGTTGTGGCTGTCGTTGCGGCTGTCGTTGTGGCTGTCGTTTCGGCTGTCGTTGCGGCTGTCACCATGGCCAAAGCGACGCGGTAGGCCGTCCGGCCGCAGTGCAGGGTGCGAGGACCAGTTGACCACCGGCCCGTCGATGCGCACCGACAGCGGCAGCCGACGGGTCAGCGCCTGGGCGCGGGCGATGTCGGGCGGGCTGCCGATCTCGGCCGCCAGGCGGTCGACATAGTCGGCCACCAGCGGCCGAGCCAGCTCACGCCAGCCCTCCGCAAACGGCCCGCGCACGCCCCACAGGAACAAGGCCGTGGTGCCCAGCGCCAGCAGCAAAAACATCGTCACCAGCCTGGCCTTGAGCGAGTGCCGCCAGGCCCGCCGCAGCGAGCGGCGCGGGCCCGGCACCTGGCCAAGCGGCGGCGCCTGCACACCCGGTGCGTCGGTAGACGCTGCGCCGTCATTGGCAGCGTCGTGATGGGCTGCGGTCATGCCGCCGGCCCCAACGCCAGTGTGTAGCCGGCGTTGCGCAGGGTCTTGATGCAGGCCAGCGGTTCGAGCTTGCGGCGCAACCGGCTGACCAGCAGGTCCACCGCCCGGGTGTAGAGGTCGGCGTCCCGGCCGCGCAGGCGGTTCAGGATCTCGTCGCGGGTGAACACCCGCCGCGGCTCGCGCGCCAGCAACAGCAGCAGCTCGAAC
>JBBRZR010000256.1:0-7300 GCA_038236495.1 Burkholderiales bacterium
CGACCGAGAATGCGCTGGCTTTGCCTGTCCCTGTCCCCCTGCCTGCCGGCCACACGCCTCCAAACCGCCGCTAAAGCGCCGTAAACACAACACCCCCAACCATGCCCCGCCAAATCCGCCTGAACGCCTTCGACATGAACTGTGTCGGCCACATCCAGCAGGGCTTGTGGACCCACCCGCGCGACCAGTCCACCCGCTACCTCGACATCCGCTACTGGACCGAGCTGGCCCAGACCCTGGAGGCCGCGTTGTTTGACGGCCTGTTCCTGGCCGACGTGGTGGGCGTGTACGACGTCTACGGCGGCAACGCCGACGCGGCGATCCGGGGCGGGGTGCAGGTGCCGGTCAATGACCCGATGCTGCTGATCCCGGCGATGGCCGCCGCCACCGAGCACCTGGGTTTTGGTGTCACCGCCAACCTGATCTACGAGGCGCCCTACCTGTTTGCGCGCCGCATGTCCACGCTGGACCACCTGACCCGCGGCCGGGTTGGCTGGAACATCGTCACCGGCTACCTCGACAGCGCAGCGCGGGCGGCCGGTTTTGCCCAGCAACCCGCCCATGACGACCGCTACGACCTGGCCGACGAGTACATGGCGCTGGTCTACCAGCTCTGGCAGTACAGCTGGCAGGCGGGCGCCGTGCTTGCCGACCGCAGCACCGGCGTCTACGCCGACCCGGCCAAAGTGCACGCGGTGCACCACCACGGCAAGCAGTACAAAGTGGACGCGATCCACCTGAGTGAGCCCTCGCCCCAGCGCACCCCCGTGCTGTACCAGGCCGGCTCGTCACCGCGTGGCCGGCGTTTTGCTGCCAGCCATGCCGAGTGTGTGTTTTTGAACGGCCAGAGCGTGGCCGGCGTCAAGGCCATCGTGGACGACATCCGCGCGCTGGCGGTGGCCGCCGGCCGGGCGCCGGACGACATCCAGATGTTCCTGGGTGCCACCGTGGTCACCGGCGCCACCGCCGCCGAGGCGCAGGACAAGTTCGACGAGTACCGCCAGTACGTCAACTCCGACGCAGCGCTGGTGCATGCATCGGCCTCGCTGGGCGTGGACCTGGCCCGGTTCGATCTGGATGAGCCGGTCGATACCAGCGCCAGCCAGGCCATCACCTCGAATGCTGAGGCCATCGCCCGCAGCCAGGGGCCGCAGTGGACTAAGCGCAAGTTGTTGCAGCAGATGGTGCTGGGCAGCCGGCAGCCGCCGCTGGTCGGCTCGGCCGGCGAGGTGGCCGAGGCACTGATCCGCTGGACCGAGGACGCCGGCGTGGACGGCTTCAACCTGTCACGGACCGTGGCGCCCGAATGCTGGGTCGATTTTGGCCGGCTGGTGGTGCCCGAGTTGCAGTCGCGTGGCGTGTTCAAGACCGGCTACAGCGCCGGCACGCTGCGCGACAAGCTGTTTGGCCGGGCCCAGCTGCCGGCCAGCCATCCTGCCAGCCACCCGGCCAGCCACCCGGCCAGTCAAGCGGCGAAGCAACCCGCCGAGTCGCCCGCCGACCCGGCTTAGGACTTGGCGGCCTCCGCCGCAATCCATTCGTCCACCAACCGCTCCAGCACCGACAGCGGTACGGCGCCCTGGTCCAGCAGCACCATGTGGAAGCGCCGGATGTCGAAGCGCTCGCCCAGCCGGGCGCGGGCCCGGTCGCGCAGCTCGACGATCTTGAGCTGGCCGATCATGTAGCCCAGCGCCTGGCCGGGGTCGGACAGGTAGCGGTCGACCTCGCTCTCGATGTAGCCGCGCTCCATGCCGCCGTGCTCGGTCATGTAGTCGGCGGCGCGCTGGGGGCTCCAGCCCTGGCTGTGCAGGCCGGTGTCCACCACCAGCCGGCAGGCGCGCAGCATCTGGTCCTGCAGGTGGCCGTAGCGGCTGGCCGGGTCCTTGTACAGCCCCAGCTGGAAGCCCAGGGTCTCGGCATACAGCGCCCAGCCCTCACCGTAAGCCACGTACCAGGCCGAGCGGCGGAACTTGGGCAACTCGCCCAGCTCGGCCGCACGGGCGGTTTGCAGATGGTGGCCGGGCACGGCCTCGTGCGCGGTCAGGGTTTCTTGCGCCCAGGTCGGCCGGGTCTTGTAACCCTGGGCGTTGGCGTTGAACCAGCCGGGCCGGCTGCCGTCCAGCGGCGGCGGGCTGTAGTACTCGGCCCGGTCGGGCGACTCGTGCGCCGGCATCGCCCGCACGCCGTAGGGCGCCCGCGGCAGCTCGGCAAACAGCTTGGGCAGCTCGGCGTCTATGCGCTTGGCGATGTCGCGGTAGCTGGCCAGCAGCGCCTCGGGGCTGGGGTGGCAGTACTTCGGGTCGGTCAGCATGTGCTGGGCAAAGCCAGTGGCGCCGACAAACGGCCCGGTCCATTTCAGCTCGGCCATCACCTGGGCGATCTCCATGTCCAGCCGCGCCACCTCACGCAAGCCGATGGCGTGGATCTGGACCGGGCTGAGGTCGGTGGTGGTCTGCTTGCGCACGGCGGCGGCGTACACCGCTGCGCCGCCGGGGTAGCTGCTCATCGCGCCGCTGGCGGGTGCGTGGGCGCGGTAGTCGCCGGCCACGAAGGCCCGCAGCCGACGCTGCGCGGGCAGCACCTGGTCGCTGATCAGCTGCCTGGCGCGGCGGCGCAGGGTGTCCTGCTCGGCCGCCGGGATGTCGGGCCCGAGCGTGGTGAAAGGCAAAAAGAACGGGTTGGTATCGCCCACCGCCGCGAGCTGGGCGTCCAGCGTGGCCAGCACCCGGTCCAGCACCGCGGACGGCGCCACCCAGCCCAGCGTGATGCCCTGGCGCAGCCGCACCAGCTCCTGGTCCACCCGGCGCGGGTAGGCGGCCAGACGCGCCAGCATCTGCTCGGCAGCCGCGCGGGTGTCCATCGGACTGGCCAGCTGCAGCTCGTTGAAATCGGTGTGAAAGCCGCCGATCGCGCCCAGGCTGAGCCGCCGGTAGCCCACCAGCGGCTCGAAGCGCAGGCTGTCGTCCAGCTGGTGCAGGAACAGGTCCAGCGAGGTGGCATCGGTGGCCGACAGCCCGGCCCGCGGGATCGCCAGCGCCGCCACCTGCTGGCGCCGGGTTTCGGCATAGCCAGCGGCCTCGGCCTCGGGCGAGGCGTCCTCCAGCCGGTCGCCATAGCGCCGGTCGCCCACGTAGCTGGCCCACTGCGGGTAGCGCTGCATGGCCTGCTCCCAGGCAGTGTCGAACAGCGCGTGCAACTGGCGGGTGTTGTCTGAGCGGGGGCTGGCGCTGCCGGCCTGTGCGGTGGCCGGTGCGGCAGCCTGGGTGGGCAGGGCGGGCGGCAGCGCGCAGCCGGCCAGGCCGGCGCTGGCCAGCAGGGCGGCCAGCGTCAGGCGGCTGTCGCGCAGGGCGATCGGCAAAGGGGCAGTGGGCATGGCGTCGGATCCTGGATCGGGGCTGCGGGTCCGGCTGGCCGGACGGAGCGCGCATCATTGGTGCTCTGGCCGCCTGGCCGTCGGGCCCTGTCGACGCCGTCAGCACCCTCGCGCCGGGCTAGGATGCGAGCCCTGGCGACCCATCGCCCGGCCCTTGCGCCCCGCGCGCCCTTGCCCACAGGAAGCCCCATGAGCTTTTTTGCGATCGACATCGGCAACACCCGCCTGAAGTGGGCGCAATACGCCTCACCCCAGCCCGGCGCGGTGGTGCTGTCGCAGGGCGCCGTCTTTTTGGAAAACATCGACTCGCTGGCCGAGACCGAATGGAAGCAGCTGCCCCAGCCCGGCTCCATCCTGGGCTGCAACGTGGCCGGGGATGCGGTGCGGCGCCGGGTCGAGGAGCAGCTGGAGCTGTGGGATGTGGCGCCGCGTTGGGTCGTCAGCAGCGCCCACGCCGCGGGCATCAGCAACGGCTACGACCACCCGGGCCGCCTGGGCACCGACCGTTTTGTGGCCCAGATCGGCGCCCGCGCCCATGTGCTGGCGCGTGGCCCGGCAAAACCGGTGCTGGTGGTGATGGTGGGCACGGCGGTGACGGTGGACGCGGTCGATACCGAGGGTCACTTCTTGGGCGGCATCATCCTGCCCGGCCACGGCATCATGCTGCGCGCGCTGGAGGGTGGCACCGCCGGCCTGCGCGTGCCCACCGGCGAGGTGCGCGACTTTCCCACCAACACCAGCGACGCGCTGACCAGCGGCGGCACCTACGCCATCACCGGCGCGATGGAACGTATGCACCGCCACCTGGCCGCCCGCTGTGCCCAGGCACCCGTCACGCTGATGACCGGCGGCGCCGGCTGGAAGGTGGCGCCCTGGATGACGATGGAGCACGAGCTGATCGACTCGCTGATCTTCGACGGCCTGCTGGCGATGCAGTCCCACCGGCTGGCGCTGTAGCCGGCAGGCGCCGTGAGCTGACACCGGACGCCGCAGGGCGCCGCGCTAAGGCGCTCCGTCCGTCGGCGGCATGAACAGCGCCGTCTCGGGCACCTGCCCCAGCTCGCGCCGCAGCGCCACGATCTCCAGGTGCAGGGCGTCTATCTGGCGGTGCACGTCGCGCAGGATCTCGCGCTCGATGATGCGCTCCTCGGTCTCGATCCAGCGTGTGGCTATCGCTGCCGTCACCAGCGACAGCACGCCGAAACCCAGCATCACCACAAACACCGAGAAGATCTTGGACGCCGGGGTGGACGGCACGATGTCGCCGTAGCCCACTGTGGCCGCGGTGGTGAAGGCCAGCCACAGGCCGTCGCCCAGCGTGACGGCGCGCGGCTCCAGCCACCAGAATCCGACGCCGCACAAGCCCAGGATCAGCGCCGACGACAGCAGCATGTAGACCAGCCCGCCGCGGGTCAGCAGGTGCTGCAGCGCCCAGACCATGCGCACCAGCGTCATGAAGGCCACCACCAGCCGCATCGACAACGCGACGGTGGACGTGCTGCTGGGCGGCAGCACGGCCGCCACCAACAGGCCGACCACCAGCGCCACATCCAGCGGATTGGCCGCCACGTGCTGGGCCAGCCGATCGCTGCGCCAGCCGGTGTGCAGCAGCGCGGCGGTAAGGGTCAGCGCACTCAGCGCATAGGCCAGCGTGGCCAGTGCTTGCGGCGCCGCGCGCAGCAACTCCACATAAAAGGCCGGCACGGTGAGGGCCAGCACCAGCACCGTGGGCCAGCGCCAGCGCTGCTCGGTGACCCGGCCGCGCACCGAGTCTCCCGGTGCACGCCGCAAGCCCCACAGCGAGGCACTGTGAAAGCGGCGTGAAATCTCAGAAATCATGGCCCCAATCTAGCGCGGGGCGGGGTGGGTGGGCCTTGATGGGGGTCAAGCCAGGCAGCGGCGGTGGCGGCTGCCCCGGCGGTGCCAGGCCTTACTTGCCGTAGTCGTACAGCGGCTTGCCCTTGTCCACGATGTGCACCGTGAACAGCTTGAGCGGCACATCGCCCACCACCTTGAAGCCGCCGTGCTTGACGTCGCGCAGGTTCAGCAACGACGCGCCGGTGGGCAGCGGCGCCGGGTCTTTGCCGGGCGACTGCACCATCGAGCCTTGCAGCACGTAACCGGCCTCGATGCCGTGGTGCAGGTGCAGGTCGATCGCCTCGCCCGTCTTGTACTCGGACACCGACGCAATCACCTCCATGCCGGGCGCGCCGCTCAGGTCAGCCCGCTTCAGCTCTACCCGCTGGGCCGAGTCGCCGGTGGTCTGCGCCACCAGCCCGGTGGCCAGGCCCGCGCCAAACAGCGCCAGGCCGGCGGCGCAGCGCATCACGGTTGTCTTGGTGATCATCGTTGTCTCCTGTTGTCGGGTTCAGGGTGAAGGGTCAAAGGTCTGGAGCGTAGCGCTGTTCCATCTCGGCCTGGGTCTCGGTCAACCCGACCATGCCGGTCTGGTCGCCGATCATCTGGCCGATGGTGGGCAGCGTGCTTCTGTCCACCCGGCCCTCGGGCGACCACAGGCGCGAGCGCATGAACGCCTTGGCGCAGTGCAGGTAGGCCGCTTGTACCGTCAGCTTGATCACCAGCTTGGGTGCGCGCCGCTCGTCGGTGCACTGGGCGATGTCGTCGGGCGCGACCGACAGCACCGCGCTGCCGTTGACCCGCAGCGTCTCGTCCACGCCCGGGATCATGAACAGCAAGCCCACCTGCCCGGTGGCCAGGATGTTCTCCAGTGAATCGAGCCGGTTGTTGCCCGGCAAATCCGGGATCAGCAAAGCCCCATCGACCGTGGCCTTGATGAAGCCGGGCGCCCCACCGCGTGGCGATGCGTCCATCTGATGCTGCGTGTCGCTGGTGGCCAGCACGGTAAATGGCGACAGGGCGATGAACTGCAGGCAGTGTTTGTCCAGCGCCGCGAGTTGCTTTTTGACAGCCCGCCCTTGCGGGGCGGCATACAACTGGCGCAGGGCTTGCACGGTGGTGATTGGCATGGGGGCTGGGCGGTTGGGGTGGACAAGGGTCACGTGCCGCAGCGCCCTCAGGGCCGCTGCGGGGCTGAGGTGTCAGCCTGGGCTGCCGATGCTGCCGGTGTCTGCGGGCTTGAACAGCGCATTCAGCTCACGCCCCGGCGAGGGCTTGAAGCCGTCGAACGTGCCGGGGTCGGCGATCAGCCGCGCTGCATCCATGAAGCCGGTCCACGCCGCGCCCGCCAGAGCACCCCCCACGCTGATGCGACGCACGCCCAGGTTGGCGATGTCGGCCACCGTCAACTCACTGGCCCAGCCGATCAGCAAGTTCACCGGCTTGGGCGCCACCGCCTCGACCACGGCGGTGATGTGCTCGCGGCTGCGCAGCCCTGGCGCGTACAGACAATCGGCCCCGGCCATCGCATAGGCTTTGAGCCGGGTGATCGTCTCGTCGATGTCGGGGCGGCCGACCAAAAAGCACTCGGCGCGGCCCACCAACAGCGTGTCGCCGCCGGCCCGGTCAATCGCCTGGCGGGCGGCGCGCAGCCGCGCTACCGCGTCGTCCAGGGTGTACAGCGGGTGGGCAGCATCGCCGGTGGAGTCCTCGATCGACAAACCCGCCACGCCCGCCTCAACCGCCAGCCGAACGCTGTCGGCTACACCGGCGGCGTTAGCGGCAAAGCCGCTTTCGAAGTCGGCATTGATCGGCAACTCGGTCGCCTCGACCATCGTGTGCAGATGCGCCAACGCCAGGTCGCGGGTGATCTTGTTGTCGGCCCGGCCGATGGACCACGCAAACCCGGCGCTGGTGGTGGCCAGGGCCTTGAAGCCCAGGCTTTGCAGGTAGCGCGCGCTGCCCACGTCCCAGGGGTTGGGGATCACGAAGCAGCCGGATTCGTGCAACTGGCGGAAAGTGCGGCGACGGTCGGCGATGCTGGGTGGGGTTGGGTTGGTCATGGGTGAG
>JBBRZR010000257.1:0-7300 GCA_038236495.1 Burkholderiales bacterium
CGCGGCCACCGTGGTGATGGCCTTCGACGAGCAAGGCCAGGCCGACACCTACGACCGCAAGATCCAGATCTGCGAGCGGGCCTACCGGCTGTTGGTCGACGAGATCGGCTTCCCGGCCGAAGACATCATCTTCGACCCCAACATCTTTGCGATCGCCACCGGCATCGAGGAGCACGCCAACTACGCGGTCGACTTCATCAATGCCACCCGCTGGATCAAGCAGAACCTGCCCGGCGCCAAGGTGTCGGGCGGCGTGTCCAACGTGAGTTTCAGCTTCCGCGGCAACGAGCCGGTGCGCGAAGCCATCCACACCGTGTTTCTGTACCACGCGATCCAGGCCGGCATGGACATGGGCATCGTCAACGCCGGCATGGTGGGGGTGTACGACGACCTGGATGCCGACTTGCGCGAGCGGGTGGAGGACGTGGTGTTGAACCGCCGCGAGGATTCGACCGAGCGCTTGCTGGAGGTGGCCGAGAACGTCAAGGGCGCGGCCAAGGACGACAGCCTGCGCCTGCTGTGGCGCAATAACGGGGTGGATGCGCGGCTCAGCCATGCGCTGGTGCACGGCATCACCGACTTCATCACGGCAGACACCGAAGAATGCTGGCAGCGCATCCACACCGGCGGTGGCCGGCCACTGCATGTCATCGAAGGCCCGCTGATGGCCGGCATGAACATCGTCGGCGACCTGTTTGGCCAGGGCAAGATGTTCTTGCCGCAGGTGGTCAAGTCCGCCAGGGTGATGAAGCAGGCGGTGGCGCATTTGCTGCCCTATATCGAGGCCGAGAAAAAGGCGACGGTGGACGCCGGTGGCGACGTCAAGGCCAAAGGCAAGATCGTGATCGCCACCGTCAAGGGCGATGTGCACGACATCGGCAAGAACATCGTCACCGTGGTCTTGCAGTGCAACAACTTCGAGGTCGTCAACATGGGCGTGATGGTGGCCTGCCAGGACATCCTGGCCAAGGCCCGTGTCGAAGGCGCCGACATCGTCGGCCTGTCCGGCCTGATCACGCCCAGCCTGGAGGAGATGCAGCACGTGGCCGCCGAGATGCAGCGCGACGACTGGTTTCGCAGCCGCAAGATCCCGCTGCTGATCGGCGGCGCCACCTGCAGCCGGGTGCACACCGCCGTCAAGATCGCGCCGCACTACGACGGGCCGGTGGTCTACGTGCCCGATGCGTCTCGCTCGGTCGGCGTGTGTGCCGACCTGCTGAGCGACGAGCGCGCCGCCAAGTTCATCACCGACTTGGAGGCCGACTACGACCGCGTGCGCACCCTGCACGCCAACAAGAAAGCCACGCCGCTGGTCACGCTGGCCGCAGCACGCGCCAACAAAACCAAGATCGACTGGTCAAGCTACAGCCCGCCCAAGCCGAAGTTCATCGGCCGCCGGGTTTTCAAGAACCAGGACCTGACCGAGCTGGCGGCGTACATCGACTGGGCGCCGTTTTTCCAGACCTGGGATTTGGCCGGCAAGTTCCCGGACATCCTGCGCGACGCCGTGGTGGGCGCCGAGGCGGTGCGCGTGTTTGCCGACGCCAAAAAACTGCTGCAGCGCGCCATTGCCGGCCGCTGGATGCAGGCCAGTGGCGCGGTCTGCCTGCTGCCGGCCAACACGGTGGACGACGACACCATCGAGATCTATGCCGACGAGTCGCGCAGCCAGGTGCTGATGCGCTGGTGCCCGCTGCGCTTGCAGACCGAGCGGCCGGTGATCGACGGCCCGGTTGGCCCAAATGGCCAGCCCGGCGAAAAAATCAAGCGCGCCAACCGCAGCCTGGCCGATTTCATCGCGCCAAAAGGTGTCGCGGCCGACTACATCGGCCTGTTTGCGGTCACCGCCGGGCTGGGCATCGAGAAGCGGGTGGCGCAGTTCGAGGCCGACCATGACGACTACAACGCGATCATGCTCAAGGCCCTGGCCGACCGCCTGGCCGAGGCCTTTGCCGAGCGCCTGCACCAGCGGGTGCGCACCGACCTGTGGGGCTACGCTGGCGACGAGACCCTGCCCATCACCGCGCTGATCGCCGAGCAATACCGCGGCATCCGCCCGGCGCCGGGCTACCCGGCCTGCCCGGACCACAGCGTCAAACGTGCCATGTTCGAGCTGCTGGACGGTGCCGACATCGGCATGGCATTGACCGAAAGCCTGGCGATGATGCCGGCGGCCAGCGTGTCGGGCTTTTACCTGGCGCACCCCGAGTCGGTGTACTTCAATGTCGGCCGCATCGGTGATGACCAGTTGCTGGACTGGGCGGCGCGCCAGGCGCTGCCGGCCGACGATGCCCGGCGGCTGCTGGCGCCCTCCCTGGGTTAGCGCTGGCATGGGTATGGCCTGACCGACGTCAAAATACCCCGATGCCCGAGACCTCCCGCACCGCCTCACTGCTGCTCAATCTGGCCCACGCACTGGACCATTTGTTTCTGCTGATATTTGCCACTGCGGTGTCGGCCATCGCCGCCGACTTCGGCTTTGCGCGCTGGGAGGACCTGATGCCCTACAGCGTGGGCGCGTTCGTGATGTTCGGCCTGGGCTCGCTGCCGGCCGGCAAGCTGGGTGACAGCTGGGGCCGGCGGCCGATGATGCTGGTGTTTTTCTTTGGCCTGGGTGCCTCGGCGTTGGTGGCATCGCTGACGCAAACGGTCTGGCAACTGGCTGCGGCGCTGACCTTGCTGGGCACGTTCACGGCGATCTACCACCCGGTGGGTATCCCGATGCTGGTGCAGGGCGCCAAGCGACCGGGCGCCACCATCGGGATCAACGGTTTGTCGGGCAACCTGGGCATCGCGGCGGCGGCCTTGCTCACCGGCTTTCTGGTCAAGGCGGTGGGTTGGCGGGCGGCGTTCGCGGTGCCGGGTGTGGTGTGCATCGCGCTGGGCTTTGTGTTCGCACGGCTGGTGCCGGCCGAGGCCGAGCCGCCGTCGCGCCGCAGCCGGCCGGCCGCTGTGGCGTTGTCGCCATCGCAACTGGCGCGCCTGCTGATGGTGATGACGGTGGCGTCGGCCACGGCTGGCCTGCTGTTCAACCTCACCACCAACGGCAACGGCCCGCTGCTGGCCGAGCGGCTGGACGGTGTGGTCAACGACCCGGCCACGCTGGGCATGTTGCTGGCAGCGGTGTATGCGGTGGCCTCGCTGGCCCAGGTGGTGGTGGGCCGGCTGCTGGACCGGGTGCCGCTCAAACGCTTGCAGCTGTGCATCGTGCTGGCGCAGGCGCCGCTGCTGCTGGCGGCATCGATGGCGCAGGGCTGGTGGCTGTATGCCGCATTGCTGGGCGTGATGATCCTGATCTTCGGCGCCATCCCGTTCACCGATGCGGTGATCGTGCGCTATGTCGATGACCGCATGCGCTCGCGTGTGGCCGGCCTGCGCTTGACGCTGTCACTGGGCTTTTCGTCGCTGGCGGTGTGGGCGCTGGGGCCGGTGGTCAAGGCCAACGGCTTTGGTGTGCTGTTGATGGCGATGGCCGGCATCTCGCTGTGCACTGCGGTGGCCTTGCTGGCGCTGCCGGGTGAGGACAAGCCGGTGGCGGCCTGAGGGCACCGGCTTGGCCGGGCGCGCTGCCGTGCCGTCTGGGTCAGCCGCAAATCAGCCGCAGATCAGCCGCAGATCAGCCGCAGACGCGCCGCAGTTCAGCCACCCGCGAGCGCCCGCCGGTACTGCATCGCCTCGGCCAAATGGGCCACGGCGATGGTCTCGGCGCCAGCCAGGTCGGCAATCGTGCGTGCCACCTTGATGGCGCGGTGCAGGCTGCGGCCGGTCCAGCCCAGCCGGGTGGCGGCCTGTTGCAAGAAGCGCGCAGCGCCGGCGTCCAAGGCGCAGAACCTGTCGAGTTGCAAGCCGGCCAGCGCCGCGTTGGCACAACCCTGGCGTGCCTGTTGGCGGGCGCGCGCGGCGGCCACGCGCTCGGCCACCACCGCGCTGGCTTCGCCCTCGGGCAGCGCCAGCATGTCGGCCGGTGCCACGGCGGCCACCTCGACCTGCAGGTCGATGCGGTCCAGCAGCGGCCCGGACAACTTGCCCTGGTAGCGCGCCACCTGGTCGGGCGTGCAGCGGCAGTGCCTGCCAGGCGTGTTGGCACCCAGCCAGCCGCAGGGGCAGGGGTTCATCGCCGCCACCAGCTGGAACCCGGCCGGGAATTGCGCCGACCGCGCCGCCCGCGAGATCGTGATCTGGCGGGTCTCCAGCGGCTCGCGCAGCGCCTCAAGTGCTGCGCGTGGGAACTCGGGCAATTCATCAAGGAACAGCACCCCACCGTGCGCCAGCGAGATTTCACCCGGCCGGGGCGGCGATCCGCCACCCACCAGCGCCACCGCGCTGGCCGAATGGTGGGGCGCGCGCACCGGCCGTTGGCGCCAGCGCGTGGCATCAAAACCACCCGGCGCCAGGCCGGCCAGTGCCGCGCTGGCCAGGGCCTCGTCGTCGGCCATGGGCGGCAGCAAATCGGGCAGGCGCTGCGCCAGCATCGATTTGCCGCTGCCAGGTGGGCCCACCATCAGCAGGCTGTGCTCACCGGCGGCGGCCACCTCCAGCGCACGTTTGGCGGCGGCCTGGCCGCGCACGTCGCGCAGGTCGGTGCTGGCCGGCCGGGGCTCGGTTGTCGGCGCGGCGCACACCGGCAGCGGCTGGGCCGCGTCACCCGGCAGCATGGCCTGCACCACCGCCAGCAGGGTGTCGGCGCCGCAGACCCGCACCGATCCGGCGCGCGCCGCCTCGGCGGCACTGGACTGGGGCAGCACCAGGGTGCGTCCGCTGCCGCCGCGTTGCAGCGCCAGGGCCAGCGCCAGTGCGCCGCGTACCGGCCGCAAATCGCCCGCCAGCGACAGCTCGCCGGCAAACTCGCACTGCGCCAGCCGGCCGGCGTCCAGGTCACCGGCCGCCGCCAGGATGCCCAGCGCGATCGGCAGATCGAAGCGACCGGATTCCTTGGGCAGGTCGGCCGGCGCCAGATTCACCGTGATTCTCTTGTTGTGCGGAAACGCAAAACCCGAGTTCACCAGCGCGGCGCGCACCCGCTCGCGTGATTCCTTGACCTCGGTGTCGGCCAGCCCCACCAGGGTAAAGCTGGGCAGGCCGTTGGCCAGGTGCACTTCGACCTGCACCTCTGGCGCCGCCAGGCCGTCCAGGGCCCGGCTGGTGATCACGGCCAATGACATCTCGCGTTCTCCACGAACCCGCACCGGGGCAAGGCCGCTGCTGGAGTCGATTGTGACCGGGTGCACAGGGCACACCCGCGGTGCTTCTGCGCTGCCGAGGTGAGCGCACCAATGATGGGCGGCTGGATGAAATTCACCGAAACAGTGCGGTTTGTGCCTGCGATGGGGTGGGTGCAGCCCGGCGATGGGGCGTTTCTCCCGGCGGGCTGCACCGGCTGGTGCATGGCACGGAAGCTGCACTGGTCATCCCGGACAACCCACCCCGCAACCGCTCGGAACCCGATCATGAAAATCACCCTTGCCGCCCTCACCGCTCTTGTCGCCGTTTCTGCCTTCCCGCTGGCCGCCCAGGCCGAAGACGCCCCCTCGACCACCTTCAACATCGCTGCCGTCACCGACTACCGCTACCGCGGCATCTCGCAAAGCGGCCTGAAGCCGGCCCTGTCAGCCGGTGCCGATTACAGCAACCCCAACGGCATCTACTTGGGCGTCTGGGCCTCGACCATCAAATGGATCAAGGACGGCGGCAAGCTCGCCGGCGTCGACAGCGGCAACACGCCGCTGGAGATCGACCTGTACGGCGGCTACAAGGGCGAGATCGCCAAGGACTTCAGCTACGACGTCGGCGGCCTGTACTACCTCTACGCCAACAACAAGTACGCCAACATCCCGGGCGCGGCCAACGCCAACACCTTCGAGCTGTACGGCGCGTTGACTTACAGCGTGGTCACCGCCAAGTACTCGCGTGCCTTCACCAACACCTTCGGCTTTGGCGACAGCAAGGGCAGCTATTACCTCGACCTGAGCGCCACGTTCGACCTGGGCAATGGCTTCAGCCTGGTGCCGCACGTCGGCCGCCAGGAAATCGCCAATTTCAGCCCGGCCAACTACACCGACTACGCGCTGACCTTGGGCAAGGACCTGGGCAACGGCTTCAGCGTGAGCGCTGCGGCGATCGGCACCAACGCCAACAAGACCGGCTATGTCACGCCTGACCTGAAGTTCACCGGCAAGAGCGCGCTGGTGCTCGGCGCCAAGTACAGCTTCTGACCGCCCGCTTGTCTGCCCACCCGACCTGACCCGAAACGGAGTACCCCATGAAAATGGTGACCGCCATCGTCAAGCCCTTCAAGCTTGATGAAGTTCGTGAAGCCCTCAGCGCCATCGGCGTGCAGGGCATCACGGTGACCGAAGTCAAAGGCTTCGGCCGCCAGAAGGGCCACACCGAGCTGTACCGCGGCGCCGAGTACGTGGTCGACTTTTTGCCCAAGGTCAAGATCGAGGCGGCAGTGGACGATGCCCTCGTCGACCGGGTGATCGAGGCCATCGAGGCCTCGGCCCGTACCGGCAAGATCGGCGACGGCAAGATTTTTGTCTCGACGCTGGAGCAGGTGGTGCGCATCCGCACCGGCGAGACCGGCCGCGACGCGCTCTAAAAAACCCCCGGGTGTGCGCCCCGCGTCCGCCCTCAAAAAATCCGTTGGAGAGATAAAACCATGAGAAAGCTCATCGCTTCCCTCGCCCTGGGCGTCGCTGTCCTGGGTTTTGCGGGCGGCGCAACAGCGCAGGATGCCGCGGCGTCCGCCCCTGCAGCCGCCACCGCGTCGGCACCTGACGCGGCCGCGCCTGCGGCGGCACCGTCACCCGCAGCATCGGCTGCTGCCGCACCCGCGGCGTCTGCTGCGGCGTCGGCGCCGGTGGCCAACAAGGGCGACAACGCCTGGATGCTGGTCTCCACCCTGCTGGTCATCATGATGACCATCCCCGGCCTGGCGCTGTTCTACGGCGGCCTGGTGCGCAGCAAGAACATGCTGTCGGTGCTGATGCAGGTGATGGTCACCTTCTCGCTGATCGTCGTGCTGTGGGCGCTGTACGGCTACAGCCTGGCATTCACCGAGGGCAACGCCTTCATCGGCGGCCTGGACCGGCTGTTCATGAGGGGCTTGTTCAACGCTCAGACCGGTGAGTTCGCGATGGCGGCCACCTTCAGCAAGGGCGTCTACATCCCCGAGCTGCTGTTTGCAGCCTTCCAGGCCACGTTTGCCGGTATCACCTGCTGCCTGATCGTCGGCGCGTTTGCCGAGCGCATCAAGTTCTCGGCGGTGCTGCTGTTCTCGGCGCTGTGGTTCACCTTCAGC
>JBBRZR010000258.1:0-7299 GCA_038236495.1 Burkholderiales bacterium
CCGTCGGGGTGCAGCTTGAGCAGCGGGCCGCGGGCGTGGGCCACCGCGGGCAATTCAATCACCCGCCACGCGGCACCTTGCGGCGCGGCCTGGGCGTCCAGAAACTGCATCCAGACCTCGCCACCCGGCACGCTGCGGGCATCCACCCAGGCCAGCGCGTAGCGGGCGGCGCGCACGTCCCACACCAGGCAGGGGTCGCGGATCTCGGCAGCTTGCGCCAGCACGGTGACCGGCGCGGCACCCAGCACCGCACCAGCGTTGTCGATCTGGCGCAGTTGCAGCTGGAAGTTGGCGCCCTGCAGCACGCCGCAGAAGGCAAAGCGGCTGCCGTTCCAGACCAGTGTGGGCTGCGCGCTGGCACTGTCGAAAAACAGCAGACTGATCGCTGCGGCGTCCACTGCCGCACCGGTGTCTGCGCGGAAGCGCTGGAAGAAGCCGCCGTTGCCGCCGGCCGTGGGCCAGACGCAGGCCAGCTGGTCGGCCACCGCCAGCAGCGCCGGCGGCGCGCCATGCACCAGCCTTGCGTCGGGCGCCAGCGTGACCACACCGGCCGTACCAAAACCCGCCACCGGCACCAGCGCCCGGTCGTAACACGACAGCCGCATCTTGCCGTCGCCGTGCCGGTGCAGCAGGTAGCTGCGCTCGTCCACGGTGGTGATCTGCAGCGCCGCATGATCACCCACGCCGGCCTGCAGCAGCACCGGCGCGGCATCGACCTGGGCCTGGTGGCGGGTCAGGCGCTGGGCAACGATCTGCTTGGCGTCCGCCGCCAGCGCCGGGGTCACCCAGGCCGCCACCAGCCCGTCGACATGGCGGGCCAAAGCCGGCCGGCTGGCAAACACCGGCTGCGGATCGGCCGGCGCTGGCAGCGGCACGCCTTGCAGCAGCAGCGGGCGGCGCATCTGCGCATGGCGGGTGCGCAGGTACTGGCGCAGCAGCGCGCTGTTGCCCGCCACCACTGGCGTGGCCATGCTGGTGCCCATCAGCACCGCGTAGCTGGCATTGGGCACGCCGGCCGGGGTGTTGGCGCTGGCCGTGCCTGGCACCGGCGCCACCAGCGACGAGCGCAGCGACAAGATGTTGGTGCCGGGCGCCACCAGGTCGGGCTTGATGCGCCCGGTGCTGACGCCGCCGGCATCGCGCACCAGGCCGCGGCCGCTGAACAGCGCCACCTGGCTGGCGTTGTCCGAGATCGGAAAGCTGCCGGCCGGCGCCACCGCGCCCGGCACGGTGTTGAAGATGGCGCCGAAGAAGCTGGCGTAGTCGTTGGCCCAGCCGGCGTTGTTGCGCAGGTTCTCGGTGGCGCCCACCGTCAGCACGTTTTTGCCCAGGGCCTGCAACCGCATGCGCGTGCCGTCGATCACGCCGTCGTTGTTGGCATCGACCTCCTCGTTGCCGGCGGCAAACAGCACCAGGATGTCGGGGTTCAAGAAACACCAGCGGTCCAGCGGCGCGGTCCGGTGGGTGTCGTACTTGTTGTTGGCCGGCGGTGTTGGCAAATGGCCCCAGGAGTTGCTGATCAGGCCCACGCCCTGGCTGGCCGCGAAGTCGAAGGCCGGCCGGAAGTCGTTGGGCAGCGGCCCCTGCATCACCACCGCCGCGTTGGGTGCCATGCCGACAATCGGCGGCGCGCCGGCAAAACCGCTGCCGTCGCCGGCGATGGTGCCGACCACGTGGGTACCGTGGAAGGCCGGGTTGCCATTGCTGTCGAGAAAGGTATCGGGCGCCGGGTTGGCCGGGTTGTTGTGGTTGCGCAGCACACGCACGTTGGCGGCCAGATCGGCCGGCAGTGCCGCCAGCGTGCCGGCGTCGCAGCCCGAATCGAGCACGCCGACGACCTCGCCCAGGCCGTCCAGGTTGACCAGAAAATCCACCGTGCCGCGGCGCCGGATCTGGTTCGTGCCGACGATCACACCCGCGTTGAAGTTGCACACCTGCGCGGTGCTGGCAGCACCCGCCCACAGCACGCCGGGTACCGACAGCACCGCGTTGGCCGCGGCCTGCGGCACCCGCAAGGTGAAGGCAGAGCCGGAGGCATAGACCACCGTGGCGCCCGCCGCCAACAGCGCGGTCTGCAGCGCCTGCAGCTCGGCCGCGTCCAGGCCGTCGAACACCCGCAGGTCGAGGTTGCCAGCCGGGTTGTCGGGCGGCAGCGTGACGGTCAGGCCCGCCAGCGAGGCCGCGCTGAAGGGCTGGCTGGCGCCGGTCAGGTCCAGGCTGACGGCATAAGCCGGGTGGAACAGGCCGACCGCGTCGACAAACACCAGACCGGCCGCGGCCTCGGCCACCGCGGCTGTCATGCGGAACACGCTGCTGCTGGGGTCCAGGGTGTGCAGCGCGACCGCGCCGGCGTCGGCCAGCGCCTGCAACCAGGCTTTGTCGACCGGCGCGGCAAAGTGAACCAGCCAATAGGCGTCATCGCCCGCAGCCGGCGTGGCCGCACGCAAGCCGGCGGGCGCTTGCGGCGTCTCGCTGGCCGGTCGCCAGACCAGTGGGCCGAGCTGCAGCAGGTCGGCATGGTCCAGCGCGGTGACCGTCATGCCCTGGGCGGCCAGGGTGGCCAGTTGCGCCTCGTCGGCGCTGATCCAGCATTGGCCGCCAGCCTCGCGCAGCACCGTGACCCGGCTGCGCAGGAAGTCGGATTGTTCAGCGGCCCGGTCGGGGTCGAAGCGCACAAAAGCCTGGGTGGTTGCCGGGTTTTGGGCCATCTCAGCCTCCGGGTCTCAGGCCTGCACGGCCGGATCGATGTCGATGGACTTGCCGCCGCCGGGCTTGCCCGGCGACAGGATGAAGGCAATCGGCTGGCCTTCGTCGGCGCCCAGCAGGCGCTGCAGTCGCAGGTCGACCTCGGCGTTGACCAGCAAGCGGTGGCCGGACGCCGCGGCCGACGCGCCGCTGACAAAGCTCAGCGACTTCAGGCTGCCTTGGGCCTGGTAGTCCACCGTGCTGTAGGCAAACGCTGCCTTGGCGCGCAGCGACTCGCGGTTGAGCGCCAGCGCCGCCAGGCCCAGCACCAGGCCGCGTTCGGCTTTGGCCGGGTCGGTGGCGGCCAGCGTCAAGGTGACCAGGTGCTGGGTCTTGAGCCGGGTGCCGGCGGCCACCACGCCGTACTGCACCTCCAGGTGGTCGAAGCCGGCCAGCTCACGGCCGGGGCGGGGCTGCAGCGTGAGCTGCCGGCTGTCCAGCGCGTCCCAGACCAGTTCGGCCGGCAGCAGCGCCACCAGGTCACCCACGGCCGAGCGCAGGTAGACCCGGCGCGGGCCGGGATAGGGTTTGCGCGTCAGCTGGTAGGGGCCGGCGGGCACAGCGGGGTTGAACAGCAGCAGGTCCACCGCGTCCTCGGGGCCGGGCTCACCGGCCACTGGGTCGGCCGAGGACGCATCAAACGACCAGTTGTCCAGCGCAAAGGTGAGGGTCACCGCGCCCGCGCCGGTGAACAGCGTGGGGAAAGCCGTCTTGAGCAGATCGGCGATGGCGGTCTGTAGGTTGAGCAGCATGGCCGGGTGCGGCGTGGGCTTGGGGGTGGCGGTGGCGGTGGCGGTTCGGGATCAGCCGGCGGGCAGGCCGGGCGGCCCACGGTGCTCGGGCGCCGGCTCGCCCAGGGCCTCTTGCAGCACCTGCACCGCACCGCTGATGCGCAGCAGCGTGGCGCGCAGGTTGGCGGCCTGGCCTTCGAGATCGTGCAGGGTTTGCTGGCCCTTGTCGTATTCGGCACGCAGTTCGTCCAGCCGGTGGCGCAGCTTGGTTTCCATGTCGGTCATGTCCTGGGGTCGTTGGGAAGGAAGCATCGGGTCAAAGTGGTCCGTTGTTGCCCCAGACCTCGTCCCGCGGTCGCACCCCCGCCGCCGGCGCCGGGCTGGGTGTGGGCACGACGAGGGCCGTCGGAAACGCAGGCTGCAGGGCCTCCAGGGCCTTTACCGTCCTGACCTTGGCCGCCGCCTTTTCCAGACGCCCCACTTCGTCGCGAAAGGCCTGCACCGTGGCGCGCAGGCTCTGCACCCGTGCTGCGTCGTACAGCCCCAGGCCGGCGTTGAGCAGTTGGTAGTCGGGAATCAGCTGGGCACGCTGCCACAGCGACTGGGCCGCGAATTCGCGCAGCTTGCGCACGCGCGCTTGGTCCAGGGTTTCGGGCTCGGCGGCGGCTGCGGCCGGGGGCGGGGGATCGAGGTCCTTGACGACACCGTCCTCGATGGCAAAACGCACCGGGATGTAGGGTTCCGGTGATTGGCCAAAATCCATGGTGGCGGCATCAAAGCCGGGCAGCAGGTCTTCAGGCTTTTTGTCCTCGCCCGGGTAGGCATTGGACATGTGCAGAACGCTATGGGTGGCTCTGTCGATGATCAGGTACACGGTGGGCTCCACGCAAGGTTGAAGGATTCAGAGTTCGACAACCATGATCTGGCGCAGGTCGCCATACCAGCAGCAGGTCAGGGTGCCGGGGCTGGTGGTGGCCCACTGCACGTTGATGGTGTGGCTGCCAGCGGCCAGGTAGACGATGCGGCCCAGGCTGACGCCGCGCAACTCCCAGCCAGCGTGGTTGAACTCATGCCGCGTCGAGTCTTGCTGGCCGCCGTCCACCAGCAAGCGGAAATACGCGCCTATCGTGGCGCTTCCGGTGGCCTGAACGCCATTGACCAGCACCAGGATCTGGAAGTACGCGCCGATGTCAGGGCTGGTGATGCTCATGCTCATGTTGGGCATGTCCACGTAGCCGGTGGAGGTGGTGTTGACCGAGTTGCCAAACGCGATGTTCGACCGCAGCTTGTAGTCACGCACCCGTCCAATGATCTGGGCATTGCCGCCCACATAAAGCCCCCAGTCTTTGGCGCCGGTGATGACCAGGCCATAGGACATTTGGGGTGAAGTGTTGACCACACCGGCATAAATTTGCGCCGCGTACCCCGTCGGTGCACCCGTCCGAACCCCCAGCGTGCCCAGCGTCACATCCATGCTCAGGCTCCAGCCGGCGCCCTTGTTGCCGAACAGGCCGACCTGGTTGTCATTGACCATGCCGATGAAGGCGCGGTCCTCGGCCGGCGTGGCCTGGTACAGCCACAGCCCGGCACTGCCTGCAGCGCCCTGGCGCAGGCGGATGCGGTCGCCAATGTCGACCTTGAGGGTGGTCGAGGGCACGCCGATGGCGACCCGGCCGGCGTTGTCCCAGCTCAGCGCGATCTGCTGGTTGCCGCTCAAAGCGCTGCCCAGCGCGCCGCCGGCATTGCCCCACAGCACCGGGCCATCGACGTTGACACCGCCGAACAACTTGCTCGGGTTGCCAAACCAGCCCAGGCCGTGGTTGTTGTCGCCGCCGCGAAACAGCAGGTTGCTGTCGTTGATGTTGAGGTCGCCGGCGACGTCCAGTTTGGCAGTGGCCGACGCGCTGGACTTGCCGATCGCCAGCGCGCCGGCCACCGACAGCGGGCCGGTGATGGCGTCGCCGGCACGGTCGACCTTGGCGGTGTCCAGGCGTTTGGTCTCGGTGACCAGGTCGTTCCAGTCCTTGGACCGGATTGAATCCCCTGCGCTCTTGGGGAACGGCAGGTCGGGGGTGATGGGCATGGGGTCTCTCCTGGTCGGGCTGGGCTTAGAACACGATGTCCCAGATCAGCGTGAGCTTGAAGGTGCTGGCCTTGGTGACGGCATCGAACACCACCCGGTTGTAGATCGTGCCGCCCGAGGCGGCGGTGAAGATGCCGGCCTCGCGCAGCGGCGCGACGCCGTTGGCCTCGCCAAAATCGAACACCGTCTGCAGGCTGACCTTGATGCGCTTGATGCCGCCGGTATCGACGATCTCGGTGTAGACCGGCGCAGCCACCGGGTTGCGCGCCCGTTCGGCCCCCAACGCGGCCTGGTCGTCGGTGACGGGGTCGGCGCCGGTACCCACCGCCATGTGGCTGACGATGTCCGGCGGTGCGCCGCTGACGCCGGCAAAACGCTGCGCCACCAACTGCCGGCCGACCTTGACGATGCGGTTGTCGTGCCAGCGGTCCAGCACCAGCCGGCCGTCAGGCCGCTCCAGCAGCAGCCGCACCCGGCCTTGCATGTTCAGGATGTCTTGCATGTCAGTCTCCCGGCGAGGTTCACAGCGTCGAAATTCACAGAGTCAGGGGTCACGGCATCAAAAATCACGGGGTCACCCAGGTCACAAAAAGCCAAATGCGCCGTCAAACACGGCGACGTTGAACACGCCGCCGATCACGAAGCGGTCCGCCATGTCGTGTTGTTCGGTCTCGCTGTCGAAGGCACCCACGCTCAGGCTCTCCTGGGTCTCGTGGGTCTCGACGAGCGCGCCGTCCAGGCGGGCCGAGAACGGATCGAGCACGGCGTGGTCGTCCCAGGGCTTGCGCTCGGTCGATTCCGCCGGCAGGTTGATGGCGTACTGCACCATGCCGCGCACGCCGGCCGCACGCCGGCTGTCCACCACCCGCTGGATGGCGTCCAGCGACAAGCCCTTGAACAGTTTGAAGCGTTGCGCCAGGCCGCTGCCCGACAGCAAACGCTGCACCGCCGCATCGACAAAGTACGGCACCACCACGTCGAACACCAGCGGCTGCAGCCGCAACCACTGCAGGCGCACCGAAAATCCCGCGGCGTCCAGCACCTCGGCGCTGTCGAAGGCCGACAGATCAAACGCCGCGCCGCGCTGGGCGGAAAAAATCCATTTCGACGGCCCGGACGGCACCTGGGGCAAGGCCGGCGGCGACACGCCATCGGCGGCGACAAAGCGGGCGCTGACATCGGTCGAGCCGATCGAGGCCGAAAACGTGGCCGCTGTGCCGCCCGACAGCAGCAGCGTGGCGCCCGGCGGCACCTCGAAGTTGCCCAGGCTGCGCACACCCGTGCCGCTGTCCTGGCGGATCAGCGACAGCCAGCGCCCGCCGCCCGCCGGGAAGGTCCATTCAATGCGCGGTGGCTGCGGGTCGATGGTCGGGAAGTCCAGGGCCAGCGTCACCGTGCTGCCGTCCACCGTGGGGCTGGCAGCGCCCAGCATGACCTCCAGCTTGGGCGCAAATTCCTCGACCCGCACCAGCCCGGCCAGGCCCTGGATCAGGGCGGCGGTGGCCGGCGGCATGCTGCCGCCCGGGCCGGCCAACTGCTGGGCGAACAGTGCCAGGTCGTAGGGCAGGCCCAGTGCGGCACGCACCGCGCCCTTGACCGCCTCGACCGTGCCACCGCCGATGAACGACGGCACGGTGGACTTGAGCAGCGGCCGGAAGGTGTCGTCCCCCTCGGGTGTGCCGTCGGGCAGCAGCCGGCGTTCCACGCCCATCAGCGCGCCCAGGCCGTCCAGGCCACCGC
>JBBRZR010000259.1:0-7265 GCA_038236495.1 Burkholderiales bacterium
CAAGTCTCAGGCTACACCCTGCGACTTGAACCAGGCCAGGCAACGCTGCCAACCGTCGTCGGCGGCGTCCTTGCGGTAACTGGGCCGATAGTCGGCATGGAAGGCATGCGGCGCGTCAGGGTAGACCACGAACTGGCTCTTCCTGGCCGCCGCGCTGCCGCCGGCCAGCGCAGTCTTCATCGCGTTGACCGACTCGACCGGTATGCCGCTGTCCTGGCCGCCGTACAAGCCCAGCACGGGGCCGTTGAGCTGGTTCACGCGGTCAATGGGCTGGGCCGGGTTGATCGCGGTCACCGCACCCTGCAACCGACCGTACCAGGCCACACCCGCCTTGACGGCCGGGTTGTGCGCGGCATACAGCCAGGTGATGCGCCCGCCCCAGCAAAACCCGGTGATGCCCAGGCGTGAGGCATCTGCGCCCTGCCCCCTGGCCCAGGCCGTGGTGGCGTCCAGATCGGCCATCACCTGGGCGTCGGGCACCTTGTTGACCACCTCGCTGAGCAGCTTTGCAATCTCGCCGTAAGCGCCGGCATCTCCCTGGCGCACAAACAACTCGGGCGCCACCGCAAAGTAGCCCTGTTTGGCCAGGCGCCGGGCGACGTCGGCGATGTGCTCGTGCACGCCGAAGATCTCGCTGATCACCAGCACCACCGGCGGATTGGCCTTGCCCAGCGGCGCGGCGCGGTAGGCTGGCATCTTGAAATCACCGACCGGGATCATCACCTCGCCCACCAGCAGGCCGGTGCTGTCGGTCTTGATCACGGTCTGCCCCATCACCGGCAACACGGCAGCAGCAAAGCCGGTGCCGACCGAGGCCCGCACAAAATCACGCCGGCTGAAATCACGGCTGGGCGTGAGGCTGTTGAAATCTTCTTGCGACATGGGCGGGTCCTGGAGTGATGGCGAAGGCGTTGGCGTTGGCGTGGGCGTCCAGCCGAAGTTCGGTCCGCAGCGGATCCGGATCGCCGGTCGACCACACCGCATTCTAGGAAGTCGGCGGCCTGTCCCGGGCGTCGTGCGAGATTGCCGCGTTAGCATGCCGCATGCCCATTCGACCCCCCAGCGCGACAGCCCCCCTGGCCGCGATCGATATCGGCTCGAACAGCTTCCGGCTTGAAATCGCCCAGCTGCAACACGGCCGGTACCGTCGGATTGCCTACCTCAAGGAAACCGTCCGCCTGGGCGGCGGGCTGGACGTCAACGGCTACCTGCTGGAGAGCGCCGCGCAGCGCGGGCTGGACTGTCTGGGCCGCTTTGCCCGGCGCCTGCAGGGGTTCGAAGCTGTGCAGGTGCGTGCGGTGGCCACCCAGACGCTGCGCGAGGCGCGCAACCGGGATGCGTTTCTGGTGCGGGCCGAGGATGCGCTGGGCTTTGCGATCGAGGTGGTGTCCGGCCGCGAGGAAGCGCGCCTGATTTTTGCCGGCGTGTCCTTCTTGCAGCCAGGCAGCGCGCCGCGGCTGGTGATCGACATTGGTGGGCGCAGCACCGAGATGATCGTGGGCCAGGCGCGGGTGCCGCGCACGGTCGAGTCGTTCAAGACCGGCAGCGTGAGCCTGTCGATGCGCTGGTTTCCGGACGGGGTGTTCACGGAGCAGCGTTTTCGAGACGCCCAGGTGGCCGCCGGCGCCGAGCTGGAAGAGGCTTTGGAGCCGTTTGCGCCCCGCCATTGGCGCGAAGCGTTGGGCTCGTCGGGCACGGCGGGTGCGGTGTCGCAGATCCTGGCCGCCGCGGGCATCACCGACGGCACCATCACGCCCGAAGGCCTGCGCTGGTGCATGGCGCAATGCCTGGCGGCCGGCAGCGTGGACAAACTCAACCTGCCGTCGCTGCGCGAGGACCGCAAGGCCATCATCGGCGGCGGCCTGGCGCTGCTCTACACGCTGGCCACCCACTTCGGCATCACCGAGCTGCGCCCGGCCAAGGGCGCCCTGCGGCAGGGCGTGATCATCGACCTGCACGAGCGCCACGCAGCACGCCGCCAGGCCGGTGGGGGCGACCTGCGCGACCACACCGTCACTGCCCTGCAGGCGCGTTTCGGCGTGGACGTCGAGCAGGCGCTGCGGGTGCGCACCGTGGCCCACGCCCTGTTGCGCGGCGCCTTGCCCGAGGACTCGGACGACGACGACGGCGAGGCGCTGCGTGAACTGGGCTGGGCTTGCGACCTGCACGAGATCGGCCTGATGGTGTCGCACCACGACCACCACCGCCACAGCGCCTACCTGATGGCACATGTGGACGCACCGGGGTTTTCGCAAAGCCAGCAGCGGCGAATCGCCGACCTGGTGCTGGGCCAGCGTGGCGGCCTGCGCAAGATGGAGGCGCAACTGTGCAGCGAGCGCTTTGCCTGGCAAGTGCTGGCGCTGCGGCTGGCGGCCATCAAATGCCACGCGCGCGGCCTGGTCGATCCCAAAGCACTGCGCCTGAAACGAGAGGGCCGGCAAGCCCGGCTGAGCTTTGGCAATGACTGGGCCAGCAGCCACCCCCGCGCGCTGCACCTGCTGCGTGAAGAGGCGGAGAGCTGGTCCCGGCAGGAGATGCCCAAGCTGGTGTTGCAGACAACCTGAAGTGCAGGCGCCAGACCGCGCCGGCAGACGCTACAGCTTTTCGGGCGTGCGCACCGACACCAGCACCACCTCGGCCACGCCGTCACGCTCACGGTGGCGCAGCCACCACACTGCGCCCTTGCGCACCGCCCAGGGTGGTGCGTCCAGCGTGCTGGCGCCGCCCATCAGGTAGGCCGCCAGCTGGCCCAGCATGGGCTGGTGGCCCACCAGCAGCACCGGCTCGCGGCTGTCGGGCCAGCGCGCCGCTGCCAGCGCCTGGGTGTGCGATGCGCCGGGCAACAGCGCGTCCACGGCACGCACCTTGCGGCCCAGCGCGTCGGCTGTCTGGCGTGCACGCAGCGCCGGGCTGCTGAGGATACGGGTGCTGTCGGGCAAAAATCGGTTCAGCCATTCGGCCATGCGCCGGGCCTGCTTCTCGCCCCGCGGCGTCAACGGGCGCAACAGATCCGCGTCGGGCGAACCCGCGGTGGGGTCACCGGCATCGGCATGGCGCCAGAGGATCAGGTCCATGGCAGTCTTGGCGCCGGCAGTCAAACCCGGGCCATGTAGCGGTCCATCAGCGCGGCCTGGGCGCTGACGCCGGTCTCGGCCACACGCGCGTAGTTGCCCGTGGCGGACTGCGTCCAGGCATCACGCTGGTCGTTCAGGTAAGGCACCAGGCACTCGTCGATCACGCGCTGGCGCAAGACCGGATCGCGCACCGGCCAGGCAATCTCGATGCGGCGGAACATGTTGCGGCCCATCCAGTCGGCCGACGTCAGATACAGCACCTCGTCGGTCTCGGTCTCGCCCCAGCGGAAGTAGATCACCCGGGTGTGTTCGAGAAACCGGCCCACCACCGAGCGCACCCGGATCCGGTCGGTCACGCCCGGGATGCCGGGTGGCAGCATGCAGGCGCCCCGCACGATCAGGTCGATGTCGGCGCCGGCCTGGCCGGCACGCACCAGGGCGTCGATCATCGCCGGCTCGGTCAAGCCGTTGATCTTCAGCACGATGCGCGCCGGCTGCCCGGCACGTGCCGCCGCAGCCACCTGGTCGATGTGGGCCACCAGCCGGCGGTGCAGCGCAAACGGCGCCGTCAGCAGGTGGCGCGGCGTGCGCACCTTGGTCAGGCTGGCCAGTTGGTGGAACACGGCGTCGGCGTCGGCCGTCAGCAGCGCATCCGCGGTCAGCATGCCCAGGTCGGTGTAGAGCCGGGCGGTGCCGGGGTTGTAGTTGCCGGTAGACAAGTGGGCATAGCGGCGCAGCACGGCGTTGCCGCGGCGCGTGGTCTCGCGCCTTGTCACCAGCAGCAGCTTGGCGTGGGTCTTGAAGCCCACGATGCCGTAGACCACCTGCGCGCCCACCGCCTCCAGCCGCTCGGCCCAGTTGATATTGGCTTCTTCATCGAACCGGGCCTTGAGCTCGACCACCAAGCAGACATCTTTGCCGCGCCGCGCCGCGTCGATCAGCAACTCCATCAACACCGACTGGCTGCCGGTGCGGTAGACCGTCTGCTTGATGGCCAGCACGTCCGGGTCCAGCACCGCCTCCCGCAGGAACTCGACCACCGGATCGAAGCTCTGGAACGGGTGGTGCAGCAGCACGTCACCCTTGCGCAAACGCGCCAGGATCGATGTGCCGCGGGGCAGATCAGCCTCGGGCCAGCTGGGCACACGCGGCTCGAATCGCAACGCCGGCGCCACGGCGCGGTCGATCAGCTGGTTCAGCCGCACCAGGTTGACCGGGCCGTTGACCCGGTACAGCGCCGCCTCGGGCAGGCTGAACTGGTCCAGCAACAGGCGCCACAACGGCTCGGGGCAGGTGGCCACCACCTCCATCCGGATCGCCTGACCAAAGTGCCGGGTCGTCAGGCCACTGCGCATGGCCTGGCGCAGGTTGGTGACGTCGTCTTCGTCCACCTCCAACTCGGAGTCGCGGGTGACGCGGAACTGCGAAAACGTCTCCACCGGCCGGCCGCCAAACAGCTCCTCCAGGTGCGCCCGGATCACGCTGGTCAGCAGCACAAAACCCTGTGCACCTGGCTCACACACTGCCGCCGGCAGCGCGATCACCCTCGGCAGCGCACGTGGCACCTTGACGATGGCGATCGAGTTGTCGCGGCCAAACGCGTCTTGCCCGCCCAGCTTGACGATAAAGTTGAGCGACTTGTTGGCCACCTGCGGAAACGGGTGTGCCGGGTCCAGCCCCACCGGCAGCAGCAAGGGCTGAACCTGGGTCTTGAAGTAGCGCGCCACCCAGGCGCGCTGGGCCGGGTTGCGCTCGGCGTGGTTGACGATGAAGATGCCCTGGCCGTGCAGCGCGGGCATCACCTCGTCGTTGAAGACGGCGTACTTCTCGTCGATCAGCGCATGGGCATCGGCGGCCACCTGGCGCAACTCGTCTCGCTGCGGGTCGTCGTCGCCGGTGGCGCCGCGCATCGCTTCCAACGCGTCGGCAAACCGCACCTCGAAAAACTCGTCCATGTTGGACGACACGATCGTGATGTAGCGCAGCCGCTCCAGCAGCGGCACATCGCTGCGGCTGGCCTGGGCCAGCACACGGCGGTTGAACGCCAGGATCGCGCGTTCACGGTTGAGCAGTGCAGGGATCACCAGGGCCGGTTGGCTAGCTTCGTTCATCCCGTCTAGTTTATGAAGCTTGTGCGGCTTTTCTGTGACAAGAACGCGGCGCCGGTCAGCGCCACCGGGGTCAGGCTCAATGCGCCTGCTCCCAGTTCGGGCCCACGCCCACCTCGGCCAGCAGCGGCACGCTCCACTGCGCCACGCTGGCCATCAGGCGCGGCACCTCAGCAAGCACCCAGTCCAGTTCGTCGTGCGGCACCTCGAACACCAGCTCGTCGTGCACCTGCATCACGATGGCCGTGCGCTTGGCACCGGTATCCAGCGCGCCTTGCACCGCGATCATCGCCAGCTTGATCAGGTCGGCCGCCGTGCCCTGCATCGGCGCATTGATGGCCTGGCGCTCGGCACCCGCACGTCGCGGGCCGTTGCCACCGCGGATCTCGGGCAGCTCGATGCGGCGGCCGAACAGGGTTTCGACATAGCCCTTCTCGGCCGCGCTGGCCTTGGTCTCGTCCATGTAGCGCTTGACGCCGGCAAAGCGCGCAAAGTAGCGGTCGATGTAGTCGCGTGCCGCCTTTTGCTCGATGCCGAGTGCCTGGGCCAGGCCAAACGCGCCCATGCCGTAGATCAGGCCGAAGTTGATGGTCTTGGCATAACGCCGCTGCTCGGGCGTGACCGCGTCCACGCTGGTGTTGAAGACCTCGGCGGCGGTGGCCTTGTGCACATCCAGGCCGTCGGCAAAGGCGCGGGTCAGGCCGGGGTCGCCGCTGATGTGGGCCATGATGCGCAGCTCGATCTGCGAATAGTCGGCCGAGACGATGACGTGGCCGGGCGGCGCGATGAAGGCCTCGCGCACACGCCGGCCCTCGGCGGTGCGGACGGGGATGTTCTGCAGGTTGGGGTCGTTGCTGGACAGTCGGCCGGTGACGGCCACCGCCTGCGCGTAGTGGGTGTGCACCCGGCCGGTGGCGGCGTTGACCATCAGCGGCAGCTTGTCGGTGTAGGTGCCCTTCAACTTGGCCAGGCTGCGGTATTCCAGCAGGCGGGCGGGCAGCGGGTAGTCGGCAGCCAGCGCTTGCAGCACTTCTTCGTCGGTGCTGGGTGCGCCTGAGGCAGTTTTTTTCTTGACTGGCAGGCCGAGCTTGCCAAACAGGATCTCGCCGATCTGCTTCGGGCTGCCCAGGTTGAAAGGCTGGCCGGCGATCTCGTAGGCCTGTTGCTCCAGCTGCAGCATGCGCTCGGCCAGCTGGTGGCTCTGGGCGGCCAGCAGCGCGGGGTCGATCAGCACGCCGTGGCGCTCGATGCGCTGCAGCAGCAGGGCCACCGGCATCTCGATATCACCGTAGACATACAGCAGCCCGGGCACCGCGGCCAGCCGGGGGTACAGCACCTGGTGCACCTGCAAGGTCATCTCGCTGTCCTCGCCGGAATAACGCGTAGCGCGCGCCACGTCGACCTGGCTGAATGGGATCTGGTTGACGCCCTTGCCGCACAAGTCCTCGTAGCTCAGCCCCTTGCGCCCGAGATGGCGGTCGGCGAGCTTCTCGAGGCTGTGACCGAGGTGGGCTTCGAAGACATAGCTCTCCAGCATCGTGTCGTGTTGCCAGCCCTTCACGGTGATGCCGTGGTTGGCCAGCACATGGGTGTCGTACTTGATGTTCTGGCCGACCTTGGCGGCGTGGGCGTCCTCCAGCCAGGGCTGCAGCGCGGCCAGCACCGCGTCCAGCGGCAGCTGGTCGGGCGCGCCCGGGCCGTCGTGGCGCAAGGGCACATAGGCCGCTTCACCCGGCTGCACGGCAAAGCTGATGCCGACGATACGGGCCCGCATCGGGTCCAGCGAATCGGTTTCGGTGTCGAGTGCTGCCAGCGGCGCGGCACGCAGGCGGACCAGCCAGGTCTCGAGTTGCTCGACGGTCAAGACCGTCTCGTAGTGCTGGGCCAGCGCGCTGTTGTCGGGCGGGCCGGCGTCCGCCGACGTCCCGGCTGGTGGCGCAGCGGTGTCGAACAGGTCGGGCTCGCCTGGCTTTGATTCGCCGGCAGGCGCGTTGGGCGCCGCAGTGACGGCCAAGCGGGTCTCCAGCTCGGTGCGCCAGGCCCTGAAGCCATAGCGCTGGTAGAAATCCAGCAAGCCGGCCTC
>JBBRZR010000260.1:0-7230 GCA_038236495.1 Burkholderiales bacterium
CCGGGCTGGAAGGCCGCCTCGTCGGCCACGCTGTGCACCAAGCGGCCATCGACGAACACCCGGGGCTGGGCACGGCGCAGGGATTCGCGAAAATCGGCGCCGGTCATCAGCGGGCTGCTGCGGGGCTGGCTGGGCTGGGGCTCAGGGCTGGGGGTCGGGCTGGGGGTCGGGCTGGGGGTGGCGGGGCTGTTCATCGCAAGTCTCCGGTCGACATCTGGGTTTCAATCCGGAAAGATTAAACAGCGTTCAATTCTTTGTCAAACGTTCGGGGTGCGGATCTGCCCCGGCTATCATCCGGCGATGGCCACCCCCGAGCAGCGCCGCCAGAGCCTGACCGATGTCCGCCGTGCGCTGGTGCTGGACGCCGCCCGCGAGGTCTTTCAGCAGCACGGCCTGGCGGGCGCCAACGTGCGCGAGATTGCCCGCCGCGCCGGCTACACCCCGGGCGCGATTTACTCCTACTTCGACAGCAAGGAGGCGATCTACGGCGCGCTGCTGGGCGAATCGCTGGAGCGGCTGAATGCGGCGGTGGACTGCGCAGCGCCGGACGGCGCCCAAGGGCCCGCCGCCGAATTGCGCGCCCGCTCACGCGCCTGGTTCGCCTTTTTTACCCGCAATCCACGCGACCTGGACCTGGGCTTTTATCTGGTGCAGGGCCTGGCCGAGCGTGGCCTGACACCGGCGCTCAACCAGTCGCTCAACCAACGCCTGCACGACGCGCTGGCGCCCGGCGAGCTGGCGCTGATCGCGCTGGGGCTGGACGCCGATGCCGCCCGCTTCGAAGCCACCGCGCTGTTTGCCCAAGGCGTGGGCCTGCTGCTGCTGCGCCACACCGGGCGCATCAAGCTGTTCGGCCAGGATGCGGACGCCCTGTTCAACCACTACCTCGACCGGCTGATCGCACGCCTGAGCCGCGAATGAAAAAAACCGGCAAGTCCGCCGCCGCGCCACGGCCCGGCCAGCGCACGCAGCGGACAGTCTCGGCAGCACCCGCCGCCGCCCGGGTGCCACAAGCCGACCTGGTGGCGCTGTTCGGCCTGTTCAACAGCGGGCGTCATGCTGAGATGGCCAGCGTCGCACAGGCGCTGACCAGCCGCTACCCCGCTGACGGCCAGGCCTGGAAAGCCTGGGGCATCGCCCTGCTGGTGCAGGGCCAGGATGCGCTGGCGCCGTTGCAGCGGGCGATGGCGCTGCTGCCGATGGACGCCGAGGTGCCCAGCAACCTGGGCGGAGTGCACCTGGCACGCGACGAGTTTGACCCGGCGGCTGCCTGCTACCGGCGCGCGCTGCAGATCCAGCCCGGCTTTGCCCAGGCCCACAGCAACCTGGGCGACGTGCTGGCGCGCCAAGGCCAGTGGACCGCGGCCGAGGCCAGTTGCCGCCAGGCGCTGCGCCTGCAACCGGATCTGGCAGCGGCCCACCTCAACCTGGGCAATGCGCTGTCCGGCCAAGGCCGTGCGCAGGAGGCGATGGCCAGCGTCCAGCAGGCCCTGGCGCTCAACCCCCGCATGGCCGAGGCCCACAGTGCACTCGGCCTGGCGTTGAAAACCCTGGGCCAGCTGGATTTGGCCGCCGCCAGCCTGCGCCAGTCGCTGCTGCTGCGGCCACGTCACGTCGGCACCCACGTCCAGCTGGGCCTGCTGCTGCACAGCGCCAGCCAGCCCGCGGCTGCACTGGCCAGTTTCGAGGCCGCGCTGCAACTGCAGCCCGGGTTGGTGCCCGCCCTGGTGCACCGCGCCAACCTGCTGGCCGACCTGGGCCGGCCAGCGGAGGCGGTGGCCGGATTCCAGCAGGCGCTGGCGCTGCAGCCCGGTCAGGCCATGGTGGCCGTCAACCTGGGGGTGGCACTGCTGGCACTGGGCCAGCCGGATGCTGCGGTGCTGGCGCTGCAACAGGCCGTAGCCTGGCAACCCGGGCTGGCGCTGGCGCACAGCAACCTGGGCAACGCGCTAATGGCCGCCGGCCGGCTCAGCGACGCTCTGCCCGCCCACCGGCAGGCCGTCGTGCTGGCGCCCGAGCTGGCACTGGTGCACAGCAACCTGGGCCACTTGCTCAAGTCACTGGGCCAGCCCGAGGCAGCGTTGACGCAATTGCAGCAGGCGCTGGCGCTGGCGCCGGCCAACCTGGCACTGCACAGTGCGGTGCTGTTCCTGCAGCAGTACCAGGGGCCGTCAGTGGACGCCGTGTCCGGCCCGGCAGCGGCCGCCACCCGGCGGGCCAAAAACCTGACCGACGCCCGCGGTTTCGGCCAACTCGCCGCCCGGCAGGCCCGGCCGTTGAGCACCTGGCCCAACCCCCGCGAGCCCGACAAGTGCTTGCGCGTCGGCCTGCTGTCGGCCGACCTGCGCAGCCACCCGGTCGGCTTCTTTCTCGAATCGGTGCTGGCCGCGCTGGCCCGCCAGGCCGCCGGCCGGATCGAGCTCCACGCTTACGCCAACCACCGCGCCGACGATGCGCTGAGCCAACGCCTGCGCGCCCATTGCCATGGCTGGCGCTCGGTGGTCGACCAGGACGACGCCACCCTGGCCGGCACCATCCACGCCGACGGTATCGATGTGCTGATCGACCTGTCCGGCCACACCCACCAGAACCGCCTGCCGGTGCTGGCGTGGCGGCCGGCACCGGTGCAGCTCAGCTGGCTGGGCTATTGCGCCAGCACCGGGCTGGCGGCAGTCGATGCCTTGATCGCCGACCCGTGGATCGCGCCACGCGGCGCCGAGGCCGGGTTTGCCGAGCCGCTGCTGCGCCTGCCCGAGACCTTCCTGTGTTTCACGCCACCGCCCTTGGCGCTGCTGGTCGCGCCGCTGCCGGCGCTGGCCGGTGGCGGCCTGCGCTTTGCCTGCTTCAACCACCTGGCCAAGCTGAACGACGCCGTGCTGGCGCTGTGGTCGCGCATCCTGCACGCCGTGCCGGGCAGCAGCCTGGTGCTGCAGAGCGCGCCGCTGCAAGACGCGACGGTGCGCCAATCACTGCTGGATCGCTTTGCCCACCACGGCATCGGCGCGGAGCGCTTGCAGCTGCAACCGGCCCAATCGCGTGCCGACTACCTGGCGGCCTACAACCAGGTGGACATCGCGCTCGACCCCTTCCCCTACCCCGGCGGCACCACCAGCCTGGAGGCGCTGTGGATGGGCGTGCCGGTGCTGACCTGGCCGGACGACACCGCACTGTCACGCCAGGGCCTGAGCATCTTGCACAACCTGGGCCTGGCCGACTGGGTGGCCCAGGACGCCGACGACTACCTGGCCCGCGCCGTGCAGCATGCCGGCGATCTGGCGGCGCTGTCGGCGCTGCGCCAGGGCTTGCGCAGCCGGTTGCTGGCCTCGCCGCTGTGCGATGCACCGCGCTTTGCGCAGCACCTGGAGGCAGGCCTGCGCAGCGTCTGGCAACACCGGTGGGCTGGCCTCAGATCTTCTTGACGGGCGCTTGGGGCACCACGGGCAGCTTGGGCAGGTTCGCCTTGGATGCCGGTTTGACCGCAGGGTCGGCAGGCGCAGGGCGTTTTTCGACTTCTGCCAGCATCAACCGCAGGTTGGCCAACCGCGCTTCGGCTGTCGGGTGCTGATCGATAGGCCGCCACACCAGCTGGACCATGTCGCCGAGGTTGTCCAGGTTCTGCGCCGCCTCCCGGCGTGCCGCCGTGGTGGCGACAGGGGCCGACTTGGCCACTGGTGGCGTCCTGGGCAGCCCGACGACAAAGGCGCTCAACACCGTGCGCAGCCGGCGGTTGTCCTTGAAGGTGCTGTCAAGCAAGCGCACCGCGCAGGCGTCGGACTGCAGCTCCTGGCCCTCGTAATGCTTTTCGAACAACAGCTTGCCGGTGGTGAACAACGCCAGCACGGCCTTGGGTTCGCTGTGGGAGGCCTTGACCGTCTTGATCAAGTCAGGCAAGCCCTTTTGCAGCGACACCGCGTCGATGATTCGGGCTTGCACTGCGCGGGTCTGGTGGCGCTGCAGCACATGCGCGACCTCGTGCGCCACCGCAAAGTAGGCCTTGTTGCGCAACTTGGGGTCGGCAACCAAGGCCTTGTCGATCACCAGGAAACCGCCCGGCAAGGCCATTGCGTTCTCACCGGCGTCGGCGCGGATGTACAGCCTGAACTGGTAGCCGGTCGGCTCACCGACGGCGGCCAACACCTCGGCCAGCAGGGCGTCAGCCTGAGGGTAGAGCTTGGTGCCGATCTTGTCGTCGCGCTCGACCAACTCGCCGCGCATCTGGTCGAGCAGTGACTGGCCGTACATCGTCTCCAGCGACATCGGCAGCCAGTTCATGCGCAGTGCTGCACGCCGCACGGACATGGAGATGTTGTGCCGGGTGGCCACCGGCTTGGCCGATGAACTGCCCAGGCCCAAAGCCTTTTGCAGCGAGTCACCGGCCTGCGCCACGGCGACCTCGGCGGCCATCTCCGCTGCCAGTTTCGACAGCTCGGTAATGTTGTCGGAGGGCTCGAACGGCCGCACCAGAGCGCTGCACTGGGTGTCCAACTCCACCGATGTCATCTCGACTTGCTTGCCGCCGATCAGCAGCGTGGCCGTGCCCGCCAACGTCGCCGCGCCGCCGCCGGCCGCCGGCGGCGCAGTGGCGGTGGATTTGGCATCCGCCGTCAGCGAAGACGACAGGTTGGTGGGCAAAGCCAGGCCGCGGCCATCGTTGGCGCAACCAGCCAACAGCAGGCTGCCCAGCAGGCTGCCCATCACGCAAAGCGCGCCCGCGCTGCTGAGCCGGCTCATGGCTGCCGTCCGGCTGCGGCTTGGCGCAAGGCCAGGTCGCGCGCCTGGTAGTGCCCAAAGTCATGGAACACGGCGGCCTCCAGCACTGCACGACGAGCCGGATCGGCCTCCTGCCAGGTCAGCGCCGCCAGGTCGGCCCGCAACTCCGGGTCGGCCAACGCTGTCTGGCGTTCATGCTCGGCTGCCGCTAGGTCCAGCGGCTTGTCTTCTTCGAGCTTGCGGCCGCCCGCCTTGCGACCGGCCATCATCCGGCCCAAAACCTTGCCAATCGAGGTGCAGTATTTTTTTTGTGCAACCGGCAAAGTAAACACACTGAGCCGCGCCACGCCCTGAGCCTCGCGCAGCGCCTGCACGGTCACGCTGGCGTCGCAGGCAAAGGGCGGGTTGTCATCAGCGCTGACACGGCCACAGGCCAGACTGGCCAGTACGGCAACGCCGACGGCGTATCGATGGGAAACACGGTTCATGGGGCAATCCTCGGGTTGATCGGCATGGCGGCAGCGGCGTCAGGCGTCATGCCTCACGCTAAACCGTGCAGCAGGTGAGTCAGCAGCTCGGTCAAGGTCCAAGCCACGACGCCGCACCAGACCAGCGTTGGAAGGTAGTGCAAGCCCCAGGCCAGCCAACGCCAGGGCTTGGCGGCAGGCACGGGCGCAGCGGCAGGCACCGGCGGTGCAGCCGGAACAGCTTGGGCTTCCAGCGTGGGCTCGGGGCCATGCGCCGGCTCCAGCAGGTGCCGCGCCTGGTGAACACTGCCCAACACCGCCGACTCCAGTAGCAGGCCGGTGAGCATCGCGGCCGGACTGACCCAGACCAGCGTGTGGCGATAAACCCAAGCTGCCAGCCAGGCCGCCAGCAGCACCAAGCCTGCCCAAAGCAGCACCAGCAACACCAACCAGAGGTAGGCCAGTTCGGGTTGCCCGCCGGGCCGGCGCCACGCGGGGCAGTAGGGGGCGTCGCATCGGGCCACCGCGGCGACCACGGCAGCAGCCTTTGTCGACTCGAAGTAATGCCGCCAACAAAATGACACCACCAGACCAAATGCAAGGCCGACAACGATGTCGGCCAAAAGACCCAGCGCATGGTTGTCCTGCAGGAACGGGTAAGCGGCGATTACGGCATGGATGTCAACACCGTTCAGTTCACCGACCGCCGTCTTGTGCTCATCATCCGTGCTGTAACCCGCGCCCAGGATCACGTAGCGCGCGGCATCCACCGGCGCGTAGGGCCAAGGCGCCGCAGCGCCGGTGTCCACGCCAGATGTGGCTGAAGGCGAGCCCTCGAGCGACCCAGCACCGGCAGGCATGGGCGGCTCCCAATCCTGCAAGCGCCCGCGCAGATGGGCCGCGACCATGAAGCGCTCTGCCTTGTGCACTTTGTCAACCTGCCCGGGCGTGCCAAGGTGCTGCCGCACCTGCCGGCAGTAGTCCGGGTTTGGCGGCACCAACAGGCTGCCGGGTTGGCAGATGCGCTGCGCCAAGGCTATGCCCAGCACCTGCGTGGACGCGCCCTGCGTCACGCCGTAGTCACGCACCATCAGCAGCGACGTGTCAAGCCAGGGCGACGCGAACTGAACGTCTGCGGCCTCCATGCACTGCAGCCACTGGCGCAGTGCCGCGGGCTCCGGATTGCCGGTCTCCCTGAGGCCCGGCAACTGGCCATCGCTCGCAATCGGCTCGATCAGCAGCAGGCGCTGGCGGTATCGCTTGACCCACTGGTCCAGCGGGCTGCTGCAGGTGGCCACGGTGTTGCTACCGGGCGGCTGGGCCATCTCTTCGCTGGTCGGGGACAGATCCAGGTCGACGGCCAGCAATTGGATCAGCGGCTGTGGCGGGCTGGCTGCGGTGTTCAGTTCGAGCAAGCGTTGCAGGTCGGCCTGCAGTTGCGCCCGGCCCAACGGCGAGCGGCCCAGGTAGGCCGTCCTGAACCGGTCGCTGTCTATTTTTAGGACCGCAAACGGTGCGGCATCACCCGACGGTGGCGCGGCTTGCTGCACCCAGTTGGACATCAGCACATGCACCGCCTGGTCTGGCACCACCGCCAGCCAGGGCACTTGGTACAACAAGCAGGCCAGGACCAGGTTCGCCAGAAAGGCATGACAGAGCTTGGACCGACGGCCCGGCGGCGCAGCGCCATGCGGGCCGGCACCGGGTGGCAACGCTGTTGGATAGGTGTGCAAGTCCCCTCCCAGGGCAGCCTGTTTCTTGCGCTAGGTCACGCGGGCTTTGGACCATTGTGCCCACTTGTCGCTGGCGCCCAGCGCGTCAAGATGCAGCCCTAATCGCTGGGCGCTAGACCTGCGTCGGCGCGCTCAGGCGAAGCGTGCGGTGCGGGGCGTGGTGAGGCTCAAGCCGCCCGGCCGCCCAACGCTGCACGCAAACCCGCACTCGCCTGCAGCCGCCCCACCTCGATACGGTTCCAGTTGACCAGCGGCACATCGCTGAAGCCCCGCATGAAATCACGTTCGTCGTCATCCAGCCGCACCCGGGCTTCGATCAC
>JBBRZR010000261.1:0-7162 GCA_038236495.1 Burkholderiales bacterium
CGTCGAACAGGTTGGGGCCAAAGCCGGTGCGGGCGATGGCTTTCAAGAATTGCTTGGGGATGATGGCGTCGGTGTCGACGTTGGCACGGTCCATCGGGGCGACGAGGCCCTTGTGTACGGTGAAGGCTTGCATGTGGGGTCCTGTGGTGAGGGTCCAGCGTGGCGGCAGCAGATCGCAGCGTCAAATCACACCGCCGGCGCGGTCATTTCTTGACAGCGCCCTCGATCACCTGGCCGGTCTTCTGGATGTCCTGGCCCACGCCGCGGATGGTGTTGCAGGCAGACAGACCCAACAAGGCGCTGAGGGTGGCGAGAACTAGCAAGAAACGTGTCATGGGTTCAGTCCTGTCAAACAATGCGGCGGATATCGACAAAATGGCCGTTCAGCGCGGCCGCAGCGGCCATCGCCGGGCTGACCAAATGGGTGCGGCCTCCCGCACCCTGCCGGCCTTCAAAATTGCGGTTGCTGGTGGATGCACAGCGCTCGCCCGGCTCCAGCCGGTCGGCGTTCATCGCCAGGCACATGCTGCAGCCCGGCTCGCGCCACTCGAAGCCGGCCGCCTTGAAGACCTCGTGCAGGCCCTCGGCCTCGGCCTGGGCCTTGACCAGGCCCGAGCCCGGCACCACCAGCGCCAGCTTGACGTTGGACGCCACCCGGCCACCGATGCGGCGCACCACCGCGGCCGCTTCACGCATGTCCTCGATGCGGCTGTTGGTGCACGAGCCGATGAAGACCTTGTCGATGCGGATGTCGGCGATCAGCTTGTTGGGCTCCAGCCCCATGTAGACCAGGGCGCGTTCGATGGCGCCGCGCCGGGTGTCGTCTTTTTCCTTGTCGGGATCGGGCACCCGCTCGTCGATCGCCAGCACCATCTCGGGGCTGGTGCCCCAGGTGACTTGCGGCTTGAGGGTGCTGGCGTCCAGCTCGACCACCGCGTCGAAGTGCGCGCCCTCGTCGCTGCGCAGCGTGCGCCAGAAGGCTGCGGCATGGTCAAACTCGACGCCCTTGGGTGCAAACGGCCGGCCACGGACGTAATTGATCGTGGTCTCGTCCACCGCCACCAGGCCGGCGCGGGCACCGGCCTCGATCGCCATGTTGCAGACCGTCATGCGGCCTTCCATGCTCAGTGCCCGGATCGCCGTGCCGCCAAACTCGATGGTGTAGCCGGTGCCGCCCGCCGTGCCGATGCGCCCGATGACGGCCAGCACGATGTCCTTGGCGGTCAGGCCTTTGCTCAGCGTGCCGTCCACCCGCACCAGCAGGTTCTTGGCTTTTTTGGCCAGCAGGGTCTGGGTGGCCAGCACATGCTCGACCTCACTGGTGCCGATGCCATGCGCCAGCGCACCAAACGCGCCATGGGTGCTGGTGTGGCTGTCACCACACACCACCGTCATGCCCGGCAGCGTGGCGCCCTGCTCCGGCCCGATGACATGCACGATGCCTTGGCGCTTGTCCAGAAACGGGAAATAGGCTGCGGCGCCAAAGGCCAAGATGTTGGCGTCCAGGGTGGTGATCTGCAGCTTGCTGATCGGGTCGGCTATGCCGTCGTAGCCCTGGTTCCAGCCGGTGGTGGGGGTGTTGTGGTCGGCCGTGGCGACGATCGAGCTGACCCGCCAGACCTTGCGGCCGGCCAGCCGCAGGCCCTCGAAGGCCTGCGGGCTGGTCACCTCGTGCACCAGATGGCGGTCGATATAGAGCGTGGCCGTGCCGTCGTCCTCGGTGCGCACGACGTGCTCGTCCCAGAGCTTGTCGTAGAGCGTCCTGGAAGCCGGGCTGGCGGTCGCGTTTGGGTTCGCGTTTGGGATCATTGGGGTCACCTCTTGCGGGAATCGGATTGTCGCGCCACTGGCGCGGTGAGGGCAGAAACAGCGTCGGCTTGCGGACGGTCAGTGCGGCACAGCGCCTCGACAAAGCGCTGCACCACGGTGGGCAGCACCTCCTGGGTGCGCACCGCCAGCAGGTAGGGCCGGCGGGCCCAGTCCTCGTCCAGCGCCAGCGCCTGCACCGCAAAGATGCGGGCAAAACGCTGCGCCACGACGGCCGGCAACACCGCCACGCCCAGCCCGGCCTCGACCAGCTGGGCAATGGCATCGAAGCCCCGCACCTGTACCCGCACATTGAGCGTGCGGCCCAGCGCCTGAGCGCGCTCGCGCATCTGTTCGTGGGCTGCAGCGCCCAGGTGCAGGCCGATGATGTCGAAGTCGAGCAGTGCGTCGAAACGCACCGCAGCCGGGGTGGTCTTGGCGCCGGCAGCCGCTGCGGCCGCCCGCCCTGCCAGCACATGGCCGCGTGGTACCAGCACCGCCAGCTCACCCTCGCGGTAGGGCTGGCAGCTGAGCCGGCTCTCGTGCTGGGGCGGCACGAAGATGCCGACATCGGCCCGGCCCGACGCCACCGCCGCCTGCACCTCGGCGCTGGTCAGATCGTCCAGGCTGATGCGGATGCCGGGATGCGCCTGGCTGAAGGCGGCCAGGTCGGCCGGCAGGCACTCGGCGATCGCGCTGGCATTGGCGGCGATGCGCAGATGGCCCTTGATGCCGCGCGAAAACTCCACCACATCGCTTTCCAGCGCATGCAGCGAGGCATTGAGCGCGCGGATGTGGCGCACCATCGCCCGACCGGCCTCGGTCAGGTCCACCCCCCGGGCGCGCCGGTCGAACAACAACACGCCGAGCCGCACCTCCAGGTCGGACAAGCGCTTGCTGGCGGCCGCCAAGGCCAGGTGCTCACGCTCGGCGCCGCGCGTGATGCTTTGGGTCTCGGCGATGGCCAGAACAAGGTTGAGCGTGATCAGGTCGAAGCGCATGGCGGTGTGCAGCAGGTTGGGTGCGGCGCGCGCCACCGAATGGCGCCACCCCTGAATGATGCGCGAAGGCTGGGCCTGCAGCACACGGAGATTGCCAATTCACCCTTCTCGTAACGCGAAGCATAGACCCGGCCTGAAGCAGCGGCGGCCGGACACGGGCACAGACCGCGCTTCTACACTGCGCGCTGACCCGTCCGCCCTGCTCCGTTGACCGACTGATCCCCTGCCCCGCCATGCCGCTGCTGCCCGCCGACCCCGCCCATCCCACGCCGTCCGACCGGCAAACCGTGTTCGACGCGCTGTGTTTCATGCAGGCGCCGATCAACGTCACCCGCTTGAGCGAGTTGCTGTCAACGCAATCCACGCTGCGCGGCACCGGCTTCAACACCAACGCCTTGCGCGGCTGGCTGGGCGAGTTGCTGCAGGCCAAGCAGGTGGGCTGCAACCCCCAGGGCCAGTGGTGGGCCGTGCCCGAGTTGTCATGGCCGCGTTTTGTCGCGCTGGTGCAGCAGACTGCGGCGCGCGCGCGCTGGTGGGCAGCCTGGCGCCGGCTGGTGCACTTTGACAACAGCTGGCATCTGGAGCTGTTTGGCGACGAGGCGATGGTCGGTGCGCTGCGGGTGGTGGTCTACGCCGGCGGCACGCCCGAGGCCTTCGACCGGCTGTGCCAGCTGAGCAGCAGCAGCGCGCCGCAGCAACCCAGCATCCTGGCCGCAGCGCTGTTGCGGCCGTTCGAGCCCGCACTGTGGGACCGACTCGACCCGGATCTGCGCTACGGGCTGCTGGTCCAGCTGCTGCGCCATGTGGGTGGCGACAGCGAGAGCTTCACAGCCCCTTTGTGGACCTGGCTGCTGGGCCAATCCCAGCCCGACCCCGGGCAATTGCAGGAGCTGCCCCGGCTGCGCCTGGCCGAGCGCCTGCTGCTGGCCGGCCAGCGCGACCAAGCCCGCCGCGTGCTGCTGGGCCTGGACCACCCGGAAGCCCAGGCGATCCGCGCTGCTGCCGACATTGCCGACGGCCACTACGCCAGCGGCGCTGCCGCCTTCGAGCTGGCCTGGAAAGAGCAAGCGGCCCTCAGCGGCCGGCGCAAGCAGCTGTTCTCCGAGGCCACGTCCTGGTTCTACCTGCTGGCCCTGATCGCCCAGCCCGAGCCGGCGCTCTGGACCAAGGCGCGCAAGTTCGCCGCGGGCGAGGCCGGCAGGCGGGATGCCGACCCTTACACCTTCTGGGGGGTTTGGCAGGAGGCGATCGACCAACGCCTGGGCGACGCACCGCGCAACGCCCGTGCGTTTGCATTGGCGCCGCTGCAGGGCCTGCGCCTGCACGGCCTGGTGCAACTCACCCAATGGCTGCTGGCGGCCTGGCTGGGCCACAAGCCGCCCCAGCCCGCCGCGCTGGGCACGCTGGCCGCCAAACTGTCCGGTGACTATGACGCCAGCGGCCAGCCCTGGTTGGCGATGATGGTGCGGCGCGCCACCGCGCTGCTGCGCGGCGCGCCCGTCAGCGAGGCCGACGCGGCCCAGCCCTTCCCGATCGGCGCGCCGGCCGACCGCTGGCGCGAAGCGCTGACCGCCATCGTCGCGCTGGGCGGCGTGGGCGGCGCGGCGGCAGCTGGCACGGGCGCTGGCGGTGTGGCCGACCGCTTGATCTGGACCCTCAGCACCGATGCCCTGGGCCGGATCCGCAAGGTCGAGCCGCTGGAGCAAAAAGCCGGCGCCCGCGGCCTGGGCAAACCCAAGCCCGCGTCGCTGAGCGGCCTGGCCAAACGAACCGACCTGCCGGCGCACGACGCCGCCGTGCTGCGATCGCTCAAAAAACTGCCTTTTGGCGGCAAGCTCGCCTTTGACAAGCAGCAAGCCGTGCAAGCCCTGGTGCGCCACCCGCATGTGGCCTGGCCCGAGGCGCCGCTGCAATTCATCGAGCTGGCCGAGGCCTTGCCGCAACTGGAGGTGCTGACACGCGGTGAGTTTCTGCAGTTCCGGGTGGTGGACCCGATCCGTCCCGACGATGAGACGCTCGACGAATTGGACGATGACGACGACCTGCTCGACGACGAGGACGACTTCGACTACAGCGGCCGGCGCATCGCCGACCTGAGCCGGCCGTCGGTGCTGCTGCTGCGCGACGGGCCTGAGCGCGCCCGGCTGCTGCGCATCACCCCGGCCCAGCTGCGGGTGGCCGAGCTGGTCAGCCAGGGCTGGCAGGTGCCGGTGGCCGCCCGCACCGAGATGGACGCCGCGCTGCGGGTGCTGGCCAGCCATTTTCAGCTGGCCAGCGATGCCGATGCCGGCCACGAGGTGCCGGCCAACAACAGCCTGCGGGCCGAGCTGACGCCGCAAGGCGATGGCCTGAGCCTGCGCCTGGTGGCCGCGCCCTTTGGCGACTTCGGCCCGCGCCTGGCGCCGGGCCAGGGCCGCGAGCGTGTCACCACCGTGCACCAGGGGTTGACCTTGTCGACCCAGCGCAACCTGGCCACCGAGCGGGCCCACCAAAGCACGCTGCTGGACAAGCTGGACTGGCTGGACGAGACCGAGCACGCCTGGTCGCTGGACCAGCCCGACCAGGCGCTGGCGGCGGTCGAGGCGCTGGCCGGTCTGGCGCCGGGCATCGTCAGCGAGTGGCCCAAGGGCAAGCCGCTGCGCGTCAAGACGGTGACGGCGGCGCAGGTCAAGCTGAGCGTGGCGAGCAAGGGCGACTGGCTGGAGATCAACGGCGAGCTGGCGCTGGACGATGGCGAGGTGCTGCGCCTGCGCCAGCTGCTGGACCTGCTGGCCACCGGCAAAAGCCGCTACGTGGCGCTGGGCGACGGCGGCTTCCTGGCCCTGACCGACACCTTGCGCCAGCAACTGGCCGACCTGCGCGCGGTGGTGACCACCCAAGGCAAGACCCAGCGTTTGTCGCCACTGGCCGCGCTGGCCTGGGCCGGGCAGGACGGCGCGCCGGCGCTGGACGGCGACGCCGCCTGGTCAAAGCGCAGCCAGGCCTGGGAACAAGCCCGAACGCGGGACTTCGACCTGCCCATCACCATGCTGGCCGACCTGCGCGACTACCAGCGCAGCGGCTGGACCTGGCTGATGCGCCTGGCCGCCAGCGGCTTTGGCGCGGTGCTGGCCGACGACATGGGCCTGGGCAAGACCTTGCAGACCCTGGCCCTGCTGATTGCCCGCGCCGACGGCGGCCCGGCCCTGGTGGTGGCGCCCACCTCGGTCTGTGGCAACTGGCTGGCCGAAGCGGCGCGTTTTGCGCCCGGCTTGCGGGTGGAGATGTACGGTGACACCCGTGCAGCGGCCGACGGCGACGCGGAGTCGGCGGACGCCGTGGAATCGGTGGAGTCAACCGACGACAGCACCGTGCCCGACACGGCCCGCCAGGCCGCCCGCCGCAAGCAAGTGCAGGCGATGGGCCCCGGCCAGGTGCTGATTTGCAGCTACGGCCTGCTGCAGATCGACGGCGAGATCCTGGCCAGCCGGCCCTGGCACAGCGCGGTGCTGGACGAGGCCCAGGCCATCAAGAATGCCGGCACCCGCCGTGCCCGCGCCGCGCTGACGCTGCAGGCCGATTTCAAGCTCGCGCTGACCGGCACGCCGATCGAGAACCGGCTGTCCGAGCTGTGGGCCATCATGGGTTTTGCCAACCCCGGCCTGCTGGGCAACATCGAGCAGTTCAACCAGCGATTTGCCGGGCCGATCGAACGCGACGGCGACCCGCAAGCCGGCCGCCGACTGCGCCGGCTGGTCGCCCCCTTTCTGTTGCGCCGCACCAAGGGCGAGGTGTTGGCCGACCTGCCGCCGCGCACTGAAATCGTTCACGAGGTGGTGCCCGGCAGCCGTGAACGCGCCTTGCTCGAAGCCCTGCGCCAGCAGGCCGAAGAAAGTGTCAACCAGGTGCTGGCTGGCGGTGCCTCAGGCGGCAATGGCAGCGGCTCTGGTCCCGGCGAAGGCCAGACCCAGATGCATGTGCTGGCGGCCCTGACCAAGCTGCGCCGCGCCGCCTGCGACCCGCGCCTGGTGGCGCCCGAGCTGGGCCTGGTGGGCGCCAAGGTGCAGGAGTTCGAGCGCCTGGCGGTGGAGCTGGTGGCTGGCCGCCACAAGGCGCTGGTATTCAGCCAGTTCACCGACTTCCTGGCGCTGCTGCGCGAGCGGCTGGACAGCGCCGGCCTGAGCTACCAGTACCTGGACGGCAGCACGCCGATGGCCCAGCGCACCCAGCGTGTGAATGCCTTCCAGGCCGGTCAGGGCGACTTCTTCCTGATCAGCCTGAAGGCCGGCGGGTTCGGCTTGAACCTGACCATGGCCGACTACGTGATCATTGCCGACCCGTGGTGGAACCCCGCCGCCGAGGACCAGGCCAGCGGC
>JBBRZR010000262.1:0-7117 GCA_038236495.1 Burkholderiales bacterium
GAACGGGCCGACAGATATGAAAACGACCAGCGCCGACGCGGCGTACAGCAGCGCCGACAGCCAGGGCGCACGGTGCATCATTTCGACTCTCCCAGCCTGACCCGCGCCAGCCGCAAAAAGATCAGCGCCGAGAGCAGGATGATCAGGAACAGCGAGGTCGAGGCCGCCGAGCCAAAACCGATGTTGCCGGCGTCCACCATCTCGCGCCGCACAAAGCCCGACATCGAGATGGTGCTGCTGTCGTTGGAGCTGAGCACATAGATCAGGTCGAACACCCGCAGCGCGTCGAGCAGGCGGAACACGATGGCCACCAGCAGCGGCTGGCGGATCAGCGGCAAGGTCACCCGCCAGAACATGCGCAGCGGGTGCACACCATCGACCCGGGCGGCCTCGTAACAGTCCTTGGGCAGGGTCTGCAACGCGGCCAGGATCAGCAGCGCCATGAAGGGCGTGGTCTTCCAGACATCCACCGCCACCACCGCCCACAGCGAGGTGCTGGCGTCGGCCGTCCAGGCGATCTTGTGGGCGATCAGGCCGGCGTCCAGCAGCAGCTGGTTGATGATGCCGAATTGGTCATGCAGCATCCAGCCCCACATCTTGGCCGAGACGATGGTGGGGATGGCCCAGGGCACCAGCACCGCCGTGCGCACAAAGGTGCGGCCCTTGAACTCCTGGTTCAGCAGCAGCGCCAGGCCCAGGCCGGCCAGCGTCTCCAGCGCCACCGAGACCAGCGCAAACTTGAAGGTGTTGGCAATCGACACACCCCAGTCGCTCTGCCAGAACCCGTCAACGTAGTTGGGGTTGAAAAACAGGCCGTAGGGGCCGATGAAGTTCTCCAGCCCGACAAAGCGGCTGGCGGCCATGTTGTTGATGTTGGTCTCGGTCAGGCTGAACCAGATCGAGCGGGCCAGCGGCCAGGCCGCCACCAACACCATCAAGACCAGCATCGGCGCGAGTAACCACCAGGCGGTGCGGCTGCGGGCGTTCATCACCACTGCTCCCGGCGTACCAGCTTGAGCTTGCCTTCGAGTTTGCGCACCGCCACCTCACCTGTGGATTTTTTGCTCAGCACGTCGTGGGTGGCGTCCCAGAAGGCCAGGCTGACCGCCGGGTATTTGATGCCGGCCAGGCCGGATGGCCGCGCCACCGCTGTGCCCAGAATGCCGGCCAGGCTGGCCATGAAGGGGTTGGCGGCGATGACTTCCGGGTCGAGGTACAACGCAGGTCGGCTGGGGTTGAAGGCGCCGTGGATCGCCCGGTCTTTTTGCACCGCGGCGCTGGTCATGTGCATCACCAGGCTGGCCGCAGCCGCCGGGTTCTGGCTGTAGCGCGACACCGCCAGTTGCCAGCCGCCCAGGGTGCCGGCGTGGCTGACCGGGCCGACACCCGCAACAGCAGCTCCACCACCCTCCGCGCCCTGGGGCAGCGCCACCACCCCGACCTTGCCCCTGATCAGGCTGTCGGCCGCCTGTGCCGGCGCCCAGGCATAGGGCCAGTTGCGCATGAACAGCGCCCTGCCGTTCTGGAACACGCCGCGGGCGTCCTCCTCGCCGTAGTTCAGCACGCCCACCGGCGAGATCGTGCCGACCCAGGAGGCCGCCAGGTCCAGCGCGCGCGCGGCGGCCGGGTTGTTGATGGTGATGTTGCCGGCAGCATCGATCAGGCTGCCGCCGCCGTGGCTGGCCACCCATTCCAGCGCGTTGCAGCTCAGGCCCTCGTAGGCCTTGGCCTGGAAGACATAGCCGTAAAAATCGGCATGGCCGGCGGCGCGTTCTCCGGCCTGCACCCTGGTCGCGGCAGCGGTCAGGTCGGCCCAGGTGTCGGGGGGGTTCAGGCCGTATTTCTGCAGCAGGTCGGCGCGGTAGTACAGCAGGCCGGTGTCGGCGTACCAGGGCATGCCCAGCAGCCGGCCGGCTACCGTGTTGTTGGCGATCAGGGCTGGGAAATGCTCTCGCTCCACCCCCTGGCTGTAGGGTTTGAGATCGAGCAAATGGTCCTTGATGATGCCGGGCCAGACCACGTCGATCAGCAGCACGTCGATGTCGGCGCTCTTGGCGGCAAACAGCTGCCGGTACAGCGCCAGCGCCTCGGTGCCGTTGTTGGGCGGCGAAAAGGTGCGCACGCTGTGGCCGGTCTGGCGCGCCCAGGCATCGGCATGGCGTTTGCAAAACGCCAGCTCGCTGCCGCTGCTGCCGCAGGCAATCGTCAGGGTGGCAGCTGGCGCAGCTGCGGCCGCGGCGGCCAGGGCCAGCAGGGCCAGGCTGCGCTGCGCCAGCACGGCCAACCGGTGCAGGCCGCGCGGCGCCGGGTACAGCAGGAAGGGGGACGTCACGGTGGCGGTCTCTCCGGTGTGATGACGAGAAGCTTGCTCAGCGCAGGACATAAACCACCGCCGTTCGGCCGGGCACCGTGAAGCGGCCCTGGGACGCATCAAAAGCCGACTCGGACGCCGCCCGGCGGTCGGCCGCATCGGCCGCCCGCTGCACCGGGTGAAGCACCCAGGCCTGACCGGCAGCAGACGGCAGCTGCAGCACCTGCGGGTCCGGGCTGACGTTGAACAGCAGCATCAGTTTGCCAAAACCCGCGCCGGGCCAGCGCTGGGCCACGGCCTGCCCGTCCAGCTCGCCCAGCAGCTCGGCGGCGATCAGCACCGGGTTCTGCGCTGGCCCGGTGTTGTGCAAGCGCAAACGCTGCTGCACTGCCTCGGCGCTGGTGAGGCGGAACAAGCTGGAGCTGGCGCGGATGCGCAGCAGGTCGAGGAACACGCCGCGGCAAAAAGCAATGTCGGCCGGCGTGGGCTTGAGCTGAGGCGCTGCGAGGCGCGGCGCGATCAGCGGGTAGAAGGCGGCGTTGTCCCGGGCCGGCGGCAGGCCGCTGCCAAAGCCGTTGTCCTGGCCGCGCCAGTCGAGCCGGTTGAAGTGGTCGCCCGAGTCATAGCTGTTGCCGTCCATCGATTTGGAACGTAACAAATCGCTGCCGGCATGGAAGTAGGGCAGGCCCTGGCTGAGGGCCACAAAAGCCAGGCCCAGCGCCTGCACCCGGGCGCGCTCGGCCGCAGGGGTGGCCAGCGGCAGCTTGAAGGCGTTGATGTCCCAGAGCGTGTGGTTGTCGTGGTTCTCGACATAGTTCACCACCTCGCCGGGTTGGCTGGCGTAACCGGCGGGCTGATTGCCGTAGGCGATCTCGGCGCCGCTGCGCATCTGCCCGGTATGGGTGGTGAAACGGTAACTCGCCAGGCTGCCGGCCAGGCCCAGGCGCACCGCGTCGGCGGTGGCCAGCAAGGCGCTGGCGGGCGGCACGCCAGCGGCCAGCGCCGCACCGTTGGGCGCGTAGACCAGGCCGTTGAGATAGCCCTGGCGGGTGACGATCTCGGCCGGTCCGTCGGACGCGCCGCCGCCGCGCAGCGCGTCCCGCAACCGGTCGTTGAAGGTGGCGATGCCGGTGCCGTTGAGCACACCCTGCGCGGCCTGTTCAAAACGTGCGCCGTTGGCGACCTCGCCGAAGTTCCAGCCCTCGCCCAGCAGCGGGATGTCGCGGCCGTTGTCTTGGCGCAGCAAGTCTTGTAGACGCACCATCGCCGCGCGCGGTTGGTGGCCCATCAGGTCAAAACGGAAGCTGTCGATCAGGTACTCGCGGGCCCACAGCCGCACCGAGTCCAGCATCAGCTTGCCCATCATCCGATGCTCGGTCGCACTGTTGGCACAGCAGGTGCTGCGCTCGATCTGGCCCTGGGCATCCAGCCGGTGGTAGTAGCCCGGCACGATGCGGTCAAGCACCGAGTCGGCTTGCTGGCCCGACGCCGCGAGGTGGTTGTATACCACGTCCATGCCCACCCGCAGGCCGGCGCCATGCAGCGCCAGCACCATCTGGCGGAACTCGCGGATGCGCACCGCGCCGTCGTCGGCACGGCTGGCATAGCTGCCCTCGGGGGCGTTGAAGTGCAGCGGGTCGTAGCCCCAGTTGAAGCAGTCGCCGGCCGCACCGGCCATCACCGCCGCCTGTTGCAGCGGGCTGTCGGCGGGGGCGTCGGGCACGACCGGCCTGCTGCAGCCCGATTCGGGCACGCTGGCGATGTCGAACACCGGCAGCAGGTGCACATCCGTCAGCCCGGCGCTGGCGAGTGCGCGGAGTTGCTGCATGCCGGCGCTGCCAGCCTGGCTGAAGGCGCCGTACTTGCCCCGGTCGGCAGCCGGCACGCTGGTGTCAGCGACCGAAAAATCGCGCACATGCAGTTCGTAGACCACCCTGTCGGTGGGGGCGGCCAGCGGCGGCGGGCGCCGGGCGGTGGACCAACCAGGCGGCTGCAGCGCCGGGTCGTCCAGGCTGCCGATCCAGGTGCGGCGGCCGTTGGTGTTGAGGCTGACGGCGTAGGGGTCGGTCACCCGCTGGCGCACCAGGCCGACACCGTCGACCCAGACATCCACCAGGTAGTTGTAGTAGCCGCCGCTCAGGTCGCCCACCACCCGCTGGCGCCACAGGCCGGTGGTCTCGTCGCGCTGCAGCGGGCTGACCGACAGCGCCGAGGGCTGGGAGGCACCGCTGGGCGGAAAGTGGCAGCGCCAGACCCGCTGGGCGGTGGGCGCCCAGAGCGTGAATTGGCTGCGGGCTGCGCGGCCCGGCGGGTTGCGGGAGGCGTTGCGTGACGGGTTACTGGACGGGTTGCGGGACGGGTTGCTCGAGGATGCTGGCTGGATCGTCACCCCCAGGTCGGTGGCGTTCTCGGCAGCGGCATACAAATCGTCGAGCGCGCCGGGGCTTTGCAATGCGGTGGCCTGCAGCACCCGGCCTGCGCCGTCTTGCTGCACCAGCATCAACTCGCCTCGGTGCAGGCGGCGCAGGGCGGTGACATCCACCCGGGCCGGGTCGAGTTGAAGCTGGGCGCCGGCGGCCACATGCCGGAAGCGCTGCTGCACGGCCGCCAGTAGCGGGGCGGTCAGTGGTTTCAAGGCGAATGAACCGTCGCTGCCGCGCACCGCCCTACCGGGCAGTGCCAGCAAACCGCCGCCCGCCGCGTGGACCAGCCGGTAGCTCAGGCCATTGCCGGCGGGCGCGGCACCGGGCCACTGCAGCGTGTAGCGGTCAAGCCAGACCGCGCGGGCCCCGGGCGGCTGAGCAGCAGGGCGAAGCACGCTGGCAAAGCCCGGGGCATCACAGGCGGCGTGCAGTGCGGCCGGGGCCAAGGCCTCAGGCGGCAGACCCGCCGGCACGGCGGCCGACACGTCCACACCTGCACCCCACATCGCCACCCAGACCAGCCCGCCCCGCCAAACGGCGGCCCGCGCCCTGCCATGGCCCGAGCGGCGCCCAGGACAGGCCAGCGGTTCAACAACAAGAGGCATGGTCTATTTTGAGCAACAGGGCACAGGAATGATACCGTAGCAAAACTACAAATACTGTCGATTCCGGCGTTTGTTCAGGGTAAATACCCGGTAATGGCCCAGATTCATGCGCATGATAAAGTGTAGTTTGGCTACAAAACCATTGCGATGAGCCCATCCCACGCCCTGCGGACACTGCGCTGCAACGCCCGCCCCATCGCCGGTCCACTGCGCCGGCTGGCTGCCCTCTGCGCCGCCGGCCTGTTGGCTGCCTGCGCCAGCGCGCCGCCCGGGGGCATGGACCTCAGCCCCGTTGTGCCGCGCCCCAGCCCCAGCGCGCTGCCCGAGGGCTGGCAGCACGGCGGCTTCATGGAAATCTTCGTGCGCGGCTATGCCGACAGCGATGGCGACGGCATCGGCGACCTGCGCGGGCTGATCGGCAAGCTCGACTACCTGCAGGCCCTGGGCGTCAGCGGCCTGTGGCTGATGCCGGTCACTGCCAGCGCCGACCACGACCACGGCTACGCCGCCACAGACTTCCGCCGCATCGAGCCCGCCTACGGCAGCCTGGCCGACTTCGACGAGTTGCTCAAACAGGCCCATGCCCGGGGCATCGGCGTGATCATCGATTACATGGTCAACCACAGCGCAGCAACCAGCCCGCTGTTCCAGGCCAGTGCGGCCAGTCCCGCCGGCCCCTGGCGCAACTGGTATGTCTGGCAAGACCCGGCACCCGGCGGCTGGGACATCTGGGGCAAGAACCCCTGGTACGCAGAGGCCAACGGCAGCTACTTCGCCACCTTTGGCATGGACATGCCCGACTTCAACCTGCGCCATCCGCCGGCGCTCAACTACCACCTCGACTCGCTGCGCTTCTGGCTGAACCGGGGGCTGGACGGCTTTCGGCTCGATGCCGTGCCGCACCTGATCGAGAACAACGCCCGCGACTGGAACGACCAGCCCGAGAGTCGCGCCCTGACGCGCCAGCTGCGCGGCCTGGTGCAAAGCTACCCCGGCCGCCATGTGGTCTGCGAGGCCACCGCCGAGCCCAAGATGTATGCCCACGCCGATTTGTGCGGCAGCGCCTTTGCCTTCGGCCTGGAGACCGCCCTGGTCAAAGCCGCTCGCGGCCAGCCTGAGGCGGTGCGCGCCGTGGCGGACTACTTTGGCAGCGGCACAGACACCGACCCTGAGCAGGCGGGCCCCAGCACCCGGATGGGCGTGTTTGTCTCCAACCACGACCAGTTCGCCGGCCGGCGGCTGTGGGACCAGTTGGCCGGCGACGAGGCCGCCTACCGGCTCAGCGCTGCCACCTATTTGTTGCTGCCCGGCACGCCCTACCTGTACTACGGCGAGGAGATCGGTCAGGCCGGCGCCACCGGCCTGACTGGCGACCCCGAGATCCGCGCGCCGATGAGCTGGACGGCCGATACGCGCACTGGGGGCTTCACGGCAGGCCAGCCGTTCCGGCCACCGGCCAGCAATGTCGCCAGCCACAACGTGGCCGCGCAACTGGCCGACCCCGCCTCGCTGCTGGCCCACTACCGGGCCTTGCTGGCCCTGCGCAAGGCGCTGCCGTCGATTGCCCGTGGCAGTTGGCTGCGGCCGGTCGCCGACGGCGCGACCCTGAGCTTCCAGCGCCGGCTGGGCAACGAGCACACGGTGATGACCTACAACTACGCCCGCCAGCCCCAGACCCTGGCGGTGCCCGGACTGCCCGCGGGCGCACGGCTGCAAGCGGTACTGCCCGGCCAGGCCCAAACGCTGCAAGCCGATGCCAGCGGCGTGGCGCAGGTACC
>JBBRZR010000263.1:0-7113 GCA_038236495.1 Burkholderiales bacterium
ATGGCCGGTGATCTGCGCGCCTTGGGCATCACCCACCCGCGTGAGCTGGCGCACCGTGACGCGTTTTCGCTCTACCAGGCGCTGTGTGCGCACAGCGGCAAGCGGCAAGACCCCTGCGTGCTGGACACCTTCATGGCCGCCACCGATTTCATGCGCGGCGCCGCGCCTGCACCCTGGTGGGCTTACACCGCGCAGCGCAAGCAGCTCTACGGCACGGTTTGAGGCCGGGCGCCCGGCAACAAGGCCACGCCAGGCCGCAACTCAGCGCGGGGCCGGCTGCACCAACAGCGTCTTGACCGGCGCATTGGCCGGCGGCCACAGCGGCACGCCGTCCACCGCCACCCAACGGGCACTGAAGTTGCGGAAGAGTGGCGACCAGGGCACGCCGCTCTGCCCGGTGCTGTGGATGATGCGCGACTGCATGGGGTCACCCAGGTCGTAACGCCCGCGCAGGCTGGGACCGTGCTCGTCCAGGTAGTACTCGCCGGTGGTGGCGTCGGCCTTCAGGCTGACCCGGCCGACATTGACGGTGTAGGCATCGCCACCCACCGGCGCGCGCTGCTCGAACCAGCGCGCCAGCGGCTTGACGCGGGAGAACGGCCGGTGCTCGGACCGCGCCTGGTGCGCCCGGCCCCACTGCCAGGCCGCCACGTCCGGGCCTTGCAACACCTGCAACTCGTCCAGTGCCGCGGTCAGCGCCCGGTTGACCTGGTCGTTGCAGGTCTCGACCGCCGGCGTCGTCGTGTCGTCGCACCACCAGGCATCGTCGCGCGCCAGCACACCCTCGATCGCATCGAAGTATCCGCGCTGGCCCAGCAGCCGGTCGTACAGCGGCGCACCCATCTTGTCGGTCAGCACCTGCTCGGACAGGTGGCGGTGCCAGGCCCAGTAGATCAGCGGTGCGGCCTTGTCGGCGGCCATGGTGCCGTCGAAGCCGGCCAGTTGCTGCATCGCCGCCGCCGCCAGCGGGTGCGCCGATCGGGCCTGCTGCAGGCGCGGCAGCAGGCGCACCACAGCCAGTGACTTCACGTCGGCGTGCATGCGCCGCAAGTCGTCAAGGCTGTGCTTGGGTGCGGCATCGATCATTTGTTCGATGCGCTGGAAGCGGAACGGCTGGGCCCAGTGGCTGCTGATGAAGTGCGGGTAGTCGGGTGGCGTGATCTTCTGGTTGGCGGTGGCGATGAAGCCGCGTGCCGGGTCGCGCACCTGCGGCAGTGCGTCCAGCGGCAGGCTGCCGGCCCAGTCGTAGCGGGCGTCCCAGCCGGGCGCCGGGGCCAGGCCGCTCAGGTCGTTGTCGGGCTTGCGCACGGGCACCCGGCCGGGTGAGATCAAGGCGATGTGGCCGGCGTCGTCGGCCACGATCATGTTCTGCTGCGGCACCTGCCAGGTGGCGGTGGCGCGCACAAAGGCCTCGACCGAGTCGGCGCTGTTCATCGCCTGGGTGGTGGCGACGATGTCGTTGTCGATGTCCAGCCCGGTCCAGCGCAGCGCGATGGCGTAGGCCGGACGGGCCTTGGCGGCGCCGCCGCCCAAGACGCCGCCACCGCTGTCATCACTTAGCCCGGCCACCGCCGCGTCCGAGATCACCGGGCCGTGGCGGGTGCTGCGCACCGTCATCGTGATGTCAGCGCCGCCCTTGACCTTGATGACCTCCTGACGGGTCTCGAACCGGGCCCAGCCGTCGGGCGTCTGGTACTGGTTGGGGTCGTCGGGCTTGATGCGCTCCAGGTAGGTGTCCTGCACGTCGGGGCCGGTGTTGGTCAAGCCCCAGGCGACATGGGCGTTCTGGCCCATCACCACGCCCGGCAGGCCGGGCAGCGTGGCGCCAGCGATCTTCAGGCCCGGCGCCTCCAGCCGGGCGAAGTACCACAGGGCCGGGGACGACAGCTTGAGGTGCGGGTCGCTGGCCAGCAAGGGCTTGCCGGTGCTGCTGCGGCTGCCGGCCAACGCCCAGGCGTTGGAGCCCACGCCCTCGACCTCGCTCTCGGGCGCGGCGGCCAGCAGGCGGGTCAGCGCCCGCTCGCTGGTCGCCTGCTGCTGGTCCAGCTTGAGCCCGCGGTACAAGGCGGCGTAATCCATCGACGGCGTCACCGCATCACCCGGGTAGGGCGGCATCAGCTGGTCGATGCGCTCCTTGGGCAATTTGAGGGCCAGGCGCAGCCGGATCAGCTCGGTCTGCCAGTTGCCGCCCAGGTCCCAAGCCATCATGATGGCCCAGGCCAGGCTGTCCTCGGGCGTCCAGGGCTCGGGCTGCAGGCCCAGGATCAGAAACTCGGGCGGCCGTGCCTTCAGGTTGGCGATCACCGCGTTGACACCGTCGGCATAGGCCTGCAGCAGCGCACGGGACGGCGCCGGCAGCTGCGCCCACTGCGCCGCTGCGGTGCGCCGCACCCCCAGCACCCGCAAGAAGCGGTCGGTGTCTGCCGCGCCCTCGCCAAAGGCCTCGGCCAGCCGGCCGGCACCGATGCGGCGGTGGGTCTCCATCTGCCACAGCCGGTCCTGCGCGTGGGCCACGCCCAGGCCGTAGGCCGCGTCGCGCGCGCTGGCCGCCTGTATGGTGGGAATGCCGTTTTCGTCGCGCACGATGCGCAGCTCAGCCTGCACGCCGGGCAGCAGCAGCGTGCCCTCGGTCTGCGGCAGCACCCGCTGGGCGTAGAACCAGGCGACCAGGCCGGCCACGACCAGCAACAGCAACACCGAGGTGAGCAGACGACGGGTCCATTTGCCGAGCATGGGGTTCTCCGGGCCGCAGGCGGCGAGTCATTCAGGTCGGCGAGCCTACCAGCGATGGCTGGGCCGGCTGCCGGCACACCGCCGCTGACACCCGATGTGAGCGGCCGGCCCAGGCCGGAAGTGGCCACAAATCTGGCGCTGTTCACCCATTCGCCGCGCAGATGCGCGCCGAACAATGGCCTCAGTTTGCTCAATCTGTTGCCGAAATTACATCCATGAACCCGCAAAACGCCTCGTTGCCCTCTTGGATGTTCCGGCTGGTGACACGCCGCTCGTCGGCCCCGTCCAGCAGCCTGATGCACTCCCGCGTGGAGGTTTGCCCGCCAGAGCTGTTTCCGTCGTCCCTGAGTTGGGAGGGCCGCCTCAAGCGCCTGGGCAACCGCCTGCTCAGCCGGATGGCGCCCTGGTTGCCGGCGCCAGCCCGGCCGGTGAACCGGCTGGCCCTGGTCAAACGCGAGTTCCAGGACAGCCTGGCCGACCTGGAGTTTGGCCCGGCCCTGGCCCTGCTGGACCAGATCGACCGGGCCAGATCCTTGCGCGAGCTCTGGCATTTGCGCTCGCCGGTCTTCGGCGTGGTGGCGGTGGCCCACACCCAATCCGTGGCCGAGCACCGGCTGGCCCGCCTGAACCGGCATTTTCCGATGCGCGCACCGCGTACCAGCGCGATGCCGCTGCACCCATGAACCCGTCCCTGCGCGTCGCCCCACGCCACTACATCAGCCCACCACCCGCCGCGCCCATCCTGCCCGGCCCGGGGTTGCCGCAAGACCGCCATGCGCGGATCGCCGCACGACGAAGCTTCGTCGAGATGAAACAACGCTTCATGGCCGCGGTGGGCAGCCTGGACGGCCTGCGCGGCGACTGGCTGCGCCGCCAGGTGCGCCAGGCGCACGAGCCCATCGACCTGTGGATGCTGCGCGGCGCGGTGTTTGCCGCGCTGGGCCTGCGCGACGAGACCACCCGCCGCACCCGCGACGAGTTGCACCGGGTGCTGGACAGCGTATTCCCCGACAACGGCGAACTGCTGCCCTACGGCTTGCCGCTGTAGGCGGTGTTCAGGCCGACGCCAGAAAATCACCCTTGCCCAGGTCCACCCCGGCGTGCCGCAGCAGGGCATAGGCCATGCTGATGTGGAAGAAGAAGTTGGGCAGCGCCCAGTGCGTCAGGTAGGCCTCGCCGCTGAACTGCAGCGCATCGCGGTTGCGCATCGGCACGGTGATTGCGCGGGCCTCGCTGCCGTCTATCGACGCGGCAGGCAGCGACGCCACATAGTCCAGCGTCTTCTGCACCCGCGCACGGAGGTCGGCAAATGTGGCCTCGTTGTCCTCGAACTTGGGCACCTCCACGCCAGCCAGGCGGGCCACGCAGCTTTTGGCGGCGTCGCTGGCAATGCGGATCTGCGACACAAAGGGCAGCATGTCGGGCGCCAGGCGCAGTTGCAGATAGTTGGCGGTGTCGAACTTGCGGGCCGTGGCATGGGCTTCGGCCTTGTCCAGCCAGGCCAGCACGGCGCCGAGCTGGCGCTGGAAAACGGGCACGCTGGCCGAGTACATGGAAATCGTCATGGTGTGTTTCGGGAGCGGTTTGCGAAGGAGCCGCATGCTAGCGCCAGCGTCCCCGGCCTGCAGGACACGGCACAATCCTGCGTCACACCATGAACATCATCATCCTCGACGACTACCAGGACGCCGTGCGCAAGCTGCGCTGCGCGACACGGCTGGAGCCCTACAACGCCAAGGTCTTCACCAACACGGTCAAGGGCATCGGCCAACTGGCGGTGCGCCTGCGCGACGCCGAAGTGCTGGTGCTGATCCGCGAGCGCACCCAGTTTCCGCGGGCGCTGCTGGAGAAACTGCCCAAACTGCGGCTGATCGTGCAGACCGGCAAGGTCGGCCCGCATATCGATGTGGACACCTGCACCCGGCTGGGCATTGCGGTGGCCGACGGCACGGGCTCACCGGTGGCCGCGGCCGAGCTGACCTGGGCCCTGATCATGGCCGCCATGCGGCGCCTGCCACAGTACATCGGCAACCTGAAGCACGGCGCCTGGCAGCAAAGCGGGCTCAAGGCCGCGTCGATGCCGCCGAACTTCGGCTTGGGGCTGGTGCTGCACGGCCGCACGCTGGGCATCTGGGGCTACGGCAAGATCGGCCAGATGGTGGCGGGTTACGGCCGGGCCTTCGGCATGCAGGTGCAGGTCTGGGGCAGCGAGGCCTCACGCGCCCGGGCGGTGGCGGACGGTCACACCGCCGCCACCGGCTGCGAAGCTTTTTTCGAGAGTTGCGACGTGCTGTCGGTGCACCTGCGGCTGAACGACGAGTCCCGCAGCATCATCAAGCTCGAAGACCTGGCGCGCATGAAGCCCACCGCACTGTTTGTCAACACCTCGCGGGCCGAGCTGGTCGAAGACAACGCCCTGGTCTCGGCGCTGAACAAGGGCCGGCCCGGGCTGGCCGCGATCGATGTGTTCGAGGCCGAGCCCATCCTGCAGGGCCACCCGCTGCTGCGGCTGGAGAACGCGATCTGCACCCCGCACATCGGCTACGTCGAGCAAGACAGTTACGAGCTGTACTTCGGCTCGGCGTTCGACAACGTCATCAACTTCATCTCGAACGAGCCCAGCAACATCGTCAATCCGGACGCGCTCAAGGTGATCCGTTGAGCTTGGCGGCGCCCGGGCCACTGGGTGCTGCGCGCTGGTCGCTGCTGTTTGGCAACTTCACGATGGGCTGCGGCGTGATGGTCGCGGTGGGCACGCTCAACGACCTGTCGCGGTCGCTGCAGGTCAGCGTCGCGGTGGCGGGCCAGCTGGTCGCCGTGGCCGCGGTGGTGCTGGCCCTGGGCGCGCCGCTGCTGGCCGCGGTGGTGGCGGGGGTCGACCGGCGCCGCTTGCTGACCTTGTCGCTGCTGTGGTTCGGTATCGGCCACGGGCTGTCGGCGCTGATGCCCAGCTACAGCACGCTGCTGCCGGTGCGGGTGCTGTCGGTGCTGGGCGCGGCGGTGTTCACGCCGCAGGCGGCCGCCGCAGTGAGCTTCATGGCGCGGCCCGAGCAGCGCGGCCGGGCCATCACGTTCATCTTCCTGGGCTGGTCCGTGGCGTCGGTGCTGGGCATGCCGGCTTCGGCCTGGGTGGGTGAAGTATTCGGCTGGCGCTGGGCTTTTGTCGGTGTGGCGCTGCTGGCCCTGATCGGTGCGGCCTGGGTCTGGCGCACCGTGCCGGACGGCGTGCGACCGGCGGCGCTGTCGCGTGCGCATTGGGCGCAGGTCTTCACCCACCGGGCGCTGATTGCGACGGTGGCGGTGACGGCGCTGAGTGCGGCCGGCCAGTTCACGCTGTCGACCTACTTTGCGCCCTACTACCGCCAGGTGCTGGGGGCATCGGCGGCCGAGGTCAGTGCGCTGTTCCTGTGGTTTGGTGCGATCGGCGTGGCCGGCAACGTGCTGATCTCGCGCCACATCGACCGGCTGGGTGCGCCGCGCGCGGTGGCGCTGATGCTGGGCTGCATGGCGCTGTCCTTGCTGCTGTGGCCGCTGGCCACCAGCCTGCCGCTGATGGCGCTGGTGATCGCGCCCTGGGCGCTGGGCTGTTTTGCGTCCAACTCGGCCCAGCAGGCCCGGCTGGGCCTGGCCGCACCGGCCCTGGCACCGGCGCTGATCGCGCTGAACTCGTCGGCGATGTACACCGGCCAGGCGCTGGGCGCCACCAGCGGCGGGGCGATGGTGGCACAAAGCGGCTATGCCAGCCTGCACTGGGTCGGACTGGCCTGGATGCTGGCGGCAATGGGCCTGAGCGCCTGGGCGGCACGCCGCATGCAGGGATCGCCAGCCCATGCCTGAGTCCGGCGCCGACCACCCAGCGCAGGCCCCGGCGGGCGCCCTGCCCGACCCGGTTGCCGACCCCGGCTTGCGCAAACCCGCGTCCTGCACCGTGCTGTTTGGCGTCTTCACCCGGCTGGCGCTGCAGGGTTTTGGGGGGGTGCTGCCGGTGGCGCACCACGCCCTGGTGGAGCGCGAGCGCTGGCTCAGTCCGCAGCAGTTTGTCGAATTGCTGACGATCGGCCAGGTGCTGCCGGGGCCCAACATCATCAACATCTCGATCATCCTGGGCGACCGATTTTTTGGCTGGCGCGGTGCCGCAGCCGCTACCGCCGGCTTGCTGACCGTGCCCTTGTTCATCGTGCTGGCACTGGCCATGGCCTACCAGCGCTTTGCCGATGTGCCTGCGGTGGCCGGCGCACTGCGCGGCATGGGTGCGGTGGCGGCCGGGCTGATCATCGCCACCGCCGTCAAGCTGTCGAGCACCCTCAAGACCAACCCGATGGGCCGGCCGGCCGGTTACACGCTGGCTGCGGCCACGCTGGTGCTGGTGGGCTTCTTGCG
>JBBRZR010000264.1:0-7093 GCA_038236495.1 Burkholderiales bacterium
GCACCCAGCACCGCATCCGCCAGCGCGGCCTTGCGCGCCTGCAGCGCCAGCAGCCGCTCCTCGATGCTGCCAGCCGCCACCAGCCGATAGACCGTTACCGGCCGGGTCTGGCCGATACGGTGGGCGCGGGCGCTGGCCTGCCGCTCGACGGCGGGGTTCCACCAGGGGTCGAGGTGGATCACGGTGTCGGCGGCGGTCAGGTTGAGGCCAACACCACCGGCCTTCAGGCTGACCAGAAAGATCGGCGCGGCGCCCGCCTGGAACTGCGCCACCCGGGTGCCGCGCTGGGCGGTGGCGGTGTCGCCGGTCAGCGTCAGCCAGGTCAGGCCGAGCGCCTGCAATTCGGGCTCGACCAAGCGCAGCATGCGGGTGAACTGTGAAAACACCAGGATTTGCCGGCCCTCGGCCACCAGCGTGGGCAGGGTTGCGCGCAGCCAGCCGATCTTGGCGCTGACGTGAACCTGGCCCCCAAGGTCGCCGCCCTGCGTTGACTTGTCGGCTGCGGCGTGCTCGGCCGGGCCTGGCGCGTCCAGCAGCCGGGGGTCATTGCAAACCTGGCGCAGCCGCAGCAGCGCGTCGAGGATGCTGACCGTGGCACCGGCAAACTTCTGCCGCGCCAGCACCCGGCGTACCTGCTCGTCGCAGGCCAGCCGCACGCTCTCGTACAGCGCCCGTTGCTTGCCGGTCAGCGCCACGCGGTGCAGTTGCTCGGTCAGCGCCGGCAGCTCGGTGGCCACCTGGTCCTTGCGGCGCCGCAGGATGAACGGCGCCACCCGCTGCGCCAACAGCCGGGCGCGGGCGGTTTCACCGTTCTTTTCGATCGGCGTGCGCCAGTCGCGCTGGAAGCTGCGGGCATCGCCCAAATAGCCCGGCAGCAAGAAGTGGAACTGCGCCCACAGCTCGCCCAAATGGTTTTCCATCGGCGTGCCGGTCAGGCTGAGGCGGTGCCGGGCGTTGAGCCGGCGCGCCGCGGTGGCAGTGCGGCTGCCGGCGTTCTTGACCATCTGCGCCTCGTCCAGCACCACCAGGTGCCAGGGCTGGGCCTGCAGCGCCATCGCGTCGCGCCACAGCAGCGGGTAGCTGGTCAGCACCAGATCATGCTGCGCGATTTGGGCGATGTCGGCCGCCCGGCGCGGGCCTTGCAGCGTCAGCAGCTTGAGGGCTGGCGCCACCCGCGCGGCCTCGGCCTGCCAGTTGAAGATCAGCGAGGCCGGCGCCACCACCAGCGCCGGGCGGTCGAGGCGGCCGGCCTGCTGCTCCACCAGCAAATGGGCCAGCGCCTGCGCGGTTTTGCCCAGGCCCATGTCGTCGGCCAGGATGCCGGCCAGGCGGTGTACCCGCAGGTGTTGCAGCCAGGCCAGGCCGTCACGTTGGTAGGGCCGCAGCGTGATGCCCAGGCCGGGTGGCGAGGGGACCGGCGGCGGCGCGGCGCCGGCGCCCATTGCGTCCAGCCACTGCAGGCCGGCGTCGCCCCGCAAGGCCCAGTCCTGCAACGCCGCCTGGCCAAAATCGCGGCGGGCGCTGGGGTGGCTGGCCATCGCGTCTTTCAGGCCGGCGCGCAGCAAGGCCAGGCGCTGCGCCTCCCAGGACGACAGCACCAGCCCGGTCTCGCCCTTGCGCGGTGGCCGGGCCAGCACGTCCAGCATCGCCCGCACGATGGCCTTGAGTGGCGCGGCCAGCGCGTCGATGCGGCGGCCGCCGGGGGCGTGCAGGCGGATCAATGCGTCGTCGGGTATCGCGTCCAGCGCGGCGGCATCCGTCCAACGCCGGTCATGGCCGATCAGCCGGGCCAGCAGCGGCACCAGATCGAGCCTTTCGACGCCATCCCGGGTCTGCAACTCCACCCCCAGGCTCAGCAGCCATGAGCCCATGCCGCGCGGCTGGGTCAACGGCTGCAGGTTGATCTGCCAACCGGTGACCGGCTGGGCGGCATGGGCAAAACCGGGTTGCAGCGTGATGGACCAGCCTTCGGCTTGCAGGGCGGGCAGGGTGTCGGCCCAGAAGTCGGCAAAGTCGGCTTCGCGCACCAGGCTCCACAGCGCCTCGTCTGCCGGCAGCGGCGAGACATCACCGCGCCATTGCAGCCCGGCGGCGGGCAGCGGTTGCAGGCCGGTGGCGCGCAAGCGGGTCAGCGCGGCGGCACGCTGCTCGGTGGTGGGTGGTGGCGCAGGCAGTGGCGGCCAGTGCAGTCGCGCCACCGTGACTTGCGGCCCACGGGCACCAAACAGCGGTGTGCGTGCGGGCGCCCGCACCGGGCCGCAGGGCCGCAGGCCGAGCAAGCCGTCACCCCGGTCCAGGGTTTGCAGCGTCAGGCAGGGGCGGGCGGGCGTTGGCTCGGCAGGCATCGAGCGCGATTGTCGGCGGGCCGCCCGGCGGGAATCATCGCTTTCGACGATTGCAGCCCCGCCGGCGCCGCCCAACAATCACAAGCAATCAACTCTGGAGCAGGACCATGGCAGAAGCCTACATCGTCGCCGCCGCACGCACCGCCGGTGGCAAACGGAACGGCAAACTCTCCGGCTGGCACCCCGCCGACCTGGCCGCCAGCGTGCTGGACGCGCTGATCGCTCGCAGCGGCTGCGACCCGGCGCTGGTCGAGGACGTGATCATGGGCTGTGTCGGCCAGGCCGGCGAGCAGGCCACCAACATCGCCCGCAATGCGGTGCTGGCCAGCAGCCTGCCCGAATCGGTGCCCGCCACGTCGGTGGACCGGCAGTGCGGCTCGTCGCAGCAGGCGCTGCACTTTGCCGCCCAGGCGGTGATGTCGGGCAGCATGGACATCGTCATCGCCGCCGGGGTCGAGAGCATGTCGCGGGTGCCGATGGGCCTGCCCACCACCTTGGCGCTCAAGGCCGACATGGGCTTTTACGTCAGCCCGAAGATGGCGCGACGTTACCCGGGTGTGCAGTTCAGCCAGTTCATCGGCGCCGAGATGGTGGCCAAGAAGTACGGCCTGAGCCGCGACCAGGTGGACGCTTTTGCGCTGCAAAGCCACCAGCGCGCCATCGCCGCCACACGAGGTGGTGCCTTCGATGCCGAGATCCTGCCGCTGGCGGTGCGCATGAACGACGGCACCGAGACCGGCGAGTTGCACAGCGCCGACGAGGGCATCCGCTTCGATGCCTCGGCCACCAGCATCGGCGGCGTCAAGCTGCTGCAGGAGGGCGGTGTGTGCACGGCGGCCAACGCCAGCCAGATCTGCGACGGCGCGGCCGGGCTGATGGTGGTCAATGAGCGCGGACTCAAGGCCCTGGGCGTCAAGCCGCTGGCGCGGGTGCACCACATGACGGTGATCGGCGGCGACCCGGTGATCATGCTGGAAGCCCCTATCCCGGCCACGAAGCGCGCGCTGCAAAAGGCCGGCATGTCGGTCAACGACATCGACCTGTTCGAGGTCAACGAGGCCTTTGCCTCGGTGCCGGTCGCCTGGCTGCAAGCCACCGGCGCCGACCCGGCCCGGCTCAACGTCAATGGCGGCGCGATTGCGTTGGGCCATCCGCTGGGCGGCAGCGGCGCCAAGCTGATGACCACGTTGCTGCATGGCCTGATGGCACGCGGTGGGCGCTACGGCCTGCAGACGATGTGCGAGGGCGGCGGCCTGGCCAACGTCACGATCATCGAGCGGCTGTAAGCGGCAACAGCGAGGGGCGGCCGTGATGGTCAATGGCCCGGCCGAGCCGATGCTGGATCCGGCCGCACAGGCCCTTTTGCAAGGCCTCTCTGCGGCGCTGGCGGGCAGCCTGGGCAGCGCAGGCAGCGCAGGCAGCACGGTCAGCGCAGCCCGCCCGGCCCAGGTGCTGGGCCTGCGGCGCTTGTCCGGTGGCGCCAGCCAGGAGACCTGGGCCTTCGAGCTGGCCAGCGCTGCCGGCAGCCGTGCGCTGATCCTGCGGCGCGCGCCGCCCGGCGCACGCCGGCGCGGCGCCGACGGCCCCGGCCTGGTGGCCGAGGCCGCGTTGATCACGCGGGCAGGCCAGGCCGGCGTGCCGGTGCCCGAGGTGCTGCAGGTGCTGCAGCCTGCGCACGGCCTGGGCGAGGGTTTCATCATGCAGCGCCTGCCCGGCGAGGCCCTGGGCCGGCGCATCGCCGCCGCGCACCGGCCTGCGCTGGCGCGGCAGTGCGGCGACGCGCTGGCGCGCATCCACGCCTTGCCGCTGGCCGGCCTGCCGCCGCTGCGTTGCACCCAGCCGCGCGCCGAGGTCGAGCACCTGCGCGCCTGGCATGCCCGCCACGGCACGGTGCGGCCGGTGTTCCAGCTGGCACTGCGCTGGCTGGCCGACAACGCGCCCGCCGACGTGACGCCGGTGCTGGTGCATGGCGACTTCCGCAATGGCAACCTGATGGTCGATCTGGCGGACGAGGTGACGCCGCTGCGCGGTGTGCTCGACTGGGAGCTGGCCCACCTGGGCGATGCGATGGCCGACCTGGGCTGGCTGTGCGCCAACCCCTGGCGTTTTGGCCAATCGCAGCGCCGGGTCGGCGGCTTCGGTCTGGCGGATGAACTGTTTGCCGGCTACCGCGCCGCCGGCGGCGCGGTGGACGAGGCCCGGGTGCACTGGTGGCAGGTGCTGGGCACGCTGCGCTGGGGCATCATTTGCGAGAGCATGGGCCAGGCCTGGCTGACGGGCGCTGAGCCGGTGATGGAAAAAGCCGCTATCGGCCGCCGCGCGTCCGAAACTGAAATCGATTTGCTGGCGCTGATTGCGCCACGCGCGGGCGTCCCGGCGGGCGCCGACCCCGCCGCCCCTCCCACCGCCGGAGCCGTCTGATGCAGGACAGCCCCAACCCTGAACAGCTGTTGGCCGCAGTGGCGCGGTTTTTGCGCGACGAGGCCGGACCGGCACTGGGCCGCAGTGGCCAGGATGCGCTGGCCTACAACGCCCGGGTGGCCGCCAACATGCTCGACATCGTGAGCCGCCAGCTGCAACTCGCGCCCAGCGCCGACGCCGATGAAGGCGCGCGGCTGCGTGTGCTGTTGAACGATCCCGCCAGCAGCGACGACCTGGCCCGCCTCAACCAGCGCCTGGCCGAGCGCATCGCCCAGGGTGATCCGGACACCGACCCGCAGGTGCTGACCGAGCACCTCTGGCGCACCACACTGGCCAAACTGGCGGTGGACCAGCCGAGCTACGCCACCTACCGCCAAAGCCTTGCAGCGGCCCCGCCTGCAACCTGACCGGCCCCCTCAGGGCACGCCCACCGTGCCCGGGTCACCCTCAGCCGCAACGGCGCGGTGACGGTGGCGGCGCTGAACAACCCGGCGCGGCTCGCCTCAACGGCCGCCCAGCCAGCGCGGCAGCCAAGATGCCGCGTCGGCTTTCAGCGCGGCCTCGTCGCCTTCGGTCATGCGCACGCTGGCCTGGGCGCGTTGCTTGAGCTCGTCCAGCGGCAGCCTGCAGGCGTCGCAGCGGCCGACCTGGGCCGTGCCGTCGTCGCTGACCGAGACGATCTGCTCGCCGCTGCGGTCGAACAGCGCGCTGTTGACCTTGCCGCCATGGCGGTACAACGCCGCCCATTCATGCCCGGTGGCCGCGTCCCAGACCCGGATGCTGTTGTCGGCGCTGGCGGTGACCACCCGTTTGCCGTCCGGACTGAAGTGGGCCGATTGCAGCGCCGCACTGTGGCCGCCCGACAGCACCACGCAGTTGGGGGTGCGCCGGGCCAGCCGGTCCACGCAGTCCAGCGTCTGGCCGGCCACCAGGCCCTTGAGCGTCCAGACCCGGGCGCTGCGGTCGGCGCTGGCGCTGACCAGGGTGCTGCTGTCCGGGCTGAAGACCACGCTGCGCAGCGCGCCCTGGTGCCCCGTCAGCGTGATCGGCTTGCCGGCGGGGTCGGCGCGGTTCCAGAGCTGGATGGTGTCACCCAGGGTGGCCAGCCAGCGGCCGTCGGGGCTCAGCGCGACGGCGCTGACATCGCTGTTGGCGGGCAGTCGCAGCAGGGGCTGGCCGGCGGGTGCGTCCACCTTGCCGGCGAGTGCTGCCAGGGGCCAGACGGCGATGTCGGCCGCGCGGACCACCGCCAGCTCGGCCTGGGTGGGGCTGAACACCGCATGCCGGCTTTTGGCCAGCCAGTCCGGCGTGATATCAAGGCCCGAGCCGCGGTCGATCAGCACCGGGTTGTAGGCCTGGCCCAGGTCGTAACCGCGGTCGTGGAACAACAGCAACTTGCCGTCGGCCGACAGGCTGGCCTCCTCCACGCCCCAATGCGTCACTGCGGTGCCGGCCCGCGCCCCGGCCTTGCCGTCGCCCGCCCTGGTGCGCTTGGCCTGGGGTGTTGCGGCCTGGGCTTGCGGGGCAGGGGCTGTTGGCGAGGCCGCGGCCGGGCTGGTCTTGGCACCTTCAGCAGCCCAGCTCAGGGGTGCACAGGGCGTGTCGCGCTCGGCGGTTTCACTGCAAGCCAAAGTGGCCACGCCGCCGGGCAGCAGGGCCTGCGCCGTCAGCCAGGGTGTGCCGGCCTTCAGCACCGTGGGGGCGTTGAGGCGCCAGCCGCGCAGCGTGCCGTCCAGGCTGGCGGTGATGATCCGCCCGGGGGGGCCGAACAGCGCATGCACCACCGTGTTGTTGTGGCCGCGCAGCACCGCCACCGGCACGGTGCTGCGGCTGGACCAGACCCGGGCGGTGCCGTCCAGGCTGGCCGAGACCAGCTGCTCGCCGTCTTTGGACACGCTGGCCTCGATCACCTCGTCGTCGTGGCGGCGTTCGTCGCGCACGGTGACATCGCTCCAGAAAAAGACCCGCTTGTCCGACACCGTCATCAGCCGGTTCTGCTCGTCGGACCGGTCGACAAAGCGGGCGATCGCCACCGGCCGGTCGTGCTGCAGCACCCGGCGCGCGTCGGCGCTGGGGTTGAGCAGGCCACGCTCCAGGTCCAGCGTCCAGACCACGGCAGTGCCGTCGTCGGACGCGGTGGCCAGCAGGTTGGGCTCGGTCGGGCTGAAGCTGATGTTGCGGATGGCGGCCTGGTGGTGCAGCGGGTTCTTGCCGGCCTTGGGGTCGCCGATCCAGGGCCGGGCATCCAGCCCGCGTTGCCAGACCAGGGCATCGCCGTTGATGTCGCCCGAAGCCAGGTGCTGGCCGTCGGCCGAAAAGCCCAGCGC
>JBBRZR010000265.1:0-7075 GCA_038236495.1 Burkholderiales bacterium
ATCAGGGCGCGGTCGGTGGCGTCTTTGGGCATCGGGGTGGCGGGCGCGTGGGGCGCTTGGGGCGGGTGGTTCGGCCTATCGGCCGAGCTGATTTGACGTACCGGCGAAAGCCGTCATCGATACGGCGGAATTGTGGATGGTTTCGACGAACTCGGGCTTTCATTCGTCAGCGGGTCTGTCGAAACTCTGTCACCGGCCGCATCCGCTCGCGGCCCTACCGTTTCTGGAGACTCCCATGCCTGCCCTGTCCCGTGTTGCGTTGCTAGGCGCCGGCCACATCGGCCAGACCATCGCCCGCCTGCTGGGCGACAGTGGCGACTACCAGGTCACGGTGATCGACAAGAGCCCTGCCGCGCTGGCGCGCATTGCCGGCCGCAACGTCAGCACCCGGGTGGCCGATACCGAAAACGGCGCGGCCCTGCTGGCGGCGCTGCGGGATGCGCCCGGCGGCGGTGCCCAGGATATCGTGGTCAATGCGCTGCCCTACCACCTGGCCGTGGCCACCGCCACCGTGGCCCGCGAGGCCGGTTGCCACTACTTCGACCTGACCGAGGACGTGGCCGCCACCCGCGAGATCAAGCGACTGGCGGCGGGCGCGGCCACCGCCTTCATGCCGCAGTGCGGGCTGGCGCCGGGCTTCATCGGCATCGTCGCGCACCACCTGGCGCAGGGGTTTGAGGTTTTGCACGACGTCAAGATGCGGGTCGGCGCTTTGCCCGCCTTTCCGACCAACGCGCTGAAGTACAACCTGACCTGGAGCGTTGACGGCCTGATCAACGAGTACTGCCACCCCTGCGAGGCGATCCGCGACGGCCGCCGGCTGGACGTGCTGGCGCTGGAAGGGCTGGAGCATTTTTCGCTCGACGGCACCGAGTACGAGGCCTTCAACACCTCTGGCGGGCTGGGCACGCTGTGCGAGACGCTGGAGGGCCGGGTGCGCACACTGGACTACAAAAGCGTGCGTTACCCAGGCCACCAGGCGCTGATGAAAATGCTGCTGGAAGACCTGCAGCTCAAGGACGACCCGCAGACCCTCAAGGACATCCTGCGCAAGAGCGTGCCGGGCACGATGCAGGATGTGGTGCTGGTGTTTGTCACCGTCAGCGGTCTGCGCGCCGGGCAGTTGCTGCAAGAGGTATTCGCCCGCAAGATCTTTGCCGACCGTAGCGAGGGTGCACCGCTGTCGGCAATCCAGATCACCACCGCGGCGGGCATTTGCGCGGCGGTCGATCTGTTCCGCGACGGCAAGCTGCCGGCCAGCGGCTTCATCCGGCAAGAGCAGGTAGAGTTGCCGGCCTTCCTGGCCAACCGCTTCGGGGCCGCCTACCAGCAATCGAGGCAGGTGGAGTCGATCGGGTGATGGCCGCAGCGCAGGACACCCCATGACATGCTCACTCGACACCCTCCCCACTGCCCAGCACGCCCAGGCCATGCTCACCACGCTGGGGGTGCCCGAGGCGGCATTTGCCGGCGGCAGCCTGCTGGCCCGGTCGCCGATCGACGGCGCCACCACCGGCGAGGTGCACGAGGCCAGCACCGAGCAGATGCAGCAAGCGGTGGGCCGCGCACGCAGCGCCTTTCTGGTTTGGCGCCAGGTGCCCGCGCCGCGCCGCGGCGAGCTGGTGCGGCTGTTCAGCGACGAGTTGCGCGCCCACAAGGCCACGCTGGCCGCGCTGGTCACGCTGGAGGCCGGCAAGGTCAGCAGCGAGGGCGAGGGCGAAGTGCAGGAGATGATCGACATTTGCGAGTTTGCGGTCGGCCTGTCGCGCCAGCTGCATGGCTTGACGATTGCCAGCGAGCGGCCGGGCCACCGCATGATGGAGCAGTGGCATCCGCTGGGTGTGGTGGGCGTGATCAGCGCCTTCAATTTTCCGGTCGCGGTGTGGGCCTGGAACACCGCGCTGGCGCTGGTCTGCGGCAACGCGGTGGTCTGGAAGCCGAGCGAAAAGACGCCGCTGACCGCACTGGCCAGCCATGCGCTGCTAGAGCGTGCGCTGGCGCGTTTTGGCACTGATGCGCCGGCCCATCTCAGCCAGGTGCTGAACGGCCGCGCGGCGGTGGGCGAAGCGCTGGTGGACGATGTGCGGGTGGCGCTGGTGTCGGCCACCGGCTCGACCCGCATGGGCCGTGCGGTGGGGCCGCGGGTGGCGGCGCGCTTCGGTCGCAGCCTGCTGGAGCTGGGCGGCAACAACGCCATCATCGTGGCACCCAGTGCCGACCTGGACCTGGCGGTGCGCGGCATTCTGTTCGGCGCCTACGGCACGGCGGGCCAGCGCTGCACCACGACGCGCCGGGTGATTGCCCATGCCAGCATCCACGACGAGCTGGCAGCGCGGCTGGAGCGCGCCCGCACCAGCCTGCAGGTGGGCGATCCGCGCCAGGCCGGCGTGCTGGTCGGCCCGCTGGTGGACGGCGCGGCCTTCGGCGCGATGCAGGCGGCACTGGCGCAGGCCCGTGAGCAGGGCGGCAGCGTTGCGGGTGGCGAGCGTGTGACGCCTGGCCCAGCCGGCTTCGCGGCCGCTGATGCCTGGTACGCCACGCCGGCGCTGGTGCAGATGCCCGCGCAGACGTCGGTGGTCTGCCACGAGACCTTCGCGCCGATCCTGTACCTGCTGCGCTACGACCACTTCGACCAGGCCATCGCCCTGCAAAACGGCGTGCCGCAGGGTTTGTCGTCGGCGATCTTCACCAACGACTTGCGCGAGGCCGAAGCCTTCATGGCCGCTGCCGGCAGCGACTGCGGCATCGCCAACGTCAACATCGGCACGTCAGGGGCGGAGATCGGAGGCGCTTTTGGCGGCGAAAAAGAGACCGGCGGCGGCCGCGAGTCCGGCAGCGATGCCTGGAAAAATTACATGCGTCGCGCCACCAACACCGTCAACTACTCCGGCGCGCTGCCGCTGGCCCAGGGCGTGAAGTTCGAGATTTGAGGTGCGCGCTTGCCTCGCTGGCTGCAACCGTGCCCTGGATCGCGTAGCGGTCTGGCGGCAATCGGCTCTGAGCTGCCGTTCGATTGGCCAGGATGCTGACGTTCGACGTTCGACGTTCGACGTTCGACGTGCGACGTGCGGCGTGCGGCGTGCGGCGTGCGGCGCGAGGCAACCAAGGCCGTTGGGTAACCGCCTCCGTGAATGTCCTCCATGCCGGCCGGTTGGCCGGCATTTCCCCCTTTATTTCACTGCGCCGGTCACCCAACGCCCTTGGCCGCTGGCACCGTTGCCGCGTGCATTGGCTGGGAAACTCAGCAGACACCACTGGCGGAGTAGCGCCGTGTCGGGCTGGCGTGTCCCGCGCAGGTAAAGAAGGGAGGGCCGGTGCTTTTCCGGCCCGGAATGACACGGAGCGGGGCACGCCAGCCCGGCGCGGTGCGGTCGCACAGCACCCACGAACGGCAAGTCGCAGGCGTAAAAACGAAGGTCAGCAACGAGCCGTTTGCCGACCACCAACTACGCAAAGCGATGGCGCCTGAATCCAGGTCCGCGCCCCACGTGCCTGTCAGCGGTAGGTGGACAACAGGATGTTGGTCTCGGTGTTGGCGATGCCGGCCGTCAGCCGCACCCGCTCCAGCACCTTGGACAGCGCGGCCATGTTGTCAGCGCGCAGTTCGGCCAGAAGATCCCAGCGGCCGTTGGTATCGTGCAGCGCTTCGACGCCGGGTTCACCCAGCAGGCTGGCGATCACGGCGCGGGTCTGGTTGCCTTCGACCAGCACCCACATCCAGGCGCGGATCTGGTTCGGCTCGGCGTCCGGCCTCAGCCGCACCGTGTAGCCGACGATCACTTGATCGTCCTCCAGTTTGCGCAGTCGGTTGGTCACAGTGCCACGCGCCACGCCCAGCCTGGCCGCCAGCGTGGCGACGTTGGTGCGTGCGTCCTTGCGCAGCATCGAGATCAATTGCCGGTCGGTGTCGTCCATGGCCTGGCCCTGAGATGCGGTCATGGGATTGGAGCACGCGGCGCGGTGGGGCACTGCCCGCTGCCGGGCGCGGCGTGGCTTCAAGTTTGATGTCCGGCACGGCGCAAGTTGTAAGGTGTCGCCCAAATGGGAAATCACCACGCGCACCTGACGCAAGCTGACCGGCTATTGATCCAGACTTTGCTGCAGGCCAGGCTCAACGGTTCTGCAATTGCCCGGACAGTGCCCATAGGCCGATACACCGTCCACCGAGAGATCAGCCGCAGCCAGGCCACGCCGGCTGTGCTGGCGTGTGGGCTGACCCGGCCTGGCGTGACCGGCCCGCAGCCGCGCATTGCCGCGCTGTTTGCGCTGGCCGGCGTGGCGCCGCCCCGCCGCGTCATCCGCCGTTGCAAGTCGCTGTGGGCGTCCTGCGGTGCACACGGCCTGCGGTCTGTGAGCCGGCCCGCTGCTGCTGCCGGGCTTGCGCCATGACCGCCGGCAGTCCGGGCGGGCCGGCCCCGGCGCCGCTGACCGCACAGGCCCCTGCACCGCTGGACCTGCCGCGCCTGCTGATGCGCCGCGCCGGCGTGGTGGCCGCGGCGGTGCTGCTGCTGGCGCTGGGGGTGGGCCTGGCGCGCATGGCCTATGACATCACTGACGAGGTGGACGCTGCGGTCACGCTGGCCACGCTGGTGGCCCGCCTGGGCAGCCTGGCGCAGGCGGACGACGCGGCCGCGCTGGACTCGTTGCGCCAGCTGGCCGCGGATCACCCGCCGCGCCATTTGCTGCTGCGGGTGCAGGACGCGACCGGCCGGCTGCTGCTGGCGCCCCCCGCCGCGCCACCGGAGGGCCTGTTGCTGGGCGCCTTGCTGGCCGGACACCGGGCGCTGCAGTCGGCACCGGACGCGCGCCAGGTCAGCTGGACCGTGGACCGACCCGGCGGCGCACGCTGGGTCGTCACGCTGGCCGCATCGCATGAGAGCGAGCGGCGCGAGTCCCTGCTCAACCTGCTGGGCACGCTGGCGCTGTTGCTGGCCTGCATCGCCGGCCTGCTGTTGGCCATACGCTGGAACCTGCGCAGGGCACTGGCCCCGCTGGACCGGCTGCTGGCAGCCATCGGCGGGATCGGTGGCAGGGCGGGCGACAGGCCCTCCAGCGACCCTGATCCCGGCCTTTCCTCCCGCCCACCTCACGCTGCCCAGCCGCCCAGCCCCGACGCCCGGTCCGCCCTGGCCCTGCCCACCATGCCGATCCGGGAGCTGGAAGCCATCGCCGCTGCGTTGCGCCGCCTGGGCCATGCGCTGGCCGAGGCCGAGGCCCGGCGCCGGCTGCTGAGCCAGCAACTGCTGACGCTGCAAGAGGACGAGCGCGCCCGTCTGGCGGCCGAGTTGCATGATGAATTTGGCCAGCGCCTGACCGCGCTTCGGGTGGACGCGGCCTGGCTGGCGCGCCGCCTGACCGACCAGCCCGAGCCGGCGCAGGTGGTGGCGGGCATGGCGGCGCAATGCCAGCTGATCCAGCACGACATCCGCTCTCTGCTGTCGCGGCTGCAACCCTTTGGTCCGGCTGATGACCCCGGCACCGGCGGGCAAAGCCTGGCCCGTCTGGGGCCGCTGCTAGAGGCGCTGGTGGCCGCCTGGTCGCCGGCCACTGCCGATGCCGGTACGCAATGCCGGATCGAGCTGTCTGCCCAGGACGAACAAGGCCGGGCCCATCCTTGGCCCACCGGCGCGGCGGCCGAGGCCCTGGTGCTGCCGCAGGCGCTGGCGCTGACGCTCTACCGCATCAGCCAGGAGGCCCTGACCAACGTGGCCCGCCATGCGCAGGCGCAGCAGGCCACGCTGCGGCTGTTGTGCCGCGGGGTGCAGCGGCCGGGCGCGTCGGTGCAGCTCGACTGGTCCGTGCAAGACGACGGCATCGGCCTGCCCGCCGGCGACAGCGCCAGGCTGCGCGGCAGCGGCCTGCCCGGCCTGCGCGAGCGGGTGTGGGCGCAGGGCGGTGAGTTGCAGATCGGGCCGGCCGACGGGCCAGGCCGCGGCCTGCGGCTGGCGGCCCGTTTCGAGACCGTCTGGCTGACGGCGCCCCAGGCCCTCGACCCCCTGGTGGCCGGGGCCGCGCCATGACCCGGCAACACGGCCCGGTGCGGGTGATGCTGGTGGACGACCACGCGGTGGTGCGTGCCGGCTACCGCCGCCTGCTGGCAGACGAGCCCGACCTGCAGGTGGTGGCCGAACACGCCGACGCCGAGAGCGCGCATGCCGCACTGGTGGCGCTGCCCGAGGCGACGGTGGAGGTGCTGGTGCTGGACCTGTCGATGCCCGGGCGCAGCGGGCTGGACCTGTTGCGTCGGGTGCATCAGCGTTGGCCGGCGCTGCGGGTGCTGGTGTTCTCGATGCACGACAGCCCGGCGATGGTGGCGCAGGCCCTGGCTGCGGGCGCTGCCGGCTTCATCACCAAGAGCAGCGAGCCGGCGCTGTTGGTGGCCGCCCTGCGGCGGGTGGCGCGCGGTGAGGTAGGCGTGCTGTCACCGGACATTGCCGGCGCAGCGGCATTGCCGACCGCAGCCGTGCCTCGGCAGGTGCTGTCGTCGCGCGAATTCGAGGTTTTGCGTGGCCTGGTCGAGGGATTGACGGTGGACCAGATCGCCGAGCGCCTGCACCTGAGCGGCAAGACGGTGTCCAACTACCAGACCCAGATCCGGCAGCGGCTGGGGGTGGCTACGGCGGTGGACTTGCTGCGCTATGCGCAAGCGCACCGTTTGTTTTTGCCTTGACCGGACGGCCCGGCTGCGAGGCTGGATCCTCCAGCGTGCAGGATCATCGGCCGTCGGGCTCGGTGGCTTAGTCGGCAGCGGCTTCAGGCCGGGGTTTCAATCCGGCAGGTCGGGTGGCCAGCGGCCAGGGCCTGATCAATCGCCATCGCCTTCACCGTCCTCACCCCGCAACAACGCCAGCATGTCCGCCGCCCGCATCACCGCGCCGCCACCGCCGTCCTGCCCGGCCAGCACACCCTCGGCCAGCGCGCGTTTGCTGTGGTGCAGCTTGACGATGCGGTCTTCGATCGAGCCTTGCGTCACCAGCCGGTAGACGGTGACGGGCCGTTGCTGGCCGATGCGGTGGGCGCGGCCGCTGGCCTGGTCCTCGGCGGCGGGGTTCCACCACGGGTCGGCAATGATCAC
>JBBRZR010000266.1:0-7072 GCA_038236495.1 Burkholderiales bacterium
GCGGCTTCGCAGACCCGTACACAGTCGCGGTGGCTTTTGCAGGCGGACAGGTCGATCTGGTAGCTGAAGTCGATCGCGCTCTCGGGGCAGGCATCGATGCAGGCATTGCATCGGGTGCACAAGTCCAGGTCGATGGGGTTGGTCTGGGTCCATCGCACCTCGAAAGACCCCAGCCAGCCGGTCAACCGCGTGAGCTGGCCGCTGAAGACCGCCAGCGCGTGTACCTGGGACAGCGCGCCGCCCGGCCGGTCGATCAGCAGGCTGACGTCGAGCTTGTCGGCCAGCAGCGCAGCGGCCTGGCCTGCCGCATCGGCGCCGCCGATCACCAGGCAGCGCCCGGCCGAGCGGTAGCTGACCGTGCCCACCGGGTCGGCGTCGGGCAGTTGGGCAGCGGCAATCAACGCGGCCAGCTTGGGGGTGGCCTGGGCCGCGTCGCGCGACCAGCCGCCGGTCTCGCGCAGGTTGACGAAGTGGATCGGCCGCACCTCGGTGGACGCAGCACCCTCGGTCTGGCGGTTCAGGTCGAGAAACAGCCGGGACTCCTGGGTGCAGGCCACCAGCAGCGGCTCGGCCGCAGCACCCGTGGCCAGCGCAGCGCGCTGGAAGGCGGGCGCCTCGCGCCGGCACAGCAGGCTGTGCACGTCGGCCAGGCCGTCAGTGCTGGCGCCCGGCGTCCGGGACAGCGCCTGGATCAGGGCTGGCCGGTCCAGCGGCAGGGTGCGGTTGCAATCGCAGATCAGCGTCTTCATCGGGGGTGCGGTCAGGTTCGTGGGCCAGGGCTGGCGTGGGATCGGGGCGGGGAGCGGGATGGGGGTCGGGGCTTTGCTCAGGGGCGGGGCTGGCGGCCGCCAGTGATCCGTCACCTTGCTTGCCCGGCGGCGGCTCGTCGTCGAACAAGCCCAGCGCGTGAGACTGCGCCATCTGCCGCAGCATGCCGGCGGGCAGCGGGTCGGGCTTGCCGTAGTCGTCGATGTAAGTGTCCAGGCCGTCCATCAGGTTGAAATGCGGATCGGTGAACAGTTTCTTGAGCGCGGCATTGCGCACACCGGCATCCACACCGGGTGCAACAAAACGGGCGTAGTCGGACTCGCGGCCAAGCAACGCGACATCGGCCAAGGTCGGGGCTGGCGGCGGCGCTGGCAGTGGTGGTGGTGGCTGTGGCCGCGGCAGCGGGGCAGCTGCCGCTGCCTGCGGGGCGACCGCTGTTGGCAAAACAGGCGGCAGTGATGCCAGCGCAGGCCGCGGCGCCACCGCGACCGGGGCCGGCACCACGACCGGCTCTGCGGGCGATCCGCCCTGCCGCACTTGCCCCTTGCGCCGCGACCACCGCGACAGAAACCCGCCGGTGCCGTCGCCACCGTCATCCCCATCAGCGGATGCGCTGTCGGCGCGGCGGTCACGGCCGGGCGGTGGCACCGGGGGCTGCAGCGCCATCAGCGCTGGCCCGGCGGCTTGAACGACGCCGGCCGCCGGCGCTGCTTGACCTCGGGCCGGTAGTGCTCATCGACAAAGGCCTGCAGCAGCGCCGCGACCTCGTCGGCCAGCGGCACGTTGTCCACCCGCTCCTGCGCATCGAGCTGGCGCCCGGCCTCGTTGTAGGACAGCGTGACCCACTCGGGCCAGGCGCGGGACGGATCGTCGTCGTCGATGCGCCACATCACGAACCAGACCGGTGCGCCAGAGGACAGGTTGAGGTAGTAGCCCTCGCCTTCGTCACGGTGCAGCATGACGGTCAAGCCGGGGTGCAGCACCTGCGCCACCCGCCCGTCGTCACGCAGCGTGCGCGGCCGGTCGCCGAAACCGCCCTCGTCGATCACCACCTCGACGATGCGAAAGCCCCAGGCCTCCCAGGCATTCGGGTCTTTGTGGCGTTCGATGAGCACGGCCACCGGGATGTTGGGACGCTGTTGCATTGCCCAAACAGTCTAGCGGCGGCGGGCGCGACAGCTTGTCGCGGCCGGTCCGCAGGGCACAAACCTAGGGTTTGTCCGGCCTAGGCGGCGGCGGACAACGCCGGCTCGCACAGCAGCAACACCGTCATGCAGGCGCCCGGGCCGTCAGCCGGCGGCCGGTTGCCGGCCCGGATGTCGCCGCCGTAGCGCTCGACGATGCCGCGGCTGATCCACAGGCCCAGGCCGGTGCCGTCCTGTTTGCGGGTGACAAAGGGCTGGAACAGCTCAAGCAGCAAATCGTCGCCCAGGCCGGGGCCGGTGTCGGTCACGCTCAGGCTCAGGCCGGGCTGGCCGCCGGCTGCCGTCCAGTCGGCAGTCGTCAAGGTCAGCGTGCCGCCGTCGGGCATGGCATGGATGGCGTTGACCAGCAGGTTGACCAGCACCTGCTGCAGCTCGCCCCGGTTGATGCCGGCGCTGCGCTGGCTGCGGAAGTCGCGCAGCACCTGGATGCGGGTGTGCGCCAGCAGGTGGCCGGTCAGCACCAGGCAGTCCTCGATCGCCTGGCCCGGCGATACCGACTCGACATAGCCGGCAAACTCGTTGGGCCGGGCAAATTGCAGCAGCTGGGTGACGATCAGGCGCATGCGCTCGATCTGCTGGTCGGCCAGCGCCAGCTCGGGCGCGATGCGTTGCGCGTCGGCGCCCAGCAGCTCACGCACCAGGTCCAGGTTGCCCTGGATCACCGCAATCGGGTTGTTCACCTCGTGCGCGATGCTGGCGGTGAGCTGGCCCACGGCGGCCATTTTTTCGGCGCGCAGCAGGCCGGCCTGCGCCGCCTCCAGCGCCGCGGTGCGCTTGGCCAGCGCCAGTGTGCGTTCGGCCACCTTGGCATCCAGCTCGGCGTTCCAGCGCTGCAGCGCGGCGGTGTGCTCGGCCAAGGTGTCGAGCAAATGGTCGAGGTGGCCCGCCAGCGCACCGATCTCATCGAAGCTGGCCACCGGCCCGACCCGCGCGCCCAGCGCCCCACCCTCGACCTGGCGCATGGTGTGGGCCATCTGCTCGATCGGCCGGAAGATGGCCCGCGCCCGGCGCGCCGACCAGAGCGCGGCCACGATCATCACCGCAAAAAACACCACGCCGATGCCCACCAGCACGCTGTACTTCATCCAGGTGAAGGGCCGCTCCAGGTAGCCAACGTAGAGCATGCCCACCCGCTGCCCGCTGGCGTCGCTGAGTGGCTGGTAGGCCGACACGTACCAGTCGTTGACGACAAAAGCGCGGTCCAGCCAGGTGTTGCCGCGGCCCAGCACGGCGTCGCGCACCGCCATCGATACCCGTGTGCCGATGGCGCGCTGCTCGCCGCTGCCGGGCGCGGCAACGTCGGCAGGGGTGGCAGCGCCGCGGGTCGCCGCAGACGCGCCGGCCGACTCTCGCACCGGCGCCGGGACCGTGTCGAACAGCCGCACGTTGGTGGAGATGCGCACGTCGTCCAGAAACAAGGTGGCCGTGCCCTGGCTGCCGAAGGGCAGCGCGCCCTCGGGGTAGACGATGCGGTTGATGTGGTCGATGAACGGCAGGTTGCGGTTCAGCAGCATGCCGGCCTGCACCCAGGCCAGCACCCGGCCGTCGGGGCTGAGCACCGGTGCGTCGGCACGCACCACCATCGCCCGGTCCTCCTGGCTGCGCTCGGTCGGCCGGGCTTGCTGGGTGGCCACCAGCGGCACGGCCACCCGCTGGCGCAGCGCGGGCGACAGCAGGCCCTGCGCTGCGGGCGGCAAGACCGCGACGGCGGCCGTGGTGCGGCCGGCCCGGCCGGGCGCGGCCAGCACGGCCGGGCCGTCGCTGGCACCGTCGAAGTCGGCCAGCAGCAGCATCCCGCCCGGCGTGCGCAGGTTGATGAAGTCCAGCCCCTCGCGGTCCTTGAAGCGCGCCAGCAGGGCTTGCAGCGCGGCACGGTCGCCGCCCAAGCCGCCCAGGCCGGCAACCGATGGGCCAGGTCCGCGCCCCGGGTCAAGCCCCGCCGCCTGCAGCGCGGCATACAGCGCCTGAGAGTCCGCCACCGCGCCGGTGCTGGTGGCCACCTCGCCCAGCACCCGGTCGAAATAGCCATGCGCCACCGCCATATCCGACCGCACCTTGGTGATCAACAGGCGGTCGAACGCCGCATTGCCCCAGACCAGCAGCACCAGGCCCAGCAGCGGCAGCACCACCACCAGCGGCAGCAGCACCATCGCCAGCAGCTTGCGCCGTACCGGCCAGGCGGCAAAGCGGCCCGGCAAACGCAGCGTCATGCCTGCTGGGCCCAGTCGGCGACGCGGCGCTCCAGCGTGCGGCGCGAGATGCCCAGCAGCTGTGCCGCCCGGGTCTTGTCGCCGGCCACGCTGTCGAGCACCGACTGGATGTGCCGCTTCTCCAGCGCCTGCAGGTCGGTGGTCGGGGCGGTGCCGCCGGCGCCCGTCACCATCGGCGCGCTGCGCGGCCGGCCGTCCTGGCGGTTCAGGCCCTGGTACAGCGCAGACACGTTGAGCCCGCCCAGGATCAGCGAGCGCTCGATCAGGTTGCGCAGTTCACGCACGTTGCCGGGCCAGTCGTACTGGCGCAGGTAGCCCAGCTCGTCATCGGTCACCTCGATCGCCGGCACGCCGAGTTGCGGCGCCAGCGTGTCGATGAAGTGCGCCACCAGCTCGGCGATGTCCTCTTTGTGGGCGCGCAGCGGCGGCAGGTTGATCTCGACCACCTGCAGCCGGTAGTACAGGTCTTTGCGGAAGCGCCCGGCAGCCACCTCGTCGGCCAGCCGGCGGTGGGTGGCGGCGACGATGCGCACATCGACCGGAATCTGCTGCTCGCTGCCGACCGGGCGGATGCGGCGGTCCTCCAGCACCCGCAGCAAGGTGGCCTGCTGGGCCAGCGGCAGCTCGCCGATCTCGTCGAGAAACAGCGTACCGCCCTGGGCATAAACAAACAGGCCGTCGCGGCCCGGGTGAGTGGGGATGGCCGCTGGCGCGTCACCGTGCAGCGGTTGGCCCCGCTGCGCACCCGGGGCCTGGCCGAACAACTCGCTGTCGATCAGGTCGGGCAGCAGCGTGGCGCAGTTGACCGGCACAAACGGCCCGTCGGCACGGCTGCTGTGTCGGTGCAGCGCCAATGCAGCCAGCTCCTTGCCGGTGCCGGACTCGCCGGCCAGCAAGACCGTGCTGTCCACCGTGGCCACCCGCTGCAGCGCGGCCTGCAGGCCCTTGATCGCGATGGACCGGCCGACCAGGCCGTCGGCGGCCGGCGTGCGCTGCGACAGCGTGCGCCGCAACACCCAGTTCTCGCGCCGCAGCAGCGCGCGCTCCAGGCCATGCCGCAGCGCATTGAGCACTTGCGTCACCCGAAAAGGCTTGAGCAGAAAGTCGCTGGCGCCGGCGCGCAAGGCCTCGATGGCGGTATCCAGGTCAGCAAAAGCGGTGATCAGCACCACCTCGCCGGCAAAGCCGCGTTGCCGCAAGTCACGCAGCCAGGCGATGCCGCTCTGGCCGGGCAGGGTGATGTCGAGCACGATCAAATCAAAACGGTGGCGCCGCACCAGTTCATCGGCCAGCTCGGCCGATGCGGCGCTCTGCACGTTGCCCACCCGACTGGCCAGGGTCTTTTCGAGAAAGTTGCGCATGCCGGGCTCGTCGTCAACCACCAGCACCGCGGCCAGGGGCCAGCGATCGGGTGGCAAAGCCTCAGGAGACGGTGTCGATGGCATGGCAAAGCCTGGAGTCAGCCTGCATTGTAGAAATGCCAGACAGCCCAGAACGGCCAGGCACCTGGGCGTGGCGGGCCAGTTGGCCCCATCGCCGGGTCGGCAGACAGCCTGTCCGCCGATCTGCGACAACTTGTCGCTTCAAACCCAGGGAGCCCCCCGATTGCCACCGGGTTAACACTGCTCCCTAATCAATCCAGACGATATGCACCGACCTGCATGGGTCTGTCCACCTGGAGCCGCTGATGAGCAAGTCCGAATCCACCCCCCTGTCCCGCCGCCGCCTGTTTGCCGGCGCCGGCACCGCTGGTGCGCTGGCCGCAGCGGCTACGGTGCTGCCGTTGCAACTGCAGCCGGCCGCCCCGGTGGCGGCTGCCCTGCCCAAACCCCTGCCCGAAGCCGGTGGTGGCTACCAGCTCACCGCCCACGTTCAGCGCTACTACCAGACCACCAAGGTCTGATCCCGGAGACCACGATGCTGCTGACCCGTAAAACTCCCAGCGCCCAGGGCAACGGCGCGGCCCCGTCCGGCCTGGTCGCCAGCCTGTCGCGGGGCATGGCCCGCGCGATCCCCACGATGGACCGTCGCGTGTTTCTGCGCCGCTCCGGCCTGGGCGTGGGCGCGGGCATTGCCGCGTCGCAGTTGCTGCTGGTCAAGAAGGTGCAAGCCGCCAACGCCACCGATGGCACCAAGCCGGCCACGGGTGCTGCCAAGACGGTGGTGGTCAAGCGCACGGTCTGCGGCCATTGCTCGGTGGGCTGCGCGGTCGATGCCGTGGTCGAAAACGGCGTCTGGGTGCGGCAAGAGCCGGTGTTCGACTCGCCCATCAACCTGGGTGCGCACTGCGCCAAGGGCGCCGCGCTGCGTGAGCACGGCCACGGCGAGTACCGGCTCAAATACCCGATGAAGCTGGTGGACGGCAAGTACCAGCGCATCGGATGGGACCAGGCGCTGAACGAGATCAGCGCCCGGATGTTGGACCTGCGCAAGCAGAGCGGGCCGGATTCGATCTTTGTCGTCGGGTCGTCCAAGCACAACAACGAGCAGGCCTACCTGCTGCGCAAGTGGATGAGCCTCTGGGGCAGCAACAACACCGACCACCAGGCGCGAATCTGCCACTCCACCACGGTGGCCGGCGTGGCCAATACCTGGGGGTACGGCGCGATGACCAACTCCTACAACGACATGCAGAACAGCAAGGCTGCGCTGTACATCGGCAGCAATGCGGCCGAGGCGCACCCGGTGTCGATGCTGCACATGCTGCATGCCAAGGAGGCCGGCTGCAAGATGATCGTGGTCGATCCACGCTTCACCCGCACCGCCGCCAAGGCCGAAGACTACTTGCGCATCCGCTCGGGCTCGGACATCACGTTCCTGTTCGGGGTCATGCACAACATTTTCAAGAACGGCTGGGAGGACAAGCCCTACATCGAGGACCGCGTCTAC
>JBBRZR010000267.1:0-7062 GCA_038236495.1 Burkholderiales bacterium
AACCCAAGGATGACCATGACCTGCCGAACGCGAATCCCATTGACCGCAGTGGCCCTGCTTCTGGCCGGTCTGGCCCAAGCCGGCACGGTTGAAGTCAGCTTTGTGCAACCCGAGCGCTACACCGACGCCGGCCATGGCTTTGACGCTGAGGCCACACGCAAGACCCTGGACCAGCACCTTCAGACTCTCGGCCTGGCCGGCCTGCCGGCGCAACAGCGGCTCAAGATCGAGATCCTCGACATCGACCTGGCGGGCGAGACCCAGCCCATGCTGAATCTCGGCAGTGAGTTGAGGGTCATCAAGGGCCGCGCCGATTGGCCGCGCATCCACTTGCGCTACACCCTGAGTGAGGGCGCACAAACCCTCAGCAGCGGCGACGAGTCAATCTCCGACATGGCCTACCTGATGCACAGTCGGGTCAATGACCGGAGCGAGTCGCTGCCCTACGAGCGGCGTTTGTTGAGCGACTGGTTTCGCAGCCACTTTGCTCAAACCGGGGCAAAGCCCTGATCCAGGTTCAGCGCCGAGCCTTCCGCTTGCCCACCACCGGCTGCAGCGCCGCATGCAAAGCCAAGTACTCCAGGCTCAGCTTGTGGCGGGCATCCAGGTGGATCATCGGCAAGGCCTGCTCATGTGACTCCTTGATCTTGACGCTGGCGCTGAGGTAGGGCTGCAGCACCGGCAGACCTTCGTCAATCAACTCCTGCACCAGGCGCTGCGGCAGGTTGGCACGCGGCTGGAACTGGTTGACAACGATGCCTGTCACCACCAGCTCCGGGTTGTGGTCGGCCTGGATCTCCTGCACGCTGTCCATCAGCGAGTACAGCGCTCGGCGTGAGAAGTCGTCGCAATCAAACGGGATCAGGCAGCCAAGCGCTGCGATCAGTGCAGAACGGGTGTAAAAGTTCAATGCCGGCGGGGTGTCGATGTAGACCCGGTCATAGCCCTCCAACGCTGCCAGCGCATCCCGCAGTTTGTAGAGTTTGTAGCGTGACTCCAGCTTGCCGTGCAGCTCTTCCAGCCGGGGGCTGGACGGCATGACATGGAGGTTCTCGAACGGCGTGGCGGTGATGAACTCGTCCGCGCCCTGGTTGCGCAGCGTGAACTTCAGCGTCTGGTCAAAAAACTCGGCCGCTGTGGCATGGGGCTCATCCGCACCAGCGCCCAACAGGTAGCGCGTCGAGTTGCCCTGCGGGTCCAGGTCGATCACCAGGGTGCGAAAGCCCTGGGCAGCACTGATGGCCGCCAGGTTGCAGGTGATGGTGGACTTGCCGACGCCACCTTTTTGATTGAAAACGACATAGCGCATGGCGCAAAAAACCTCGCAGAGTGATGCCCGCCGAGTGGGCCGCTGCGCGCATTTTGCACTGCAGCATCGAACCCGATTTGAGCCTTGCCGGCAATTGGCAGACCAAACCATGGCTTCTTGTCATACCGACGTCACGCCATCAAGTCATACTCGGTCTTGTCTTGGCGACAACCGACCGCACCAATGGGCGGGCTACCGGAACCCGTAACCGGCGCCAACACAACCGGTCTTGGGCGCTGCCCTGTCCGTCAGCAAGGGCCACCTCGGTGGCCCTTGGCTTTTGTGGCGGCCTTGCCCCGATCAGGGGGCTGGCTGGTACCGGTTGCCGGCGGCCTTGTAACGCTGTATGGCCTGTTTGAGGTCGGTGTACTCCTCGCAGCCAAAAGTGCAGGCCTTGTCCAACGCCGCCAAACGCTGCTCGGCCTGCGGCAAATCGCCTTTCATCAACGCCAATTCACCCGAGTACTCCAACGCGCCGCGGTGCGCCGGCGCAATGCGCAGGGCTTCGCGGTAATGCCGATCGGCACCGTCCAGGTCAGGCGGCGACCCTTTGCGCAAGCAGTAGCCCATCAGGTTCTGCCAGTCGGCACTGGTGGTGGCGTTCAACCGCTTCAACTCGGTGATCGCGTCAACCCAGCGGCGCGCAGCCACCTGGGTCCGAGCGGCGGCCAGTGGATCGGAGGCCTGCACAGTGCTGCCGCCTGTGTCGGCCGCCCCGACGGGCGGCACCGCAAGCATGGCAAGAACAGTCGATATCGCCAGCCTGGCCGTCAGCGCAGCCCCTCCGGGCCAGCGGCTGTGTCGCAGGCGGCGAGAAGCCTCGGTGGGCGAAAAGAACAATGCGAACATGGCAACCCCTCAGATTCGCTGCAGATTCTGACACCCTGATCCCATGCTGGCATCGCCCTGTGGCGTTTGCTCCCAACCCGCCACTTCGGATGCCTTATGCTGCGGGTCAGTTTCGACGCGCGACCGGCGCGTGTCAGCCACTCAAGGAGCACCGCATTGGCGACCCCGAATTACTCGTATGAGAAACGCCAGCGTGAACTGGCTAAGAAACGCAAGAACGAAGAAAAGCTGCAGAAGAAAAAACAAGGTCCAGGTGCCGATGGTACGGAGCCGGGACATGAACCCGTCGCCGCAGACCCCAGCGAGGCCGGCACGCCGCCGCCCGCTGCGGGTTGACGGGGTTGTAGGGCAGGCGGACGGGCGTACGGCCCGGCCCAGCCTGACCGCAACTCTCGGAACAGTGCCCGCCACACACCGATCAGTCAGAAGGACGAAAAAAAACCGCAACCCTCACAGGTGCGGTTTTTTGTTTTGCAGAGCCCGGAGGTCCTGCGCCACTGACGCAGGCTGGGCCTGCGCAGCGGTTACAGCGGGCGAATGTTCGCTGCTTGCAGGCCCTTCGGGCCTTGCTTGACTTCAAACTCAACGCGCTGGTTTTCGGCCAGGCTACGGAAGCCGCCGTTGTTGCGGATTTCGCTGAAGTGAGCGAAGAGGTCCTTGCTGCCGTCTTCAGGCGTGATGAAGCCGAAGCCCTTGCCATCGTTGAACCATTTGACGACGCCAGTTTGGGTGGTGCTCATGGAGATGTTCCTTTTGAGTCTGTTGATAAAAAAATTGCCACCGTACCGACTTGCGCCGACACGGACAGAGACACTCAAGAAACGTCGAACCGGGAGTTCAAACCTGGACGGGCCTTCTGAAACCTTGTCGCCAAAGCGATCGGATGACATCAGGCGGTACGGGAGTAAGACCTTGTGGAAACGGCCTCGTGCATGTCTGTGCCCGTAATGTAACAGCAATCGAACCAAAAGTCAGGTTTGCAAGGCGAGGAACCCTGAGCCTGTCTAGAGGCAGGTCCCCAGCCTACGCCGGCACCGGGTCGGTGGCTATCATCGTTTGGCTGCGTCTATCGAGATTGGCGAGCGCCAAATGGAGTCAAAGTACATGTTCGACTATGTGGTGGTGGGTGGTGGGTCGGCGGGTTGTGTGCTGGCGGCGCGTCTGAGTGAAGATCCCGATGTGCGGGTGGCGTTGCTCGAAGCAGGCGGGACTGACACCAGCGTCTTGATCCACTGTCCTGCCGGGCTGGCCCTGATGGCCAAATCCAAGGGACTGAACTGGGCTTTCGAGACCGTGCCTCAAGCCGGGCTGGGCGGCCGACGGGGCTACCAGCCGCGCGGCAAGGTGCTGGGCGGGTCGAGCTCGATCAACGCCATGATCTACCTGCGCGGGCAACATGCTGATTACGACGGCTGGGCCGCCGAGGGCAATCCGGGATGGTCGTTCAACGAGGTGCTGCCGTACTTCAAGCGCGCCGAGCACAACACCCGCGGCGCCGATGCCTGGCACGGCAGCGGCGGCCCGCTGCAGGTTCAGGATCTGGGCCAGCCCAACCGCTGTTCGGCGCTGTTTGTCGATGCAGCGCGCCAGGCCGGTCATGCGCTCAACCCCGATTTCAACGGCGCCACCCAGGAAGGGGTCGGCCCGTACCAAGTCACCCACCGCAACGGTGAACGCTGCAGCGCCGCCAAGGCCTACCTGACGCCAGTGCTGGGCCGCAGCAACCTGACAGTGATCACCGGCGCCCGAGCCACCCGCATCCTGTTTGAGGGCCGGCGCGCCACGGGTGTCGAGTACCTGCAGGGCGGCACGACCCAGCGGGTGATGGCCCGCGCCGAGGTGCTGCTGGCCGCCGGCGCGCTGCAGTCGCCGCAGTTGCTGATGCTGAGCGGTGTCGGCCCCGCGGCTCATCTGACATCGCTGGGCATCCCGGTGTTGCACGACCTGCCGGGTGTCGGCGCCAACCTGCACGACCATGTCGACGTTGTGCAGGTGGTGGACGCCCCCAAGGTCACCGAGTTGTTCGGCCTGTCGTTCACCGGCTTGCGCAACGCGATCGCGGGCATGCTGGAGTGGCGCAAACACCGCAGCGGGCCGCTGACCACGAACTTTGCCGAGGCGGGCGGTTTCATCCGAAGCTCGCCTCAGCTGGCAGCGCCCGACCTGCAGCTTCACTTCGTGATCGGCAAGTTGGTGAACCATGGCCGCACCACGGTGTTCGGGCACGGTTACTCCTGCCATGTCTGCCTGCTCGATCCCGACAGCCGGGGCAGTGTGACGCTGGCCAGTGCCGATCCGCTGGCTGCGCCGCTGATCGATCCCGCGTTTTTTGCCGCGCCGGCAGACTTAGACCGCATGGTGGCGGGTGTCAAGCTGATGCGGCAGATTCTCAAGCAGCCCGCTCTGACAAGCCTCGGCGGTCGCGAACTGGCCAGTTCTGCATCAGCGCAAACTGACGCTCAGATCGCTGCCTACATCCGCCAGTACGCCGACACGATCTACCACCCGGTGGGCACTTGCAGGATGGGACCGAGCGCGAATGATGTGGTGGACGCCAGCCTGCGGGTCCACGGCCTGCAAGGTCTGCGGGTGGTGGACGCGTCGATCATGCCGCGCATCACCACCGGCAATACCAACGCGCCAACGATCATGATTGCCGAGAAGGCCAGCGACCTGATCAAGGCGGCAGCACGCGGCGCCTGAGCGGCCGCGCATCAGAAAGGCCAGCACGCGCCGCCAATCTCTGCCATAATCCGGGTTAACGCGGAGCCAGCTCCGCGTTATTCGTTCATCTCCCTGACCCTCATTGAGCCGGGCCCTGCACCCTACAGCGGGGATCCCCACCGCGTCTCAAGTCCTGGTTGGCGGCGATGCCGTCGCTTCAGGACGTTTTGGGCACAAAACCGCAGGCACTTTCGGCACAGCCGGGTCGCTTGGGTTGCCCCACCCTTCCAAAGAAGTGCGACCCCACTGCGGTCGTCCGTGACTTTTGTCGCGGCGCCGTGGCTGTGCCTTGCCGTGGCCAAAAGCCACCGGGGCGAGCCTTGCCTGACTGAAAGTTACTGCCATGAGTTTTGATCTTGTTATCGAGCCCGCGCTCGAGTCCACCCTCGCGATTGACGAGGCCGCTGAGGTTCTGACCCCCACCACGGATGCGACCGCCAAGGCGCCCCACGTCCCCACCGGCGCCGCTTTCACCGCCCTGGGCCTGTCGCACGACATCGTCAAGGCGATCACCCACGCTGGCTACCCCAGCCCGACCGATGTGCAAGCCCGCGCCGTGCCCGCCGCCCTGACTGGCAGCGACCTGCTGGTATCGTCTCAGACCGGCAGCGGCAAGACCGCAGCTTTTGTCTGGCCGGCGCTGCAGCGCATCCTCGATGCCCGCAACGACCCCACCAAAAAGCGTGCCAAGGGCCAAGCCCATGGCCCGCGCATCCTCGTGCTGGCACCCACCCGTGAGCTGGCTCAGCAGGTCTCCAAGGCCTGTTCGGTCTACGGCTACGGCGTGTCCGGGCTGAAGGTTGCGCACGTGGTCGGCGGTGTGCCGTACCAGGCCCAGCTCAAGGCGCTGCGTGCGCCGCTGGACGTGCTGATCGCTACCCCGGGCCGTTTGCTCGACCTGATGAACTCCGGCGCTGCGGTGCTGGCGCAGGTTGAAATGCTGGTGCTGGACGAAGCCGACCGCATGCTCGACATGGGCTTCATCGACGACATCACCACCATCGCACAAAGCCTGCCCCAAGAGCGCCAGACCCTGATGTTCTCGGCCACCTTTGCCGGCAACGTCGGCCACCTGGCCCAGCAGCTCACCCGTGAGCCCAAGCGCATCAGCGTGGACAACCACACCGACACCCACGCCGCCATCGAGCAGCGCCTGCACTGGGCCGACAGCATGCACCACAAGCATGCCCTGCTGGAGCAGTTGCTGACCGACAAGGACATGGACCAGTGCCTGGTCTTCACCAGCACCCAGCGTGATGCCGACGAAGTGGCACACAAACTGGCGCAGATCGGCCATGCCGTGGCCGCGCTGCACGGCGGCATGCCGCAAGGCCGCCGCAACCGGGTGCTGCAAGACCTGCGCAACCGCCACCTGCGGGTGCTGGTGGCGACCGACGTCGCTGCCCGCGGCATCGATGTGCCGACCATCAGCCATGTCATCAACCACGGCCTGCCGATGAAGCCGGAGGACTACATCCACCGCATCGGCCGCACCGGCCGTGCCGGCAAAAACGGTCTGGCGATCACCCTGGCCGAGCGCCGTGATGTCGGCATGATCCGCCGCATCGAGCGCTTCACCACCCAGCCCATCGCCGTGGCGGTGGTACCGGGCCTGGAGCCCAAGTACACCGCGCCGACCATGAGCGGCCCGAGTGGCAGTGGTTTTGGCGGCAAGCCTGGCTTTGGCAGCCGTGGCCGCCCCAGCTTTGGTGGCCCGCGTGCCGACCGTGGCGGCGACCGCGCCAGCTTTGGTGGCGGCGGTGCCGGTGGCTACGGTGGCGATCGCCGTCCGGCCGGTGGCTTTGGCGGCGGCGACCGCCCCAGCTACGGCGGCGGTGATCGCCCCAACTTTGGTGGTGGTGACCGTGGCAACTTTGGCGGCGGCGACCGTGGCAACTTCGGTGGTGGCTCGTTCCGCCCCGATGATTCACGCCCGCAGGGCGGTGGTCACCGTGATGAAGGCCACTCGCAAGGTGGTTTCCGTGACGCCGGCCGGCCGCAAGGGGGCTTCCGCGACGCACCGCGTGACGGCGCACCGCAAGGTGGCTTCCGTGAAGGTGGTTTCCGCAACGACAGCCGCAGCCAGGCGCCGCGTGGTGCTGGCGGTGCCGGCGGCCCCGGCAGTTTTGGCGGCGGCGACCGTCCGGCGCGTGAAGGCTTTGGCGGCGGTGACCGCCCGG
>JBBRZR010000268.1:0-7049 GCA_038236495.1 Burkholderiales bacterium
CCTGGCCACGGCCAACCTGGCGGCGCAAGCGGCCGAGCAGGTCAGCCTGGCAGCGGTGCCCATCGTGGCGGTGTTGGCACTCCATGCCGGGCCGGGCCAGATCGGGCTGCTCAGCACCGCGCAGAGCCTGCCGTTCTTGCTGCTGGCGATCCCGCTGGGGTTGTGGGCTGATCGCCATTCGCGACGCCGCCTGATGGTGGCGGCCGAGGCGCTGCGTACGCTGTCGCTGGCGCTGCTGCTGTGGGCCGTGGCCTCGGACCGGTTGTCGATCGCACTGCTGGCGGCGCTGGGTTTTGCAGGTGCGTCGGGCACCGTGGGCTTCAGCGTCGCGGCACCTGCACTGGTGCCGGCGCTGGTGCCCCGCGACCGGCTGGGCGCGGCCAACAGCCGGCTGGAGCTGGCCCGCAGCGCTGCCTTTGCCGCCGGGCCGGCGCTGGCCGGCGCGGTGGTGTCCTGGGCCGGCGCCAGCGCGGCCTTTGTGCTGGCCACCGCGCTGTCCGCCGCGGCGGTGGCGCTGTTGCTGCGCCTGCCCGAGCCCGGCCGCAGCGTCGCGCCCGCGCGCCACCCTTGGCTGGACCTGAAAGACGGCGCGCGCCTGGTCTGGCAGCACCGCTTGCTGCGGCCCATCCTGCTGACCGCCGTGGCCTGGAACCTGTCCTGGTTTGTGCTGCAGGCGGCCTACGTGCCCTACGCGATGCGCAGTCTGGGCCTGGGCGCCAGCGCCGTCGGCCTGACGCTGGCCAGCTACGGTGCCGGCATGGTGGTGGGTGCGCTGACAGCACCCCGGGTGCTGGCCGCCCTGCCCTTCGGCCGGGTGGTGGTACTGGGGCCGGCGGTGTCGGTTGCGGCGATGGCGACGATGGTGACCACCGTTGTCTGGCCGTCGGGCTGGCTGGCCGGTGCCGCATTCTTCCTGTTCGGCGCCGGCCCCATCTTGTGGACCATCAGCTCGACCACGCTGCGCCAGACGGTGACGCCACAGGCCATGCTGGGCCGGGTGTCGGCCATCTTCCTGACCGTCAACATGGGGGCACGGCCGCTGGGTGCGGCGTTGGGCGGCGTGGTGGGGGAAGTCTGGGGTGCGCCGGCCTGCTTGTGGCTGGCCTTGGGTGGGTTTGGGGTGCAGGCGGTGCTGATCTTCAATTCGCCGGTGCGGGGTTTGCAGCGCTTGCCTCAGGCTACAGCGGCGTGATGGGTAGAAAGCCCGCCAGTGCAAGCACCCCATCCTGTCTTTCCGCCCCACAAATTCAAGCGGGTCGATCCATGCTCGGCCAACGCCGGACCTTTGGGTTGCAGGGCCTGCCGCAGGCCGCGGAACGGCCGAAATGCAGCAACCCGTCTTCAACCCGACAGCACCCGTTGCGCCAGCAGGTCGGCTTCGGCCGCTCCGAGGCGAGCGCCGGCTTCGCGCCTTGCGGCTGCGCGACCACCCAGTGCCGCATCGATCATCGGCCAGACCACGGCCAGCAGTCGCTGCTCGACCGCCTGGCGCTGCGGGCTCTGGTTGGCGGCGTACCAGGCATCGGCATGGCCCAGCAGCAGCGCCGCGTCGTCGGCCTGGCCGGCGCGTGCGGCGAGCAGGGCCAGGTGGTTGCACAGCACGCCGGCGTAGGCATTGGGCTGCAGAAGGGGCCAGGATTGGCTGGCACTGGACCGAGCCGCCGCGTCGTCACCCGACAGCGCCAGCGCGGCGCACAGGTTGGCGCAGGCCATGCCCAAGGTCAGTGGCCGGTTCTGGCGCAGCATCTGCATCACCACGGTGCGTCCTTCGCCGATGGCCTCCGGCCAACGTCCAGCCGCCGTGGCGGCCTCAGCCAAGCGGAAGCGCACGCGCAGCAGGCGGCGCTCGTCGCCGGTGGCTTCCGCCAGGGTCCGCGCACGCTGCAGCCCGGTTCGGGCGGCTTCTACCGTCGCGTCGTCACTGAGATACAGCGCCAAGTCGGCTGCCAGCATGGCACCGGCCAGCCGCAGCGCCGGTGGCCAGGCCGGGTCCTCGAGAGCCAGCGCCTGGTCGGCGCAGCGTGCTGCCGCCGTGGCGTCACCGACGCGGGCGCGCTCAACGGCCAGGTCGATGGTCGCCAGGTAGGACTCGCGCCGGTCGCCAAGCGCCTGCCAGGCGGCCAAGCGCTGCTCGGCGGCTTCGCACCGCGGCACCCCGGGCCAGGCGATGGACGAGGCCGGGGCTGCCTGGTTGAGCAGCAATGCCCGGGTGAAGGGGTCGCTGGCCAGTGGCAACAGGGACAACGCGGCCTGCATGCGCGAGCGCCGCAATGAGATGCCGCTGCACGCCGCTTCTATGGCCGACATCGCCTCGCCGCAGGCCGCCGCCACGGCGGCGTCGCCCCGCTCGACTGCGCGGCCGTGGGCGGCTTGGAGATCGGCGCTGTCGGCCGCATAGCGGTTGATGAATTGCTGCTCGGTCAGGTTGTGGACATCACCGCGCGCTCGCCGGGCCAGTGCGGCCAGGGCAAGGCCATGGCGCCGCTGCGCCGCATCGATGCGGCCCGCCCGGTGCAGCGCTTCGAGCGCAAACAGGCGCGGGCTTTCGAGCAGTCGGTAACGGGGTGGCTCCAACGACTCGATGCGGACCAGCGAGTGCTCGACCAGCCGGGCCAGTGCGTCCAGCGCCGAGAATTCGTCAAAGGTGGGATCGTCATCAAACTGCACCAGCGCCGGCAGGGCCGTCAGGCCGAAACTGCCGGTGCAAATGGCCAAGTGCTGCAGCACATGCTGCTCATTGACCGTGAGCAGCGAATAGCTCCAGGCCAGCGTGGCCCGCAGGCTCTGCTGGCGCGCCGGACGATCTCGCTCGTCGCTGCGCAGCAGCCGCAATCGCTCGCCCAAGCGGTGCGCGAGTTCGGACATACCGATCTGTGGCGCGCGCGCCGCCGCCATCTCGATAGCCAGCGGGTTGCCGTCCAGTTGCCGGCACAGGTGAGCCGCCCGCTGCAATCCGCTGTCGTCGAGCAGGAAGCTGCTGTCCGCCGCGCGGGCACGGCGCTCGAACAGCATCATGGCGGGCGAGGCGCGCAGCAGTGCTGGCGCACTGCCGGTGGCTGGTAGCGCCAGCTCACCCAGGCGCAACACTTGCTCACCTTCGATTTGCAGGCTGATCTGGGAGGTCACCAGCACACGCAGGCGCGGCGCGGCAGCCAGCAGCGCACGGGCGCACTCGGCCACTGTCGAGGCCAGATGCTCGCAGTTGTCGAACACGATCAACATCGCACGCGTACCGAGCACCTGTGTCAGCGCCGCCGTACTGGCGCCCTCGGGCAGCGCTGTTGCAGTGGCCAGGGCGAGCGACGACAGCATGTGGCTGCCGTCGCTCAGCAACGACAGGTCTACCCAGGCCACACCGTCAGCGAAGTGCCCTGCCACTGCCTCGATGCAGGCGCGCGCCAGGCGTGTCTTGCCGATGCCGCCTGCACCTGCCAGCGTGACCAGGCGGTGGCCCTGCAACAGGGCCAGCAGCCGCTGCGACTCCAGTTCGCGGCCCAGCAGCGGCAGGCTGTCTTCAGTCCAACCCGGCGGGGACGGCGCCGCGCCCACGTCGCTGGCCACGGGTTCATCCTGCAAAAAGGGCGCGGTGAAGCGGTAGCCACGGCCCGGTATCGTCGCGACCCATGTCGGCCCGAGCAGCTTGCGCAGGGCCGATATCTGGACCGAGAGGTTGTTCTCCTCGACCACCAGCGGGCCCCAGACGATGTCCAGCAACTCGCGCTTGGCCACCAGGCGCTCGCGCCGCTCAACCAGGGCCACCAGGACGTCGAAGGCTCGCGGACCCAGTTTGAGCGGCTGGCCGTGGGCCAACAGTTGCCGCTCGGTGGGGCGCAGTTCAAACTCGCCGAAACGCAAGGAGGACAGGGGCATGCCCACGAGCATACGGGTGCGGGCCGGTGCTGTCCGCCGTGTCCGCAATGACAGACTTGATTCAGGCTGCTTCAGCCCGGCTTCGGGAGCCGAAGTTCAGGCGACCGCATAAAGGTGAAAGCGAGGACAAACCCGTACGGGTCCGAGCTGTCAGGTAGCGGCCGATTGGGAATTGGTGGAATCATGGCCCGCTGCGGTGCGCCTGTGTCCTGCTTGGGTTACCAGATGGTGCGTCAGGGACGTGTCACATTCGATTCCTTGGACCGTTCCGCCACCCGCACCGACGCATCACGTGCCTGAACCGAGGCAATCACCTGCTCAACACAAGCGCGCCGGGCGCCGCTGCCCTGGGCCTGGTTGCAGCGTGCCAGCAGGGCCAGGTTAACCTCGGTGGGCGCCAGCCAGGGCAGGCGCGACGACGAGTGGAACACCACCATCAACCCCATTGAGAGCACGGCGTTGACAGCAACCGATGCCACCAGCGCCACCGCGCGCCAGACCAGGCGCTGCCGGGTTGGGAGTTCATAACCGTGGAACATAACCTTCTCCTGCAAATCGTTGAACTTCAATGGCCGTCAAGCAGCCATCGCTTGTGCTGGCGCACTGCGCAGCGCCGGCGCGCCCCGCTGCTCTGTCGCCTGGCGTCGCAGCGCGCTGGGCACCATGGGCACTTCGGCGACCCGGATCAACACGCCCTCGATGTTGCGCACCCCGAACTTGGTGCGGATCGAGGCGATCTGGGTGCGCACGGTCGACAGCGCCACACCGCCGGACGCCGCAATGTCGCGTGGCGAGATGTCGGCCACCAGCCCGCACAACACACGCCGCTCCGCCAGGGTGAGGCCGTACACGCCCGACAGCATCTCCAGGCCCAACGCCGAGCAGGCACCGCGCCGGCCCAGCACCAGCATCAGCATGGGCTCGCCACCGTTGTCCATGGCCAACGGCACCACCGCGACCATCAGGCTGTCGGCAGCGTGTGTCAGTGTCAGCAATTGACGCACGCCTTTGCTGGCGGCCTTGCGCAGGGCCCCGTCCAGTGCCGAGCTGTCGGTGCCCGTACAGCGCAGGCTCTGACCCAGCCGGCTGAGCACATGCGCGCTGGCCAGTTCCTGGTCGGCGGCAGGGTTGACAAACTGCAGCTGGCCGTGCCGGTCACAAACGATCAGACCGAGAGCGATCTCGTCCAACAAGGCGATGCGCAAACGCTGGTGCAGCGAGGCTGTTGCCTCGCTGGGGTCACGGGCGATCTCGTCCAGCAAGGCGGTTCTCAAGCGCTGGTTCAGCGAGGCTCTTGCAGCGCTGTTGTCCTGGTCGATCGGGGCAAACACGGACGACGGGGACTGGACGGAAAGGCAGGTAAAACCGTTCATGAGCTGCTCCTGGCTGTTGTAGGTGGTGGTCAATAACCACGACCCCAATGTCTCGCCAGCACGGCCTGCCTGTCCTTTGGCCGCCTAAAAAAATCACTAAACGTTGCTAAACCGGCGCCAGCCTTAGAGCGCTTCCTGCCCTGGGGTCGGACCGGCGATGGCCCGGAAGCGCCGCGTCAGAACGGCGCCATGCCCGCCTCGACGCCGCATCAAGGCCGCAGCCGCGTGCCCGCCGCCAGGTGCTGCCACGGCAGGTCAGCCGGGTCGGCCGCCATCGGCCCGGCCGCCTTGGCCACCAGCACCTGGCTGGCGATGGGCTGAAAGTCGGCGCGAAAGTGGTTGGAGCTCTTGACCACGATGATGCGCATGGCCTCGGGCTGGATGCCCACCATGCGCAGCAGTTCGCGGTCCAGCAACTGCTTCTTGCCGCTGACCACGGCAATGCGCACGCCGTCAATCTCCAGGCAGGCGCTGGCGCCCAGCTGCACGGTCAAGCCGGTCATCATCGGCCCGGTCAGGGTGCAGGCACCGTCGCTCACCGCCAACACCTTGAAGCGGCCGCGCACCGGCGGATCGCTGGGCTGGCCAGTGAAGGTGGGTACCGCCGTGCCCAACGCCAGCTCGATCTGTGCACCAACGCCGGCCTCAACCGCTGCGCGGGCCGCTGCGGCGTCGAACATCAGCCCCAGCGCCACCTGGCCGGGGAAGCGCCGGCCGGCACCCTGGGCCAGCAGTGCGTGCAGCAGGCCGGTGGTGTTGCTGTCGCCACCGGCGCCGGGATTGTCCTGGGTGTCGGCAATCACCACCGGCTTGTCGGCAGATTCGGCCAGCGCCATGGCCTGGGTCACCGCGTCACGCGCTGACAGGATGTCGAGCCGCCACTGGCTGGGCTCGGCCACCAGGGCGTAGAGCGCTTGCACCGCCTGGTCCACCGCCGCCTGGGACGGGCCGTGGCCCCAGACCATCGGTGCGCATTCATCGAAGTCGGACGCGGGAAAGCCCATGCAAAAACTCAGCAGCGTGCCGTGCGCGTTGTCCAGTGCCAGCAGCGCCTCGTAGAGGCCCCGCGCCGGCTGCATCCAGGTGCTCTGCGCGTTCAGCGGGATCAGGAACGGCAGGCGCCGCGCTGACATGGGCTGGCGCTGGCCGGCATTGAGGCGGCGGGCCAGCAGCTCGGCCGCCAGCTCACCGGTTTTGGCCATGTCCACGTGCGGGTAGGTGCGGTAGGCCACCAGCGCATCGGCCTCGCGCAGCATGCGCTGGCTGACGTTGGCGTGCAGGTCCAGGCTGACGACGATGGGCAGCTTGGGGCCGACGATGGCGCGCAGCCGGGCGATCAGTTCGCCCTCGCTGTCAGCGGCGTGTTCGGCCACCGCCGCGCCGTGCAGGTCGAGGTAGATGCCGTCCAGCCCGCCCGCGTCACGCGCCGCCAGCGCATCGTCGCAAACCACGTTGGCAATGCGCTCGAAGGCATCACGGGTGACAAAACTGGAGGGAATAGCGCCGGCCCAGCACGAGGGCAGCAAGGTCCAGCCCTTGCGTTTGGCCGCGTCGATGAAGCCGCCCACCGGGATGTTGATGCCGGTCAGCTGGGCGACCATCGCGGGGCCGTGCACAAACGCCGGGAACGAATCACCCCGGTTGAAGGCCGCCCAATCCGCCAGGCTGGGGGCGAAAGTGTTGGTCTCGTGCTGGTAGCCGGCGATCAGGATGCGGGTCAAGTCGGATACTTTCAGGTGCCGAAGTTGAAGTTGCGCCCCGGCGCGGCGGCAAACAGCGCACGGGTGTAGGCATGTTGCGGGCTAC
>JBBRZR010000269.1:0-7021 GCA_038236495.1 Burkholderiales bacterium
CGCTCTCGGTGAACGCAGTGACCTGGCTGGCCACGCCCAGCTCCTGGGTGGCGGCATAAAACGCGGCCATCGCGTCGCCCACCTGGCGCAGCAGGTCCCACTGCTGCCAGCTCTGGGCGGAGTGGGTGTCAAAGCCGCCGATCGAGCAGAAAAACACCTGGCGCGCCATGCCGGTGGTGGCACGCAGCTTGATGATCTTGGCGACCTGCTGCAGTTGCTGGCCCAACGCGGTGGACGGGAACACCGTGGCCAGGCTGCCGCTGGTGTTGCCCTTGAGCAGGCCGCCCAGCGAGACCGCGTCCTGCCAGACATGGTTGGCGGCCTGCACCATGCCCAGGCCGTTGTCCATCGCCAGGATCTCGTTCAAGGCCTTGGCCTTGGCGGCGGCCGCACTGGCCGGCCAGGCGCCCAGGCCGTCGGGCGTCAGATCGAAGCCCGGTACCAGGCTGGCCGAGACCACCAGGTTGCCGGCGCAAAACAGCGCCGACCCGCTCATCGAGATGCTGGCCGGGAAGCGCGATACGCCGTTGCGCCCGGCCACCGCGTCGGCGCTGCGGCCTGCCCAGCCGGTGCCGCCCGAGCCGTTGGCGTCACCCGCCTGCATCTGCACGATCTGGTCGCTGTGGGAAAACAGGTTGGTCGGCAGCCTGGCCGTGCCGGCCAGGATCTGGGCCCGGCTGGTGGGCTGGGCCAGCATGCCGACATTGGCAACCACCGCCAGCTTGCCCTGGCCCCACAGCGGGCTGATGGCCGACAGCCCGCTGTTCAGGCCGTAGGCCACGCCGGATGGAGTGGTGATCGGCAGCAGTTTCGTATTGTTGTCGGGCAGCGCCAGGCCACCGCGCGCGGCCTTGTAGGCGGCATAGGCGGCATTGCCCAGCGGCACCACGGTGTTGTGGCCGTCGTTGCCGCCGGTCAGGAAGACGCAGACCAGCGCCTTGTAGTCGCTGGTCTGGGCGTTGGCGGCTGTGCTGGCGGCCGTGCCGGCGCCGGTGGCGGCCACCAGCGCGCCGGCACGCAGCAGAAAGTCACGCCGGCTGTTGAGAAGGGATGTCATGGTCGGTTCCTCGGCATCAAAGATCGGTCTGCGGTCTGCGGTCTGCGGGCTGCGAATGCTCAGCGGCTGGTCAGTACTGCACGGCCATCTGGCCGGACAGCAGCGTGAGGTACAGCGCCGTCAGCGCCCGGCTGCGGTTGTCTTGCTGTGCCGCCACCGCATTGGCCAGGCTTTGCCGCATGGCCGCAGGCATCCGGCCATAGAGCAAGGTCTGGTCCACCGCGTCGATCAGCGCAGCGGTGTTGCCGCCCAGGTTGACAAAGCGGCTCAGGTCCAGCGGGAAGTCGCTGCCCGGGTTGCTCAAGATTGCCCACACCAGGTTGCCGCGCAGCACCGCCTCGGTGGGCGAGTAAATTTGGAACTCCGGCCCGGCCAGCGCGCTGTGTGGCACCCGGAACAGCGGCGAGAAAAAGCTGAACACCGACGGTGGCGCCAGCGGTGTCTCGCCGAGCCGGCTGAAGCTCCAGGCCTGCTGGTTGGTGGCCGATACCGTGCCGCCCAGCGCCCGCACCATCGCGATGATGTGGAAAGTCGGGTCCTTCAGCCGGCCGCCGTTGGCGTTGTTGCTGGCGCTGGCGGTGTCGTTGCGCGCCTCGGCGTCCAGCAGGATGGCGCGCAGCACCGCGCGCAAGTCGCCGCGCACGCCGGCGCCGTTGTTGTTGAACACCGCGGCCACCCGGCCCACATAAGCCGGGCTCGGGTTGCTGCTGACCAGGCTGCGGATCAGCCGGGTGCTGACAAAAGGCGCCACGTTGGGGTGGTTGAAGACACAGTCCAGCGCCGCGCTCATGTCCTGCTGTGCGGTCTGGCCGGCGGGCAGGCTGCAGCCCAGCAAGGTCTTGGCGCTCTTGTCGTGGTTGATGTCGCGCGGCTGCAGCGGGCCGCTGAAGTTCTCCCAGTTGTTGTTGCCGGCACCCGCGTAAGTCCAGCCGGTGAAGGCCAGCGCCAGCTGCGTCACGGTGCTCTGGTCATAGCTTGCGACCGGCGCGCCGCCCGGGCCGGCCATCACGCTGCCGTCGGCATTGAGCTTGACCAGGCCGATGGAGAACAGCTGCATCAGCTCGCGCGCAAAGTTCTCGTTGGCGCCGCTGCCCGCACCGGGCTTGTTGCTGTTGGCCAGGTCCAGGTACTTGCCCATCTGCGGGCTGGTGGCGATCTCGCCCAGCAGGGCGCGGTAGTTGCCAAAGGCGTGGCGGCTGAGGATCTGCAGGTACGGGATGATCTCGTTGGGGTAGACGTTTTTGTTCATCGACACCACGATCAGCTGGCCCAGCGCGTAGGCCATGCGCTGGCGCAGCGCGTCGGGCGCAGCGGCCAGGCGGTTGAGGTACTGCGCCTGCATCACGCTGTTGCTCATGCCGCCGGTGCCAGGGTCGGGGATGGCGGTTTCGGGCATCGCCAGCTGCTCGGCCAGCCAGGCGTCGGTGCCGATCAGCTTGACCCGCGCCAGCGCCGAGGGCGTGGGGCCGAAGGCGGCCTGCTCCAGCCAGCGGCCGGCTTTCAGATCGGCCGTGCCCAGGCCGGTGCCCGGGCCGGGGGCAGGCGTGGGTGCTGGCGTGGGGCCTGGCGTGGGTGCTGGCGTGGGCGTGGGCGTGGGCGTAGGCGTGGGCGTGGGCGTGGGCAGTGGGGTCGGGGTCGGGGTGGGTGCCGGCGTGTCGGCCGTCACCCGCACGGTCACGGTATCGCTGGTCAGACCGCCCAGCCCGGTCTGGCTGATCACCACCGGCACATCCTTGCCTCGCTGCGCGGCGGTGCTGACGCCGGTGGCGCTGAGCTGGGTGGCGGACACCCGCGTCGTCGGCAGCGCAACGCCGTCGAAGCGCACCACCGCGTTGGCGGTGAAGTACAGGCCGTTCAGGCTCAGCGTGAAGGTGCCCGGCGCCACACTGCGCGGCGACACGCCCCACAGCCGGGGCTGAACCTGGGTGATGGTCAGCGTGACCGCGGCCGACTTGTTGGGCTGCGAGGTGCTGGTAGCACGCACCTTGACGGCATTGGCCGTGGGCACTGCGGCCGGCGCGGCGTAAAGCCCTTTGGCACTGACGGTGCCCCAGACGCTGTTGCCACCGGCCACGCCGTTGACATCCCAGGTCACGGTGTTGATGACCAGCGGCACATAGGCGGTGAGCTGGCGGCTGCCGGCCACCGGCACCTCGCCATTGCTGTAGACCGTCAGGTCCTGGGCGCTGGCGGCGGGCGCTGCCAGCAGTGCCAGCATGGCCAACAAGGCCGGGACGGTGACGCCCCGCAGGGACAGTGGCAGCAACATGGCGGTGACCTCATTCGACAGCGGAAGCCGCGAATGTAGGGACCGGCCCGCCGGCCAGGTGTTTGTATTGGTGAGCGTTTGCTACCGCGGCAAGCCGATCAACTTGCTGTCTAGGGGCTCAGCTCGAACAGTGCCGATCCATCGCCGTTGTCCTTGATCAGCGAGATCTGCGGGTAGCGCGGCAGGTGATGGATGGCACCGGCGCCCGAGGTGAAGCGCAGCTTGATGCCGGCAACCGGCAGGATGCGCCAGTGGTTGTCGGCGTTGGGATCGATGCTGCCACTGCTGCGCAGGTACTGGATCAACGCCTCGCGGTTTTCATCGGGCGCGTCCATGATGATGTTCTTGCCGTCCAGGCCCGGAAAGCTGCCGCCGCCCGAGGCGCGGTAGTTGTTGGTCACCACCACGAAGCGCGCACCGTCATCAATCGGCTTGCCCTGGTACTGCAGCGCCTGGATGCGGTGCGCCTGAGGCGCCACCCGCTTGCCGTCGCGGCTGTAGCGGGCGGGCTGGGTGAGGTCGATCTGGTAGCTCACCCCGGCCAGCGTGTCGAAGTTGTAGGCCGGAAACGCCGGGTTGATCAGGTCCTGCTCGACCGGGCCGGCCGGGTCGATGCGGTTGAGCTGGCCGGCCGACATCTCCAGCCATTCGCGCACCTGGGCGCCGCTGATGCGCACCGCCTTGATGGTGTTGGGGTAGGCGTACAGGTCGGCAATATGGCGTATCGACAGCGTGCCGGCAGGGATGTCGGTGTAGTAGGTCCAGCCCATGCGCCCACCGGCCTTGAACGGCGAGGCCGCCGACAGCAGCGGCAGGCCCTCGAACTCGGTGCCCTGCAGCGCACGCCGGGCGTAGCGCAGCTGGGCCTTGTTGATGAGCTGCACCGACGGGTCGTCGGCCACCTGCGCAAAGTAGCTGGTGAGGGGTGCGCTGGTCTTGGCCACCTCGCCGCGCACGTAGCGCAAGGTGGCGGCGTGCTCGGGGGCTATCAGTGCGGCCACCATCGGGTCGGCGTCCACCAGCGGTTGGCGGGTGGCGCGGTCAAACACCGCGCGCAGTGCACTTCGGCCGTCCACCACCCGCCAGGGCCCGCTGCTGTTGTCCAGCACCAGGTCGATCACGCCCAGCTTGTCGCCAAAAAAGCCCGGCATCACCGCCGGCACGCCATTGATGGTGCCGCGGGCCAGGTCCACCTTGGGGTAGTTGGCAAAAAACGGCCCCGGAAACTCACCGTGCGAGTGACCGAACAGGATCGCGTCTATGCCGGGCACCTCGGCCAGCCGGGCCACCGAGTTCTCGGCAAAGCGCGGGGTCTCGCCGCGCTCGAAGCCCGAGTGCGCGATCGCCACCACGATGTCGGCGCCCTCGGCGCGCATCTCCGGTACCAGCCGGCGGGCGGTCTGCTGGATGTCGCGCACGGTGAGCTTGCCGTCGAGATGCAGGCGGTCCCAGACCAGTATCTGCGGCGGCACAAAACCGATCACACCGATCTTGAGCAGGTGTTGCACGCCTGCGGCATCGCTGACGCTGCGCTCCAGGATCACATAGGGCGTGAAGGCATGCAGGTCGTTGTCGGGGTTGCCGTCACCGTCGTCGATGTGCACATTGGCGCTGACAACCGGAAACACCGCGCCGGAGATGGCCCGCCGCAAAAACGGCAAACCGTAGTTGAACTCGTGGTTGCCGATGTTGGCGGCGTCCACGCCCAGCGCGTTCAACACCTTGTAGGCCGGGTGCACCTGGCCGGGCTGCAGCGGCGGGCCGTTGGCCACGACGTCACCCAAGGGCGTGCCCTGCAGCAGATCACCGTTGTCGAACAGCAGCGAGTTTTTGACCTCGGCGCGTGCCGCCTTGATCAGCGTGATGGTCTTGGCCAGGCCGTACTCGTCGGTCGGCTTGTCCTGGTAGTAGTCGTAGTTCAGCAGGTTCATGTGGAGATCGGTGGTCTCCAGGATGCGCAGGCGTACTTCGGCGGCGCTGGCGGGGGCGGCGGGCAGCGTGGCCACCAGCCCGGCCAGGACACAAGCCGCCAGCCCGGTCATCAGTTTGGCGGCCAGCCACGGGCCGAGGCGCCTGGACGGGGCAGGACGGATCATCGGCAAGGTCCTTTGGCGGGGTTCAGCGCCCCGGCAGCGACCGGGTCAGGGAGGCCAGCATACGGCCGACCTCGGCCTGCTGCTCGAAGCCAGCGCCTTGTGCGGCCAGCCGGTCCAGCTCGGACTTGGCCAGCGCCTTGTCGCCGGCTTGCAGGTAAAAGCGTGCCAGGTTCAGACGCCAGCCGCCGTTGCCGGGCTCCAGCGCCACGGCGCGTTTTTGCCATTCGGCCGCCTTGCCGGCCTGGTTGTCGGCCGCCAGGGTCTGCGCCAGCGTGTCGAGCAGCGCTGGCTGGTCGGGGGCGAGCTGCACCGCCCGCTCGGCCAGGGCCTTGGCGCCCGACGGGTCGCTCGACAGGCGCAGCATCGCCAGGTTGTTCAGCGCCTGCGCATGCGCCGGCTGCACCGCCAGCACCTGCTGGTAGCGCGCCTCGGCTTGGGGTCCGTCGCCTGCCAGCTGGGCCAGGCGCCCCAGGTAGAACTGGAAGCCGGCATCGCCGGGCTGGTCGCGGGTCCACTGGCGGGCCCAGGCCAGGGCCTCGTCCGGCCTGCCCGATTGCAGCAACGCGCGGTGCAGCCGCTGGGGCGCGGTGCCGGGGTTGGCCTTGGCCACCGCCTGGCGCAGCGCCGGTACGGCGTTTTTCAACTGCTGGCGGCTGAGCTCGATCTCGCCCTCGCGCAAGAAGCCCAGCGCATCGTCCGGCTGCCGGGTTTGCAGCTGGCGGGCCAGGGCCAGCGCGGCGTCTGGCTGGCCGCGACGCAGCGCCACCGTGATCGCCAGGTTCAGGGTCTCGGGGTTGTCGGGGGCCAGCTCCAGCGCCCGGTTGACGCTGCGCTGGGCCAGGTCGAGGTTGGCCGTGACCAGGTAGACGCCCGCCAGCCCGAGGTGGCCACGAGGCGACTTGGGGTGCAGCGTGATGATCTTGCCAAAGCTGCTCAGCGCCTGGCCGGTTTCACCGCTGCGTACCTGGCAGGTGCCCAGCAGCGCCAGCAGATCGACGCTGTTGGGCAGTGCGCGGTGGGCCGCCTGGGCCGCCACCAGCGCGGCGGTCAGGTCGTGGCCGTCCAGGTGGTGTGCCACCAGCGCGGCGTGGGCGTCCGGGTTGTTGGGGGCGGCCTTGATGGCAGCCTCGATCAGCTTTCGGATGTCTGCCCGGGGTGCGCCCTGGCTGAGCGCCAGGTCGGCCAGGGCCAGCCGGGCTTCGACGTTGCGGGGTTGGGCCTGTGCCAGATCGGCCAGGCGTTTTCGGGCAGCCTCGGGTTGCCGGTCCTGCACATCCAGTGCTGCCAGCGCGGCCACCGCCGGAAAATAGCCGACCTGGCGGACCAGCGCCTGCTCGAAGCTTTGGCGGGCGGCGGCCTTGTTGCCTTGCCCGGCCAGCAACTGGCCGCGCCACAGCGGCGCGCCGGGGTCGGTGGGGCGCTTCTTGTCCAGCACGTCCAGCGCCTGCAGCGCGGCGTCGATTTGCTGGCGCTGCTGCAGCGCGCCGATCAGCGCGGTGTCGGCCGCCGTGCCGGTATCGGCCGCGGCGATGGCCCGCAGCTCGCTGAACACCTGGGCGTCGGGCCGCTTGCCCAGACCCGCCGTGGTGATGACCGTGC
>JBBRZR010000270.1:0-7017 GCA_038236495.1 Burkholderiales bacterium
CGGCCAGACCCTGCGGGTGGACGATGACGGTCCGGGTGTGGCGGCCGACCAGGTGGCCGGCCTGGTGCGCAAGTTCGAGCGTGGCAGCGCCAGTTTTGCGGTGACCGGCAGCGGCCTCGGGCTGAGCCTGGTCGACACCATCGCGCGCCAGTCGGGCGCCCGACTGGTCTTGACATCGCCGCTGGCCGCGGGCCACGGTTTCAGCGCCTGCCTGCGTTTCGACCTTGACCTGGATCAGCGACCCGCCTGATCGCAAGCCCAGCGGCCACTGGATCGAGGGGTAGGCGGCGGCCCGGTTCAGCTTGGGTTCATGTTGATCGGGATGATCCCGGGTGCGCCACATCCAGGCGTCGATGAAGGATCTGCATGACCGCCACCCACCACCCTCGCCGCCGGCAGCCCGCACCGGGCGCACGCCTCAGTCTTGCCGCGCTGGCCGCGATGGCCGCGCTGTTGCCCGCCACCGCCGCGCTGGCTGCCAGCACCTTCGGCAGCCTGGCCAACTTCGACAGCGTCAACGACACCGGGCGGACTGCGCACGGCTTCGAGATCGAGCTCGAAGGGCTGGACAAGAGCCGCATCGCCGATGTCTTCGGTCTGAACCGCAACTTCGGCACCGCGTCCCCCGGCGATGTGGAGCGCTACGGCCTGCCCAGCGTGTCCGATCTGCTGGACGGCACTGGCAAGGTCATCGGATCGAAAGTCACCTACCTGGCGAGCTTTGCCAACAACACCTGGAGCGCTGGTACCGCGTCGGGTGTGTTCAACACACCGGGTGAGAGTTGCTGGACCTTTGGCAACGTCGGCTACCCGAACGTACCCTGCGACCATTTCGGCGTCAGCACGTTCGGCTCGCCCACCAAGACGACCTACAGCTGGCTGGTGGAGGTTGCCGGCTCGCCCGGCGTGCTCAGCGCCGCCGGGGTGGCGATTCCGTCGGTGACCTTCACGCCGCCGCCACCGCCGGTGCAGGGCCAGCCGCCCCAGCCCGTGGTGGCCGTGATCCAGGCCCAGAAGGTAGACCCGGTGGTGCCGCAGAACAACGCCTTCTGGGTCAAGATCGTCCAGACGACCCTGCCCCAGAACGTCGATCTCAACGAGCTGATGGGCGGACACAACCCGTTCGAAAACCCAGGCGTGGCCGCACTGCACGACAAGACTGAAACCGAGATCGAATGGCAAGTGCTGCAGCCCGGTTTTGTGGACGAGGTCAGCAAGGCCGTGCAGCCCAATGGCGACCCGTCGCTGGTCATCCGCTACGAGTTCTTCAAGTACAAGGGCAGCTTCGATGGCGAGGGTCTGGTGGACCCGAAAGCCGCGGAAACGCCGCATGGCAATGTGCTGAACGAATTTGTCGGCAACTACGTGGGCGAACAGATCGCCGGCTTCAACGCCGTGCAAGCGGTGCCGGAGCCGCAGACCTGGGCGCTGATGCTGGCCGGCATCGTGATGGTGGGTGCGCTGGTACGGCGGCGCAGCTGAGCGCCGTGCATCCTTGCTGAACTGGCGCCTACCGGCAAGGGCCGGTCCGGCGGCATGGGCGCTCAGCCGCCCTTGTTGCGCATCCAGTCGGCGGTGCCAAAAAAGCTCTCGGCCAGCCGCTGCGCCAGGGATGCGTCCACACCCTGCTCGGTCATCGCCTGCCCCATGCAGGCCAGCCACTGGTCACGCTCCTGGATGCCGATGGCAAACGGCAGGTGGCGGGCCCGCAGCATCGGGTGGCCAAAACGCTCGATGTATTGGTTGGGGCCACCCAGCCAGCCGCACAAGAACCAGTGCAGCTTGTCGCGGGCGCTGTCCAGGCTTTCGGGGTGCAGCTTGCGGATGCCCGCGAGTGCCGGCTCCAGGTCCATCAGGTCGTAGAAGCGGTCCACCAGGGCGCGCACCGCCGGCTCGCCGCCCAGGCGCTCGAACGGCGTGATGGCGGCTGGGGTGGCGCTGGGGGTGGCGCTGGGGGTGACGCTGGGGGTGACGCTGGGGGTAACGCTGGTGGTACCGTCGTCGGCGGGATCGGCAGTGGTGGCTTCGGGCATGCGGGATTGTCGCCCGGCCCGGCGCGCTCAGGGCGTCAGCAACCTGGCGGCCGCAGCGGCCAGTGCAATCGCCGCCGGGCTGCCGGGCAGCGACTCCAGCAGCAGCTGGCGGCGCAGGATCGACTCGCGCACCGCCGCATCCAGCGGCACCTCGCCCAGCAGCGCCAGCTTCAGCGGCTGCGGCAGCGCACCGTTGACAAAGCGGTCCAGCACCTGCTGCAGCTGGGCCAGCACCGCGCGGCCCTCGCTGCGGCGCTGGGTCTGGTTGACCAGCAGCCGCACCGGGCGCGCCGCCTGGGTCGAGGCCAGCACCTTGATGGTGGCGTAGGCGTCGGTCAGCGAGGTGGGCTCGGGCGTGGCCACGATCAGCACCTCGTCGGCCAGCGAGACGGTGAACAGCACCACGTCCGAGATGCCGGCACCGGTGTCGAGCAGCACATGGTCGAAGCGCGGGCGCACCTGGGCGATCACGTCGAGCAGCTTGTCGCGCACCTCGGGCGTCATGCGGGAGTACTCCACCAACCCTGAGCCGGCCAGCAGCACCGAGAACCCACCCGGTGCCGATTGCAGCGCCTCGTCCAGCGAGGCCCGGCCGGTGAACACATCGTGCAGCGTGACGCGTGCGGCCAGGTTGAGCACCACGTCCAGGTTGGCCAGGCCCAGGTCGGCGTCCAGCACCAGCACCCGCTCGCCCTGGCGTGCCAGCGCAGCGGCCAGGTTGGCGGCCACAAAGGTCTTGCCCACACCGCCCTTGCCACTGGTCACGGCGGTGATGCGGGCACGCGGCTTGGCAGCCGGCGAGGGTACGGCTTCGCTCATTCGGGATCCTGAATCGGGTGGCCGCCCAGCAGCATGTCGCGCTCCAGGGCGCTGACTTCAAACACGGCGGCATGCTCCAGGCAGACGCGGTCGCGCCCTTCGCCTTTGGCGCGGTACAGCTGCTGGTCGGCGCGCTGCAGCCAGATGCCGGGCGTGGACCGCACCCACTGCGGTGCAAATGCCCCGCCCACGCTGACCGTGACCGACAGCCGCAGCCCTTCTGGCGGCAGCGCCACCTCGGTGCGGGCCACACGCTGGCGCACCCGGGCCGCCACTTGCGGGCCAAAGGCCGCCGGGCAGTTGGGCAGCAACACCGCAAACTCTTCACCGCCGATGCGGGCGGCCAGGTCCATCGGCCGCACGCTGTCGGTCAGCGCCTGGGCCACCGCACGGATCACCAGATCGCCCGCGGCGTGGCCGTGACTGTCGTTGACCCGCTTGAAGTGGTCGATATCGACCATCAGCAGCAACGCCGGCTCACCCGACCGTGCCACCCGGTCGACCTCGCGGGCCAGCGCCAGCTCAAAGGTGCGGCGATTGGCCAGCCCGGTCAGGGCGTCGCGGCTGGACAGGTCGACCAGCTGATCGATCAGCATCTGCAAGTAGGCCGGGGACCCCGGCGGCCCGGCCGGCTCGGCCTGGCCCGCCTGGCGCAGCAGCGCCAGCGCGGTATCCAGCCGCAAGGCTGCGGCCGGGCCGGCGGTGTTGCCGACGGATTCAAGCGGAGCAGGTGCGGTGGGGTCCACAGGCGTAGTGCACTCGGGCTCAGGCAACGGACAGGCCGCCAGTCTAGCGGTCACCACTGGCACCCGGCGCCGGATTTGCGCGTCGTTTGCCCCGCTCTTCAGGCGCTGCGCCTCAGGATGAAGCGCCAGACTGGACACCCGCAGATCGTCTGCCCGGCAACCCGCGGTCATGCCGCTTACCCGGCCTGCCCCCTGTCGCCACGCCGCTGGACCGACCCAACCGATGCACGCTACGCCACCATGACCGAGCTTGTCGCCAAATCCCACCCTGCGCTGGCTGCCGCCACCAGCGGCGGCGCTGTTGACCAGGAGTTCAGTTTTTCGGACGCCGACTTTCAGCGCGTGCGCGAACTGATCTACCAGCGCGCCGGCATCAGCCTGAACGCTGGCAAGCAGGCGATGGTCTACAGCCGGCTGTCGCGCCGGCTGCGCGAGACCAGCCACCGCACCTTTGCCAGCTACCTGCAATGGCTGCAGGCCAACAACAGCCCGTCCGGCGAGGCCGAATGGCAGGAGTTCGTCAACTGCCTGACGACCAACCTGACCTCGTTTTTCCGCGAGGACCATCACTTTCATGCGCTGGTAGACGACCTGCGGGAACGCCAGGGCCGGGCCCTGCGCATCTGGTGCAGCGCGGCGTCCACCGGCGAGGAGCCGTATTCGATCGCGATGACCGTCGCCGAGGCCCTGGGCAGCCAGACCAAGGTGCAGATCGTGGCCAGCGACATCGACACCAAGGTGCTGGCCACCGCGCAGCGCGGGGTGTACGACGCCGAGGCGCGTGGCCTGTCGGCCGAGCGGCTGGCGCGGCATTTCATGCGCGGCAAGGGTGGCAACGCCGGCTTCATCCGCATCAAGCCCGAGCTGGCCAAGGGGATCGAGTTTCGGCCGTTCAACCTGATGGGCCGCAACTGGTCGCTGGGTGAGCCCTTCGACATCATCTTCTGCCGCAATGTGATGATCTATTTCGACGCGCCCACCCAGCGCCAGGTGCTGCAGCAGATGCATGGCGTGCTGAAGCCGGGCGGCCTGCTGTACGTCGGTCATTCGGAGAACTTCACCGAATCGCGCGACCTGTTTCACCTGCGCGGCAAGACGATCTACCAGCGGGTCTGAGCGCGCGGGCGCCTGAGACCACGGGGCGCCGCGCTATCCGGTACGCACTGAAGTTCGGCCCCGGGCTGCCGATAACCTGCCGAGCAAGGACACCCAGCCCATGATGCCCTCCACGACCCTGGCACGCCCTTCGGTGCTCAATGCAACACCCCGGCTCGACCGGCTCAAGGCCACGCCCCGCAAGCCGGGCGAGGCCTCGTTTTTCTACTGGGACGCGCACTTCCGCAACGAGGCGGTCAAGGTGCTGCCCGGCGAGTACTTCGTCTTCGACGAGGACATCCTGATCACCACCACGCTGGGCTCGTGCATCGCGGCCTGCCTGTGGGACCGGGAGCGCCGCATCGGCGGCATGAACCACTTCATGCTGCCCGAGGGCGCGGGCGATTCGGGCCGCTACGGCAGCTACGCGATGGAGTTGCTGATCAACGAGCTGCTGAAACGCGGCGCCACGCGCATGACGCTGGAGGCCAAGGTGTTTGGCGGCGGCGCGGTGATCGGCGGCATGAGCAGCATCAACGTGGGCGAGCGCAACACCCAATTTGTCATCAACTACCTGCAGACCGAGCGCATCCCGATCGTCAGCCGCGATGTGATGGAGATCTACCCGCGCAAGGTGTGCTTCCTGCCCGCCAGCGGCAAGGCGATGGTCAAGCGTCTGGCGCCGACCCATGCCGACGCCTTTGTCGCCCAAGACCGCGCGGCGGCGCAAAAGGCCTTGCCGACGGCCACCGGCGGTGGCTCGGTCGACCTGTTCTGACAACCACGACAAGAGACGATCAACATGGCCAAGACCCGGGTGGTGGTGGTGGACGATTCGGCGTTGGTGCGCGGCCTGCTGGCCGAGATCATCAATCGCCAGCCCGACATGGAATGCGTGGGCGCGGCCAGCGACCCACTGGTGGCGCGCGAGATGATCCGCAACCTCAACCCCGACGTGATCACGCTGGATGTCGAGATGCCGCGCATGGACGGCATCGACTTCCTGAGCAAGCTGATGCGCCTGCGACCGATGCCGGTGGTGATGGTCAGCACGCTGACCGAGCGCGGTGCCGAGGTCACGCTGCGGGCGCTGGAACTGGGCGCAATCGACTTCGTGGCAAAACCCAAAATCGGCGTGGCCGACGGCCTGCGGCAGCTGGCCGAGGACATCACCGACAAGGTGCGCACCGCTGCGCAGGCGCATGTACGGCGCCTGCCGCCTGCAGCCGTAGCACCTGCGGGCAGCAGTGCGGGCGGTGTCGCGGGCAGCCCGGCGGCGCAGGGCGTGCTGTCCGCGGGCGCCCATCTGCCGCGCCAGGCCGCGCCGGTGGCTGCCCTGGGCCGGCTGTCGACCGAGAAGATCATCTTCATCGGGGCATCGACCGGCGGCACCGAGGCGACCAAGGAGGTGTTGATGAACCTGCCTGCGGACTCACCGGCGGTGGTCATCACCCAGCACATGCCGCCGGGCTTCACCAAGAGCTACGCCGCGCGGCTGGACAGCCTGTGCCGCATCCGGGTGAAGGAGGCGGTGGATGGCGACCGCATCCTGCCGGGCCACGCCTACATCGCACCGGGCGGATATCACCTGTCGGTCGAGCGCTCGGGCGCCAACTACATCGCACGGGTGCGCGACGGCGAGCCGGTCAACCGCCACAAGCCCAGCGTGGAAGTCTTGTTCGACTCCGCCGCCCGGGTGGTGGGCCAGAACGCACTGGGCGTGATGCTGACCGGCATGGGCGCGGACGGCGCCCGAGCGATGAAAACCATGCGGGACGCCGGCAGCTGGAACGTCTGCCAGGACGAAGCCAGCTGCGTCGTCTTTGGCATGCCCCGCGAGGCCATCGCCCATGGCGCCGCGCATGAAGTGTTGCCCCTGCAGCGCATCGCACCAATGCTGGTCGAGCGTCTGCGCAGCACGGTGGGCCAGGCGTTGCATCGGGTTTGACGGTCAGCTGGGCTTCTTGCTGGGCGGCTTGCGGCTCTGACCCGTCTTTCGTTGGTGCGCGTGAAACCTGCCGTTCGTGGGTGCTGTGCGACCGCGCCGCGCCGGGCTGGCGTGCCCCGCTCCGTGTCATTCCGGGCCGGAAAAGCACCGGCCCTCCCTTCTTTACCTGCGCGGGACACGCCAGCCCGACACGGCGCTACGCCGCCGGTGGTGTCTGCTGAGTTTTCCAGCCAACGCACGCGGCAACGGTGGCGGCGGCCAAGGGCGTTGGGTGACCGGTGCAGTGAAATAAAGGGGGAAATGCCGGCCAACCGGCCGGCATGGAGGACATTCACGGAGGCGGTTACCCAACGGCCTTGGTTGCCTCGCGCCGCAC
>JBBRZR010000271.1:0-7010 GCA_038236495.1 Burkholderiales bacterium
GACGGGCATTTTCACTGGCCCGGCCGCATCAACGGTGTGGCGGTGGAGTTTCTGGTCGATACCGGCGCCACCGGCAGCGCGCTGCCCCAGGCGCTGGCCCAGGCCGCCGGACTGGTGCCCGAGCGCCGTGTGCAATCGTCCACGGCCGGCGGCACGGTGCAGGGCTGGACCGGCCGCGCCGACCTGCAGTTGCAAGGCGGCCTGCGCATTGACCGCCTGCCCCTGACCGTGCTGCCCGCACTGGCGTCGCCCTTGCTGGGCATGGACGTGCTGGGCAAGCTGTCGTTCAGCCAGGCGGACGGGGTGCTGCGCCTGCGCCTGCCCGCACCATGACCGACGCGCAGCACGGGCGTCTGCGCTGGCTTGCCTGGCTGCAGGCGGTCAGTCTGGCGTGTTGTTTGGGCCTGGCGTTCGCACCGGCAGCGCAGGCCCAGCCCGCCACGCACACCCGCACCGCCCCCACCGCCGACTGCCCGCCCACAGCCCAGACCCCGGACGCAGCGCAGCAACGCCAGGCCCAACCCGCCGCAACCGATCGCGGCCTGCTGTGGCGCATCAGCAAGGCCGGCCGCAGCAGCTGGCTCTACGGCACGCTGCATGTCGGCCGGCCGAGCTGGAGCAGCCCCGGGCCGCGCGTCCGGCAAGCGCTGCAATCGGCCGACACCCTGGCGCTGGAAATCGACAACGCCGACCCGGCGATGGCCGCGTCGATGGCCCGCGGCCTGGCCCGATTGCGCCAGGCCGAGGACAGCACACCGCCGCCCGCCGCGTTGCTGGCCCGGCTGGCCGCCCAGGCGCACGCCGACTGCCTGGACGCACCCGGCTTCCTGGCCCAGCCGGCACTGCTGCAGGTCACGGTGCTGACAGTGCTGGCCGGCCGGCGCGACGGGCTGGACCCGGCATTCGGCCAGGATCTGGCGCTGGCCACGCTGGCCCGCGCCACCGGCAAGACGCTGGTGTCGCTGGAGGACCCTGAATCCCAGTTTGCCGCCCTGCTGCCCGACAACCCGGCCGAGCTCGATGCCTTGCTGCGCAGCAGCCTGGCGCAACTCGAGGACGGCAGTGCACGGCGGCTGCTGCCGCAACTGGCCGCGCTGTGGGCCGCGGGCGACCTGGCCCGCCTCGCCGACCCCACAGCCTGGTGCAACTGCCTGACCGACGACGCCGATCGGGCCCAGTTGCAGCGCCTGAACGACGCCCGCAACCCGGCCCTGGCCGACCGCATCGCCGCGCTGCACGACCAGGGCCACCGGGTGTTTGCCGCCGTGGGTGCGCTGCACATGACCGGCGCCATGGCCTTGCCGCGGCTGCTGGCCGCGCGCGGTTTTACGGTCGAACGCAGCGGATTGGCACCGGCCACCGGCCGCTGAAACACCCCGCCAAAGCCAGCGCCGCCACTGCGCCGGGGCTACCATGCGCCAGACAGCACGACACACCCCCAAGGAGACAGCATGAGCGATACGACAGGCGGCTTTGCCAACATGGTGCCCGGCTTCGACTTTCTGCAAAACCTGGTCAAGAGCGCCGGGGCTGCGATGCCCGGCGTGGGCCAGTGGATCGCCCCCACGCTGGACCCGGAGGTGCTGGACAAGCGCATTGGCGAGTTGCGCACGGTGCAGTTCTGGCTGGAGCAGAACGCCCGCCTGCTGGGCACCACGATCCAGGCGCTGGAGGTGCAGCGCATGACGCTGACCACGCTCAAGAGCATGAATGTCTCGCTGGGTGACTTGACCGAATCACTCAAGATCAAGATGCCCGAGGCCGCGCCGCCGGCGCCTGCCGCAGCACCGGCATCGGCACCGGCACCGGCACCTGCGCCGGCCAGCGCACCGGCCCAAGCCGATTCGGCCAGCGGCGCTGCGGACGCGCCCGTCGCGCCAGCTGGCGTGATCGACCCGATGCAGTGGTGGGGCGCGCTGACCCAGCAGTTCAGCGAGCTGGCGGCCAATGCGATGAAAGAAAGCAACACCGAGGCCGCCCGCAACCTGGCCGGCGCGATGGTCAAGCAAGGCATCGAGGCCGCCGGCGCCACCCTCAAGCAGGCCACCGCGGTGCCCATGGCGGTCGCACAGACTGCCGCGGCGTCGGCACCAAAGAGGGCGGGCGCCTCTGCGGCAACGCCTGCCAAGGCCGCCGGGGCACCGGCCAAAAAGGCCAAGGCAGCTGCCAGCCGCAAGGCCGGCTGACCCACCGGCCCGCGCGACCCCACCACACACCGCAACGACACCCGCAACGACACCCGCATGTTCATCACCGCGCACGCCACCCACCCCGACGCTCACATGGCGCTGGCGCTGGCCGCTGCGCAAATCGATGCCCAACGTGCCACCCGCGGTCCTGGCTTCGTCGCCACGCTGGGCCTGGTCTACCTGACCGACCGGCTGGTCTCGCAGGCCGATGCGCTGGTGGCTGAGCTACAGCAACGCTGGCCCGGGGTGCACTGGGCCGGCAACGTCGGCGTGGGGGTGTTGGCCAGCGGCGTCGAGTACATCGATGAACCGGCCCTGGTGCTGATGTTGTGCGACCTGCCGGCCGACAGCTTCCAGTTGTTCAATGGCCGGCAGCCGCTGGCCGCGCAGCAGGCCTACAGCGCCCTGGTGCACGCCGACCCGTCCACCCACGATCTGGACGAGCTGCTGGTCGAGCTGGCCGGCCGCACCCGCAGCGGCTACCTGTTTGGTGGCCTCACCGGATCACGCGGCCGACACCTGCACATCGCGGACGGCGTGTTCGAGGGTGGGCTGTCGGGTGTGGCTTTTCTGGACGACCCGGTACCGCCAGCAGCGGGCAGCGCGGCGCTGTCGGCTGGCGCGATCCGCCTGGTCTCGCGTGTGACCCAGGGCTGCCAGCCGCTGGGCCCGGCCCGCCGCATCACGGCGGGCGAGCGCAACCTGGTGCTCGAACTCGACGGCCAACCCGCGCTGCCGCTGCTGCTGGCCGACCTGGGCATCTCGCTGGACGCACCCCAGCAAGCGATGGCCGCGCTGCGCAGCACCCTGGTCGGGCTGACCGACGGCAGCGACGCCGTGTTGTCGCGCGGCGGCCAGTTCGGCACCGACACCCGGGTGCGCCACCTGATCGGCATCGACCCGGCGCGGTTCGGCATCGCGATGGCAGACCAGGCCAGCGTCGGCCTGCAACTGACCTTCTGCCGGCGCGATGCCACGGCCGCCCGGCGCGACCTGGTGCGCATCTGCGCCGAGATCCGCGATGAGATCGAGGCGGATTCGCCGGCCGCCATCACCGCCCACCAAGGCGCCCCGGGGACTGACGCCGCTGGCCACGACAGCGCAGGCGGCCCCGGCGCCAGGCCCGCCGGCGCGCACATCGTCGGTGCGGTCTACGTCTCGTGCTCGGGCCGGGGTGGGCCGCACTTCGGCGCGCCGTCGGCCGAGGCCCAGATCGTGCAGCACGCGCTGGGCGACGTGCCGCTGGTCGGCTACTTCGCCGCTGGCGAGATCGCCCGCCACCACCTGTACGGCTACACCGGCGTGTTGACGGTGTTCGTGGCCGGCTGACGCTGCGGCGCCCTGCCAGACTGTCCGTCCGGACCGCCCGACCGGACCGCCCACATGGCCGCCCCCCGCATCCCGCCGATCCACTGCCTGCAGGCCTTCGAGGCCCTGGCGCGGCTGCGCAGCGTCACCGCGGCGGCCGAGGAGCTGAGCGTCACACCCAGCGCGGTCAGCCACCGCATGCGCCAGCTCGAAACCCAGCTCGGTGTGCGGCTGTTCTTGCGCAGCGACGGGCGCAACGACTTCAGCCCCAACCCGCAGGGCGCAGCCTACCTGGACCAGGTGCGGCTGGCGCTGCAGGCCTTGCGCCAGATGCCCGGCCAGCCCCAGGACGCAGCACCGGTGACGCGCCTGCGGCTGGCCGTCACCCCCACCTTCTCGCGCCAGATCCTGATGCCGCGGCTGGCCGCGTTCCGCCGCCTCTACCCCGAGGTCGAGCTGGTGTTGCAGGTGGCCATCCCGCTGCTCGACGTCAAGGCCGAGGACGCCGACCTGGAGATCCGCTTCGGCGCCGGGCCCTACCCCGGGGTTGAACAGGTGCGGGTGCTCACCGACGTCGTCTTCCCCGTCTGCAGCCCGGCCTACGAAGCCGAGGCCGGGCCGTTCGAGCACCAGTTCGAGCGCGCCGACGAAGTGCTGCGGGTGCGCCTGATCCGCAGCCCGCTGGTGCCCTGGGGCGTGTGGTTCACGGCCTGCGGCATCCAGCTGCCCGAGCCGCGTGAGGGCGCGCAGTTCAACGATGTCGGGCTGATGCTGGACGCCGCAGCGGCGGGCTTCGGCGTCACGCTGACCCGGGGCAAGCTGGCGGCCGACTGGCTGGACAGCGGCCGGCTGGTGCGGCTGTCGCCGCGCAACGTGGCCTCGCCGTTCCACCACTACTTGTGCTGGAGGCCCGGCACGCTGGAGCGCTGGGAGTGCGCGGCGTTTGTCGACTGGCTCAGCGCTGCGCTAGGTTGACGCGGGTCAAAACCATTCACCCGTCAAGCTGAAAACCTGCTGCACGCGTGAAAAATCCTCACGGCGCGCAGCGGCAAGTTTCACGTCACCTGCGCAACACCGCGGCACCATCACGCCAGTTCTAAGCCCCCAGTCAACCGGCCTGCTGCGCCGGTGCACCGGGCAAATGGTCAAGAAGGCCTGACACAAGGCCTGTCGGCACATCCACAACGACCCGAGGAGACACCCCATGGTCTGGCAACAAATTTACGACCCGTTCCACAACATGATCATCTCCACCACGCTGGCCGCGATCCCGGTGGTGGTGATGCTGGTGGCGCTGGGGTTCTTGCACATCAAGGCGCACATCGCCGCCGGCCTGGGCCTGCTGGCCGCCGTGCTGGTGGCGGTGCTGGCTTACGGCATGCCGGCCGACCTGGCGGGGCGGGCGGCGATGTACGGCGGCTTCACGGGTTTGCTGCCGATTGGCTGGATCGTGCTCAACATCATCTTTTTGCAGCAACTGGCCGAACAGAACGGCAGCTTTCAGATCCTGCAGGACTCGCTGTCGGGCATCACCGAGGACCGCCGACTGCAGCTGCTGCTGATCGCGTTTTGCTTCGGCGCGTTTTTCGAGGGCGCGGCCGGCTTCGGCACCCCGGTGGCCGTCACCGCCGGCATCCTGATCGGGCTGGGCTTTTCGCCACTGGCGGCATCGGGCCTGAGCCTGATCGCCAACACCGCGCCGGTTGCTTTTGGGGCACTCGGCACGCCGGTCATCACGCTGGCCAAGGTGCACGGCTACGACCTGATGGAAGTCACCGCGATGATCGGCCGCCAGCTGCCGTTTTTCTCGCTGATGGTGCCGTTCTGGCTGATTTGGGCCTTTGCCGGGCGCAAGGCGATGATGGAGATCTGGCCCGCCATCCTGGTCACCGGCCTGAGCTTTGCGATCCCGCAGTACCTGGTCAGCAACTTCATCGGCCCGGAGCTGGTGGACATCATCGCGGCCATCGTCTCGATGGTGTCGCTGATCGCCTTCTTGCGGGTCTGGCAGCCCAAAAAGGTCTGGACCTCGCCGTCCCTGCGCGGCCGCGACATCAGCGCGGCCGAGGCCAAGCCCCCCCGAGCCCCGGTGCGCCACAGCCGGGCCGACCTGGTCCGCGCCTGGACACCCTGGGCCATCCTGACGGTGTTTGTGTTTGTCTGGGGCCTGCCGCCGGTCAAGGCCTTCTTGAACGGCATCTTTGCGCCTGCCTTCCCGATCGAGGGCTTGCACAACCTGATCCAGAAGGTGCCGCCGGTGGTGCCCAAGCCGCATTTCGAGTCGGCGGTCTACACCCTCAACCTGCTGTCGGCCACCGGCACCGGCATCCTGCTGTCAGCCATCCTGGGTGCGCTGGTGATGAAGTACAACCCGATCGAGATCATCAAGACCTGGCTGCGCACGCTCTGGCTGGTGCGTTACTCGCTGGTCACCATCGTGCTGATGCTGGCGCTGGGCACGCTCACCCGCTTCTCGGGCACCGACACCACGCTGGGCCTGGCATTTGCCAACACCGGCGTGTTCTACCCGTTCTTTGGCACGCTGATGGGCTGGATCGGGGTGGCGATGACCGGGTCGGACACCGCCAGCAACGTGCTGTTCGGCGGCATGCAAAGAGTAGCGGCCGAGCAGCTGGGCCTCAGCGCCAACCTGATGGGCGCGGCCAACAGTTCGGGCGGGGTGATGGGCAAGATGATCGACGCGCAATCCATCGTGGTGGCGTCCACCGCCACCCGCTGGTTCAACCACGAGGGCGACATCCTGCGCTACGTCTTCTTCCACTCGATCGCACTGGCCTGCCTGGTGGGCTTGTACGTCACGCTGCAGGCCTATGTCTGGCCCTTCACGCTGATGGTGGTGCATTGATCTAGACTGCCCGCGCCCTGTACCGGCTGCCTGTCCCTACCCGAGGTTCTCCGCATGAATGCCCCCGCCGATCTGTCTTTGTCCGACGCTGTATTGCAGGCCGAACGCAGCGCACGCAGCGCCCGCCAGGCCGAGGTGGTGGCCGCACTGCGGGCGGCGTTGCCGGCGCATGCGCTGCTGTTCCGGCAAGAGGACACCGTGCCTTACGAGTGCGACGGCCTGACCGCCTACCGCCAGCTGCCGCTGGTGGTGGCCCTGCCCGAGACCGAGGCGCAGGTGGCGGCCGTGCTCAAGACCTGCCACGCCATGCAGGTGCCGGTGGTGGCGCGGGGCGCGGGCACCGGCCTGTCGGGCGGCGCGATGCCGCACGCACTCGGCGTGACGATGTCGCTGGCCAAGTTCAACCGCATCGTCAAGCTCGACGTGCTGGCCCGGACCGCGGTGGTGCAGTGCGGCGTGCGCAACCTGGCGATCAGCGAGGCGGCGGCGCCGCACGGGCTGTACTACGCGCCCGACCCCAGCAGCCAGATCGCCTGCACCATCGGCGGCAACGTGGCCGAAAACTCCGGCGGTGTGCACTGCCTCAAGTACGGCCTGACCTTGCACAACCTGCTCAAGGTGCGCGGTTTTACCGCCAACGGCGAGCC
>JBBRZR010000272.1:0-7005 GCA_038236495.1 Burkholderiales bacterium
CCGCGCACCTGCGCGACCATGCCGGGCAGATCAGCTTTCCGGGCGGGCGCAGCGAACTGGATGACGTCGATGCGGTGGCGACCGCGCTGCGCGAGACCGAGGAAGAAGTTGGCCTGGACCGCAGCCACATCGAGATCATCGGCATGCTGCCGGTCTACCACACCGTCACCAGCTATGCCGTCACGCCGGTGGTGGCGCTGGTGGAGCCCGGCTTCACGCTGACGCTCGATGCTTTCGAGGTGGACCAGGCCTTCGAGGTGCCGCTGGACTTCTTGATGACGCCGGCCAACCACCGCCGCCACAGCATCGTGCTGGCCGGTCAGCAGCGGCAGTTCCTGTCGATGCCCTGGCCGCAGCCGCAAACGCCGCTGAACATGCAGCTGCAAACCCAGCCGAGCATGCAGCAGCAGCTGGGGCAGCCACCGTTTTTCATCTGGGGCGCGACAGCCGCGATGCTGCGCAACCTCTATCACTTTCTGGCCCTCGAATGAGCGCGGGCGCTGGGTATGATGGTCGCCGATGAGTTTCTTCGCCGTCCTTTTTGCCCTGATCATCGAGCAGTTCAAGCCGCTGCCGCGTGACAACTGGGTGCACCACACCCTGGTGGCCTGGGTCGATTGGACCGGCCGCAACTTCGACGCCGGCCGCGAGCGCCACGCCTGGGTGGTCTGGGGCGTGTCGGTGGGCGCGCCCGGCCTGCTGCTGGCCGGGCTGTACCTGGCGGTGCACCACTGGAGCGTGCTGCTGGCGCTGGCCTTCAACATCGGCGTGCTCTATTTGACACTGGGCTTCCGCCAGTTCAGCCACTACTACACCGACATCCGTGATGCGCTGGAGCGTGCTGACGAGGTCGAAGCGCGCCGCCTGCTGGCCGAGTGGCGCCACCTCGACGCCAGCGAGTTGCCGCGCACCGAGTTGCTGCGCCACGTGATCGAGCATTCGCTGCTGGCCGCGCACCGCCATGTTTTTGGTGTGTTTTTCTGGTTTGTGCTGCTGTGCTCGCTGGGTTTGGGGCCGCTGGGCGCGGTGCTGTACCGCATGGCTGAATTTGCCGCCCGGTACTGGAGCTTTCCCAGCAAATCGCTGGGGGTGCCGGCCAACCCGCGGCTGATGGGGGTTTCTCGCCTGATGTTCGGCTTGATTGATTTCCTGCCGTCGCGGCTGACTGCTTTCGGCTTTGCCGTCGTGGGCAACTTCGAAGAGGCGATCAATGCCTGGCGGCGTGATGCGGTGCTCTGGAAGTATTCCAACGAGGGCGTGATCCTGGCCTCGGCCGCCGGCGCTGTGGGTGTTCAGCTGGGCGGCAATGCCGCGCCGGGCGTGACGCCCGACCGTACCCGTGGCTTCGAGGCCGGCCCGACCGAGGACGTGGCGGCCGATGGCTCGACCGGTGGCGACCCGCCCCAGTTGGGCCACTTGCGCAGCGTGGTGGGCCTGGTCTGGCGGTCGGTGGTGCTGTGGATGCTGCTGGTGGCGCTACTGACCTTGGCCAATCTGGTCGGCTAGTGGCTGGCTGGCGGAGTGCGGTGCGGTTGGGCCGCAGCGCCCAAGCTCACCATTTGGTCGTCGACAACTCCGCGTGCAGCTCGGTGTAGATGCGGTAGCGCGACGGGCTGATCAATCCCGCCGCCAGGGCATCCCGCACCCCGCAGCCCGGTTCGTGTAAATGGCTGCAGTTGTAGAAGCGGCAAGCCTGCGCGTGGTCGCGGATGTCGGGCATCAGCCGCGCCAGGTCGGTGGATTGCAACTGGCGCAGGCCAAACTCCTGGAAACCGGGTGAGTCGATCAGCGCGCTGCGGCGGGCGTCGTCCAGCCAGTACCAGGTGGTGCTGGTGGTGGTGTGGCGGCCGGCGTTGAGCGCAATCGAGATCTCGCCCACCTGGGCGGCGGCAGCCGGCACCATCAGGTTGATCAAGGTGCTTTTGCCCATGCCGCTGGGGCCCAGCACCAGCGTGGCACGGCCGTCCAGCATCGGGCCCAGCAGCGCACGCGCTTCGTCGGGCCGGCTCTTGAGCGACAGCTCATGCACCGGCACGCCGATGGCGCGGTAGGGCGCCAGCCGGTCACGCGCAGCCGCAAGCGTCGGCAGGTCGGTCTTGTTCAGCACGATCTGGGTCGGGATGCCGGCGTGCTCGGCCGCGATCAGCGCCCGTGCCAGCTGGGTCTCGGCGTACATCGGCTCCACCGCCACCAGCACCAGCAACTGGTCGATATTGGCGGCGAAGGATTTGGTCTTCCACTCGTCCTGGCGGAACAGCAGGTTGCGGCGCTCGGCCACGCGCTCGATCACGCCGGCATCACCGGTGATCTGCCAGTGCACCCGATCCCCTACCACCACGTCGCTCTTCTTGCCGCGGGTGAGGCACAGCACACGGCTGCCGTCGGCGTTCTCGACCATGGCCTGGCGACCATGCGCGGCCACCACGCGGCCGTTGCCGGCCAAGTCGTGGGCGTGGGTGTCGATCATGCGGTGCCCGCCTGCAGCGCCGCCAGGCGCTCAGCAGTAGGCGGGTGCGAGTAATAAAAGCGCACGTACAGCGGGTCGGGGGTGAGCGTGGCGGCGTTGTCCTGGTGCAGCTTGAGCAGCGCGCTGGCCAGGTCAGTGCCGCTGGACTGGGCACGGGCGTAGGCGTCGGCCTGGAACTCATGCTTGCGCGACAACTGCGCCATCAGCGGCGAGACGAAGTAACCAAACACCGGAAGCGCTGTCATGAACAGGATCAGCGCCAGCGCATCGTTGGGGGCCGCGATGTTGGGCCGCACGCCCAGGCCGAGGTAGAAGCCGGTCTGGCCGGCCAGCCAGCCCAGCAGCGCCAGGCCGGCCAGGCTGAGCGCAAACATCATCACCAGCCTCTGGGTGACGTGGCGGTGCTTGAAGTGGCCCAGCTCATGCGCCAGCACCGCCTCGACCTCGCCCGGCGAGAGCTTGCTGAGCAGGGTGTCGAAAAACACCACCCGCTTGGACGCACCCAGGCCGGTGAAGTAGGCGTTGCCATGGGCCGAGCGCTTGCTGCCGTCCATCACGAACAAGCCTTTGGCGGCAAAACCGCAGCGCTGCATCAGCGTCTGCACCCGGGCCTTGAGGGCCTCATCGGTCAGTGGCTCGAATTTGTTGAACAGCGGTGCGATCACGGTCGGGTACAGCACCATGATCAGCAGGTTGAACGCCGCCCAGGTGCCCCAGGCCCAGAGCCACCACCACGACCCGGTAGCGCCCATGATCCACAGCACCGCAGCCGCCAGCGGCAGGCCGATGACCGCGCCCACCGCCAGCCCCTTGGCCATGTCGGCCAAATAAAGGCGCCAGGTGTTGCGGTTGAAGCCGAACTGGGCCTCGATGCGGAAGGTGCTGTAGAGCTCGAACGGCAGGTCCAGCAGGCCGCCGATCAGTGCAAACGCGGCCAGCAGGCACAACTGGTAGGCGAGATTGCCAAACCGGGGCTGCACGGTGTCGAGCAGCAGGGTGTTGAGTGCGTCCAGGCCGCCCAACAGCGTCCAGCCCAGCAGCACGGTGCTGCCAAACGCGGTAGCGAAAAGGCCGAAGCGGCCCTTGGCCAGGGTGTAGTCGGCGGCGCGCTGGTGGGCCGCCAGGCTGACGTCATTGGCAAATGCGGTGGGCACCTGGTTGCGGTGGGCCGCCACATGCCGCATCTGGCGTGTAGACAGCCAAAATTTGACAGCCAGCGAGAGCACCAAGGCGGCGGCAAACAACAGTGTGAGCGGGGTGGGGGACATGACCGGAAGTGTAGGCGGGGCGCTGCGACAATCCGGCGATGAACCCGACCGACACCCCCGCGGCCCCCGCTGCGCCCGCGCCCTTGGCCTTCAGCGACCAGAACCTGGTCTGGATCGACCTGGAGATGACCGGCCTGTCGCCGTTCACCGACCGCATCATCGAAATCGCGGTGGTCGTGACCGACGCCCACCTGACCCAGCGGGTCGAAGGCCCGGTGTTTGCCATCCACCAGAGCGATGCGGTGCTGGACGGCATGGACAAATGGAATACCGGCACCCACGGCAAGAGTGGCCTGACCGACCGGGTGCGTGCGTCCACGGTGGACGAGGCCAGCGCGCAGGCCCAGCTGATCGCGTGGCTCAAGGCCTACGTGCCCAAGGGCAAGAGCCCGATGTGCGGCAACTCGATCTGCCAGGACCGGCGCTTCATGGCCAAGGACATGCCGCTGCTGGAAGACTTCTTCCACTACCGCAACCTGGATGTCAGCACCTTGAAGGAACTGGCCAAGCGCTGGAAGCCGGCCGCGCTGGAGGGCTTCAAGAAAGCCCAGGCCCACACCGCGCTGGCCGACATCCACGAGTCGATCGACGAGTTGGTCCACTACCGCCAGCACTTGCTGGCGGTTTAATAGTGCGGCGCCATAAAGTGCTGGCGGTTTGACCGCAAACTAGCCTGCGCTGGCCGCGGCGGCCTGATGTCGCCGCGGGCTGTCTTCGCGGTCAACCCGCGGTGTGCTGCGGTTGCGGCACAGCTGCCGCCAGGCTTGCAGCAACGCCTGCGTCTCGGCATCGGGCTGCGGTTTGAGCTTGCGGTACTCGGCGCAGTCACGCGTGCGCGCCATCAACCGGTGGTTGATCAGCCCGCGGCGCAGCGTGACAGGGTCGCCAAACGCGTTGTCGCTGAGCCGCGCCGGCGCAGGCCGGTCTTCCAGCGCCAGCGGCGGTTCGGGCAGCGCGTGGATCAGCGCATCGTCGGCCCGCAGCGGGGCTGCCCGCAGGTCGTCCATCGGCAGCGCAGCCAGCGGCGGGCCGGCGTGGGCCGCCTGCAAGCTTTGCAGGTTGCGGTGGCCCAGCGCTCGGGCCATCAGGTCGAGCAACTCGACATGGCCGGGCGGCGGGCTGCCGGCGGCATGGCGGGTCTTGAGGGCGGTGCCCAGAGCGCGCGCAAATTGCGACGCATCGGGCACGGTCAAACACAGCGGCAAACGGCGCATGGCCAGTTTCTCCACACGCACGACATCACCCTTGACGGGCGCTGGGGGTTGCCGACTTCCAGCCAGGTCGCACGCAAGAGGTGGCAAAGGCTGTGGGGGACCCGATGATCGAGGGCAGATTTAGCACCCGAGGGTTCGCGCGGCAACGCCGGGGTGAACTGCCGACCGGCCGCAGGGTTTGGCAAGGCCTGCTGAGGCGCTGGCAGCCGGTGTGGCTTGGTGCATGATGCGCGGCACCCGCAGCCAACCCCGGGCCCTTAGCGCCACACCGCCATGCCGATGGTCTCCACCCTTCCCGCAGCCGCCCCGCTGAACGCCGGCACGCCCCGCAGCGCCCAGCCCAGCATCAGCTGCGTGGTGCCGGCCTACAACGAAGCGGCCAACATCGGGCCGCTGCTCGACGCGCTGACGACCGCGCTGCGTGCGCTGTCGCCGCATTGGGAGGTGATCGTGGTGGACGATGGCAGCAGTGACGCCACCGCGCTGGCGATGCTGCCCTGGCTGCAACGCCCGGGCGTGCGCTACCTGCAGTTGTCGCGCAACTTCGGCAAGGAGGCGGCGCTGACCGCCGGCATCGACCATGCGCTGGGCGAGGTGGTGGTGCTGATCGACGCCGACCTGCAGCACCCGCCCGAGATGATCGGCGCGATGATCGAGTCCTGGCGCGAAGGGGCCGACATGGTGTGCACCGCGCGCGCCTCGCGCTCGGACGAATCCTGGCGAAAACGCCTGGGCACCTGGCTGTTCTACCGGCTGGTCAATACCGGCTCGGCCACGCCGATCCCGGTGGACGCGGGGGACTTCAGGCTGATGGACCGGCGTGTGGTCGAGGCCTTGAAGTCCCTGCCCGAGCGCAACCGCTTCATGAAGGGCCTGTACGCCTGGGTCGGCTTCAACACCGTGGTGCTGCCTTACACCCCGGCGCCGCGCCACGCCGGCGAGAGCAGCTTTTCGATGCGCCGGCTGTCGCGGCTGGCGTTTACCGGTGTCACCGCCTTCACCAATGCGCCGCTGCGTTTGTGGAGCGGGCTGGGCGCTACGATCGCGCTGATCTCGCTGGGCTTTGCGCTGTGGATCGTGGTGGCCGATTTTGTCGTCGGCCACGACGTGCCTGGCTGGGCCACGCTGGTCACCGGGATCTCGTTTTCGATCGGCGTGCAATTGCTGTCGGTCGGCATCCTGGGTGAGTACATCGGGCGCATCTTCGACGAGGTCAAGCAGCGGCCGGTCTACATCATTGGGCGGGCGCTGGGGCAGGGCGGTCTGACCGGTGTTGCCGCGCCCGCGGCGGACGCGGGCCAGCCCAGGCGCGTGATCGGTGGTTGAGGCAGCAGGCTTGGCGCCGCCCCGGCGGGCGCTGCTGATGTGCGCCGATGACTACGGCCTGACCCGCGGCATCGACGGGGCCATAGCCGGCCTGGTGCAGGCGGGCCGGCTGGGCGCTTTCTCGTGCCTGAGCAATGGCCCGGCCTGGCAGCGGGACGCGCCGGCGGTGGCCGGCCTGCGCAGCCAGGCGCAAGCCGGCCTGCACTTCAACCTCACCGAGGGCCGGCCGCTGAGTCCGGCGCTGGTGCGCCTGTGGCCGCAGATGCCGTCGCTGCCGCGCCTGCTGCTGGACGCCCACCTGGGCCGGCTGCCGCTGGACGCCGTGGCCGACGAGCTGGCGGCGCAATGGCAGGCCTTTGTCGCGGCCAGCGGTGCCGCGCCCGATTTCATCGATGGCCACCAGCATGTGCACCACCTGCCTGGCGTGCGTGGCCTGCTGCTGGACTGGCTGCAGCGCCAGCCCAAGCCGACGCCGGTGCGCAGCACCGCGCGGCTGGCCGGGCCGGGCCACGGCTTCAAGCGCTGGGTCATCGCCCGCAGCGGTGGGCGAGCGCTGGCACGTGCGCTGGCGCAGCAGGTGCAACCGCATCGGCTGCCGCACAACCGGTTGCTGCTGGGGGCCTACGATTTTGCTGCGACCGACTATGGCGCCCTGATGCGGGCCTGGCTGGCGCAAGTGCCCGAGCAGGGTGCGCTGCTGTTCTGCCACCCGGGCCGGCCGTCCGACGGC
>JBBRZR010000273.1:0-6996 GCA_038236495.1 Burkholderiales bacterium
AATCACCGCGGCGCTCTTTTTCGAGCACGCTTTTGTAGATCTGGCCGGAGGTGAAGTTGTTGGTGCGCTTCATCCGGGTCGTGATGAAGCGCTCGTAGTGGCCGAGGTCGAGGTCGGTCTCGGCCCCGTCGTCGGTGACAAACACCTCGCCGTGCTGAAACGGGCTCATCGTGCCCGGATCGACGTTGAGGTAGGGGTCGAGCTTGATGAGGGTGACCTTGAGCCCGCGCGATTCGAGGATCGCGGCCAGCGAGGCTGATGCGATGCCCTTGCCGAGGGAGGACACCACACCGCCGGTGACGAAGACGTACTTGGTCATGTCGTGCAGCATCCTTGGCGCGGCCGCTGGTGGGCCGCAGGAATGCTCCTGTGGAAACCGCAATTATAGGGGCCGTGATGCCCGCGGCCCCGTGCCGCCGGTGCCGGTTCAGGCCGCCATGCGCTGGTCCTTGGCATCCAGCACCACCTCGGGCGAGTCGGCTTCGATGCTTGTTTCACCGGCCAGATGGGCCTGCATCCGGGGCACATCCAGCTCGCCGCACCACTTGGCCACGACCAGCGTGGCCACGCCGTTGCCGACCAGGTTGGTCAGCGCGCGCGCCTCGGACATGAAGCGGTCGATGCCCAGGATCAGCGCCAGCCCGGCCACCGGCACGTTGCCTACCGCTGACAGCGTGGCTGCCAGCACGATAAAGCCCGAGCCGGTGACGCCCGCCGCGCCCTTGCTGGTCAGCAGCAGCACCGCCAGCAGGGTGATCTGCTGCAACAACGTCATCGGGGTGTCGGTGGCCTGGGCGATGAAGACCGCCGCCATCGTCAGGTAGATCGAGGTGCCGTCCAGGTTGAACGAGTAGCCCGTCGGCACCACCAGGCCGACCACCGGCTTGCTGGCGCCCAGGTTCTCCAGCTTGACCATCATGCGCGGCAGCACCGATTCACTCGACGAGGTGCCCAGCACGATCAGCAACTCTTCCTTGATGTACTTGACGAAGCGCCAGACCGAAAAGCCGTGCAGCCGGGCGATCACGCCCAGCACACCGAAAACGAAGATCAGGCAGGTGGCGTAGAAGGTGGCCATCAGCTGGCCCAGGCTGATCAGCGAGCCCACGCCGTATTTGCCGATGGTGAAGGCCATCGCGCCAAAGGCACCGATGGGCGCCACCTTCATGATGAAGCCGACGATGCGGAACAGCACATGCGACAGCTTCTCGACCAGGTCGAACACCAGCGTGCCCCGGCCACCAAAAGCGTGCAGCGCAAAGCCGAACATCACCGAGAACAGCAGCACCTGCAGGATCTCACCCTTGGCAAAGGCATCGACCACGCTGGTGGGGATGATGTTGAGCAAGAAGTCGGTGGTGCCCACCATCTTGCCCGGGCCGGTGTAGGCCGATATCGCTTTGGTGTCGAGTGCCTTGGGGTCGATGTGCATGCCGGCGCCCGGCTGCACCAGGTTGACGATCACCAACCCGATCAGCAGCGCGACCGAGCTGACGACCTCGAAGTACAGCAGCGCCAGGCCGCCGGTCTTGCCCACCTTTTTCATGTCCTCCATGCCGGCGATGCCGACCACTACGGTGCAAAAAATGATCGGCGCGATGATCATCTTGATCAGCTTGATGAAGCCGTCGCCCAGCGGCTTCATGGCCTCGCCGGTGGCCGGCCAGAAGTGGCCCAGCAGCACGCCGATCACGATGGCGGTGATGACTTGCAGGTACAGCGATTGGTAGAAGCGGCGGGGTTGCGGCGCGGGGGCGGCAGCTTGGGCGGCGTTGTTGGCAGGGTTTGGGGCGTTGGTGGCCATGCGGGTTTCCTCCAGGGTGCGCCATGATCCGCCGCGCCGACCGGGTTGGCGTCCGTAGTTCCCACAGCCCCGGGGCCGTGACCCGCCGGCCTTGATCCGGCGCAAACACACCCGCTGGCCGGCGCAGCCCGCGCCGGCCCATCAGGCCGGGGTCATCGTCGCCAGCAGGTCCACAACCGCCTGGGCGGTCTCCTGGGGCTTTTCCATCGGGAACAGGTGCGTGCCGTCCAGCCACAGCAGGCGCTCGCCGGCCAACCTGCGCACCGCCTCCAGCCCGCCGTGGCGGATCTCGGTGGAGCGCAAGCCCGCCACGAAGCCCACCGGGCAGCGCAGCGGGTGCCGGCGCAACACCGTGGCCAGCTGGTGCGGCAGGGTGTTGTAGATGCGGGTCTCGACCGCGCGGTCGAAGGCCAGCACCGTCTGGCCACCACGCCGAACCGTGCCGGCAGCGATGTAATCCGCCAGCATGCCCGGCGCCCAGCGGGCAAACATGGCCTTGGCAGCGTAGTGGTCAAACGCGGCCTGGCGCGACGGCCACTCATGCCGGCGCGTGATGGCCACCTTGCCCGGCCCCAACCGCTGCATCAGCCGGCTGCGCTTGAGCACCTGCACCGTGTGGGCCCGCCAGCCGGTGATCACCGGTGAATCCAGCATCACCAGCCCCAGCGCCAGCTCGGGTCGTTTGCTGGCTGCCTGCAGGCTGAGCAGACCACCGAGTGAATGGCCGACCAGGTAGGCGCCCTGAGGCGCGCGGTCGGCGATGAAGTCGATCAGCTGGTCACGCAGCCGCGGCCAATTGCTGGTGACAGGGTAGCGCGGGTCATGGCCAAACTGCGGCACCGCCAGCACCTGCCAGCCTGCGGCCCGCCACAGTGCAAAGAGTTGGCGGTAGGTGGCGGCCGGGTAGCCGTTGGCGTGGGAAAAGACGAGGGTGGGGCGCATCGGGATTTTGTTGTTTTCGGGTTTTCCCTGGATTTTGCCCGGCTGTTGCGGGTCGGGCTGCATCGGTGGCCTGACTAGACTCTCGCACTGCCCCGATCGACCCGCCCAACCCCGCCCAACCCCTGCCCAACCCCGCCATGCTCAACCCCATCATCTTTGCCGTGCCGGTGTTCCTGGCGTTGATGGCGATCGAGTTCGCCGTTGACAGGCGCCGCCATGTGGGGGTGTACCGCGCGGCCGATACGGTGGGCAGCCTGTCGCTGGGCATCATCAGCCAGTTGGTGGCGGTATTTGCCAAGCTGGCGGCGCTGGGCATCTATGCCTGGGTGTACCAGCGCTTTGCGGTCTGGTCCTTGCCGGCAGATTCACCCTGGGTTTGGGTCGGCGCGCTGCTGGGCTACGACTTTTGCTACTACTGGCTGCACCGCATGGGCCACGAGATCAACCTGTTGTGGGCGGCGCACGGCGTGCACCACAGCAGCGAGGAGTACAACCTCAGCACGGCGCTGCGGCAAACCGCCACCGGCCATTTGTTTGGCTGGGTCTTTTACCTGCCCTTGGCGCTGCTGGGTGTGCCGCCACTGGTGTTTGTGGTGGTGGGCCTGGTGGACCTGCTCTACCAGTTCTGGGTGCACACCCGGCTGGTGGGCAAGCTGGGCTGGTTCGACCGGGTGTTCTGCTCGCCGTCCAACCACCGGGTGCACCACGGCCAGAACGACTACTGCATCGACCGCAACTACGGCGGCCTGCTGATCGTCTGGGACCGGCTGTTCGGCACCTTCGTGGAGGAGCGTGACGACGAGCCCATCGTCTACGGCATCCGCGGCGCGCTGCGCAGCTTCAACCCGGTGTGGGCCAATGCCTACGGTTATGCCGCGATGTGGCGCGACATCCGGCTGACGCGCTCGCTGGCCGACAAGCTGCGGGTGCTGGTCAAGCACCCCGGCTGGCGGCCCGCCGATGCCGCAGCGGCGCTGCCCTTGCCGGCGTTTGAGATCACCCGCTTCGAGCGCTTTGCGCCGCCGCTGCCGCCTGCGCTGGCGCTGAATGCGTTGTTGCAACTGGCGGTGCTGATCGCCTTGGCGCTGCACTTTCTGGCGATCGCGCCGCAGTTGGGCTGGGTGGCCGGGCTGACCTATGCCGCGGTGATCGTGCTGCAGCTGGCCGCGTTGTCCCGGCTCACCGAGCGGGGCCTGGCTGCCCGCCGGCTTGAAGTGCTGCGCCTGGGTCTGGGCCTGGCGATGGTGGCCGTGTCGCCGCTGCACGGCTGGGGCTGGGCAATGCTGGTGCTGGCGGCCTGCGGCAGCGCGGCTTGGGCGTTGCGTGTTGCCGGTCCTCAAGAGGCCGTCAGACCACCCGTTCTTCCGGCCGGCTGATCTTGCGCAGCGGCTCGTAGCGCGACAGGGCGGAGAGCAGCGGTTGCGCGGTGGCGCGGCCGTCCCAGACCGGGTCGGCAATGCCCTCGAACACCTCACGCAGGCGCTGACCCCAGGTGCTGTGGATCATCTGGAAGTAGGGGTTCTGCTCATCGATGCAGACGATCTGGTCACTCTGGAACCTGCCCTCGCGGTAGACCAGCAAATCCAGCGGCAGGCCCACGCTCAGGTTGGACTTGAGCGTGGAATCCATCGACACCAGCGCGCACTTGGCGGCCTCGTCCAGCGGCGTGGTGGGGGTCAGCACCCGGTCGAGGATGGGCTTGCCGTACTTGCTTTCGCCGACCTGGAAGAAACAGGTCTCGCGGGTGGCCTCAATAAAGTTGCCGGCCGAATAGACCATGAACATGCGCATCGCCTCGCCCTTGATCTGGCCGCCGAAGATCATCGACGCATTGAAGTCGATGCCGGCGGCCTTGAGGCTGGGGCCGTCTTGCTGGTAGACCCGGCGCACCGCGCTGCCCAGCACCCGCACCGCGTCGAACATGCTCTCGGCGTTCCAGATGGTGAGCGCCGGCAGGTCGGGGCCGCGGTCGATCTTTTCGAGTTGCAGGATCTCGCGCACGCTTTGGCTGATGGAGAGGTTGCCGGCCGACAGCAGCACCATGAAGCGGTCGTCGGCGCGCTCGTAGACGATCATCTTTCGGAAGGTGCTGATCTGGTCGATGCCGGCGTTGGTGCGCGAATCGGACAGGAAGACGAGGCCGGCGTTGAGGCGGATGCCGATGCAGTAGGTCATGGGGTGGGCTTGGATTGGGCTTGGGGTGGACGGATCAAGGTTGCAGTGATTTCAGGCGGTACAGCGCATCCAGCGCTTCACGCGGGGTCAGGGCGTCGGGGTTGATCCCGGCCAGCGCCGCCTCTACCGCCGAGGGTTCGGGCGGCTGAGCGGGCGCGGGCGGCGCGGCAAACAGATCGACCTGGGCATCACCGGCGCGCGACTTGGCCTCCAGCGCCTCGAGCGTGGCGCGGGCCTGGCGCACCAGACCCGCGGGCATGCCGGCCAGCTTGGCCACCTGCACGCCGTAACTTCGGCTGGCCGGGCCGGGCTCGATCGCATGCAGAAAGACGATGTCGTGGCCACTTTCAACCGCCGAGACATGCAGGTTGATGGCCCGGTCATGCCGCGCCGGAAAGTCGGTCAGCTCGAAGTAATGCGTGGCAAACAGCGTGAAGGCGCGGTTCTTGTCGTGCAGTTGCGAAGCGATGGCGCCAGCCAGCGCCAGGCCGTCAAAGGTGCTGGTGCCCCGGCCGATCTCGTCCATCAGCACCAGCGAGTGCTCGGTGGCCGAATGCACGATGGCGGCGGCCTCGGTCATCTCCAGCATGAAGGTCGATTGCGCGTTGACCAGGTCGTCGGCCGCGCCGATGCGGGTGTGGATGGCATCGATAGGCCCCAGCGTGCAGGTGCTGGCCGGCACGTACGAGCCCATGCTGGCCAACAGCACGATCAGCGCCACCTGCCGCATGTAGGTGCTTTTGCCACCCATGTTGGGCCCGGTGATGATCAACAGGCGGGTGCGGGCGTCTAGCCGGCAATCGTTGGCGATGAAGTCGGCGCCCTGGCCGCCGCCGCCGGTCTCGGCCAGCCGGGCTTGCACCACCGGGTGCCGGCCTTGTTGAATGTCGATGCAGGGCTGCGCAACAAAGCGTGGCCGGCACCAGCCCAACGTGCCGGCGCGCTCGGTCAGCGCGGCCAGCGCGTCCAGCCCGGCCAGGGCGCGGGCCAGCCGGCCCAGTTCGGGCAAAAAGGTCTGCAGCTGGTCCAGCAGTTGCTCGAACAGCCACTTCTCGCGGGCCAGCGCCCGGTCCTGGGCCGACAGCGCCTTGTCCTCGAAGGTCTTGAGTTCGGGCGTGATGAAGCGCTCGGCGTTTTTCAGCGTCTGGCGGCGCTGGTAGTCGGCCGGCACCTTGCCCGCCTGGCCGGCGGTGACCTCGATGTAGAAGCCGTGCACCCGGTTGAACTGCACCCGCAGGTTGTTGATGCCGGTACGGGTGCGCTCGCGGGTTTCCAGCGCCAGCAGGTAGGCGTCGCAGTTCTGGCCGATGCCGCGCAACTCGTCGAGCTCAGCGTCAAAACCGGTGGCAATCACCCCGCCGTCGCGCAGCAGCACGGCGGGCTCGTCGGCCACGGCGGCTTGCAGCAGGGTTTGCAGTGCGGCGGGCGGGCTCAGGGCCTGGGCATAACCGGCCAGCAGCGTTGGCGGGGTGGGCGTCGATGCGGCGGCGGTGTCGGTCGGGTTGTCGGCTTCGGCCTCGGCCTCGGGCGGCAACGTGCCCCGCAAGGCTGGCAACACCTGCAGCGTGGCGCGCAGGCCGCTCAGTTCTCGTGGCCGGATCTGGCGCAGCGACAGCCGGGCGGTGATGCGCTCGACATCGCTGATCTGGCGCAGCACCTGGCGCAGTGGCTCGGCACCGTGGCCGGTCAGCGCGGCGATGGCGTCGTGGCGGGCGCTGGCGACGTTGCGCTGGCGCTGCGGATGGGTCAGCCAGTGGCGCAGCAAGCGGCTGCCCATGCCGGTCTTGCAACTGTCCAGCAGCGACAGCAGGGTGGGGCTGGGCTCGCCGCGCAGGGTCTGCGTCAGCTCCAGGTTGCGGTGGGTGGCGGGCGGCAGGTCGATCAGGCTGCTGGCGCGAGCCACGTCCAGCGTGGCGACGTGGGCCAGTGCCTGGCCCTGGGTGTGCTCGGCAAAGCTCAGCAGCGCGGCTGCGGCGGCTTGCGCCACCGGCAGGTCCTGGGCGTTGAAGCCCTGCAGCGAAGCCACCTTGAGCAGCCCGCAGAGCTTGCGCACACCCAGCGCGGCATCAAACTGC
>JBBRZR010000274.1:0-6918 GCA_038236495.1 Burkholderiales bacterium
GACCCCTACGCCCGAGCCGGCAAGCGGCCCGGCGCCTGGATGGACGGCGTGCGCGGCCGCTGGAGCCGGCCCGACACCCCCGACGGCGCAACCCAGACGCCGGTGGCCCACCTGGTGTGCAACTTCGCCTCACCCGTCGGCCGGGTCGACGGGCAGGACAAGCCCGCGCTGCTCACGCACGACGACGTCATCACCCTGTTCCACGAGTTCGGGCACGGCCTGCACCACCTGCTGACCCGGGTCGACGAGCTGGCGGTGGCCGGCATCAACGGCGTCGAGTGGGACGCGGTGGAGTTGCCCAGCCAGTTCATGGAGAACTTCTGCTGGGAGTGGAGCGTGCTGTCCAAGCTGACTGCCCATGTCGACACCGGCGAGCCGTTGCCGCGCGAGTTGTTCGACCGCATGCTGGCGGCGCGCAACTTCCAGAGCGGCCTGCAGACGCTGCGCCAGATCGAGTTTTCGCTGTTCGACATGCGCATCCACACCCAGACTGACGCCGCCAGCCAGGTGCAGGCGGTGATCGACGCGGTGCGCGCCGAGGTCAGCGTCAACCCGCCGCCTGACTTCAACCGTTTCCAGCACACCTTCTCGCACATCTTTGCCGGCGGTTACTCGGCCGGCTACTACAGCTACAAATGGGCCGAGGTGCTGTCGGCTGACGCCTTTGCGGCGTTTGAAGAACAAGGGGTGTTCAACCCCGAGGTCGGCCAGCGCTTCCGGCGCGAGATCCTGGAGGCCGGTGGCAGCCGCCCGGCGATGGACAGTTTCAAGGCCTTCCGCGGCCGCGAGCCCCGCATCGACGCCTTGTTGCGGCACCAAGGCATGGCCTGAGCGGGAAACCCATGCTTTTCATGCCGTCAGTGACCCCCATTTGGGCTAGATTCCGGGCCATGAACCCCTCCCGTGCGACGGCTGCGCTTTTGGTCTTGTTGCTGTGCCCGTTGGCCGCTGTGACCGCATGGGCCCAGTACAAGGTGGTGACGCCCGATGGCAAGGTCACCTACACCGACCGGCCGGTCACCGACCCCGGCGTGCAGGTGCAGCCCTTGCGGCGCGATGGCAGCCCGGCCGGGCCGGCCACCGGCCAGCCGGGCGGCACGTTGCCGGCGGATTTGCGGCCGGTGGTGGCGCGCTTCCCGGTCACGCTCTACACCAGCACCGACTGCGCGCCGTGCGAGAGTGGCCGCAAGCTGCTGCAACTGCGCGGTGTGCCCTACAGCGAAAAATTGGTCAGCAGCGACGATGACATTGCCGCGCTGCAGCGCCTGACCAGCGGGCGCAGCGTGCCGGCACTGACGGTGGGTGCGCAGGCGCTGCGCGGCTTCCTGGAGGCCGATTGGCAGAGCACGTTGGACCTGGCGGGCTACCCGCGTGAATCCAGGCTGCCCAAGGGCTACCAGCTGCCGGCCGTTGCGCCGCTGGTGGCACGCGCACCGGCTGCGCCCGTCACGCCCACGGAGGCGGCGCAGGTCGCTGCACCCCAAGCCGCACCGGCAGCATCGGCCGGTATCCGCTTCTGACCTGCTGCTGACCTGCTGCTGATCTGCTTAGGGCGGCCAGCGCCTGCGCTCAAGGCGGCGGATCGCTCGCAAACACCTTGCTCAGCCCGCGCGCCGCCCAGCTGCCGCCGCCCACCGCAGCACCCATCGCCCAGAACAGCACGCCTGGCCCCAAGGCCGTGCCGGCCGCGCCGAACACCAGCGGCATCACGCTGCTGGAGAAGTTGATCGCCATCGAGCGGAACGCAATCGCCTCGCCGTGCCGGTTGACCGGCGTCAGGTGGTGCAGCGTGCTCATGATCATCGGCTGCACGGCGCCCAGCGTCAGCCCCAGCAGCAGCGCGCAGCCGCCCATCAGCCAGGGCGTGACCGCAAACGGGTAGAGCGCAAACACCACACCGGTCAGCAGCATCGCGGTGCGCAGCACCACCACCTCGCTCAGGCGGTGCGCCAGCAGCGGGATCGCAAACCGAACCGCCGTCACCGCGGCGGTGAAGGTGCCCAACACCAGGCCGATGGTGGACGCGCTGTAGCCGCGGGCGTGGCCCAGCACCGGCACCGCAAAGCTGTGCACGTCCCAGCTGGCCGACAGCAGCCAGTTGACAAACAGCAGCCGTTTCAGCCCGGGCGTGGCCAGCAGATCCCAACGGCTGCTGCCAGCATCGCGGCGTGGCGCGGCCACCGGCCCGGCCTGCGCAGGCACGCGCCGCGCCACGGCCAGTGACACCAGTGGCATCAGCATCAGCAGCGTGTACGCCGCCGCATAGCCCGCGGCGTCGATCATGAAGCCCGCGGCTACCGGCCCCACCACGTTGGCCAGTGACGGCGCCATGCCCAGCCAGCTGAACACCCGCACCCGCTCGGTGGACGTGCGGACCATCAGCCCCGCGCTGCGCTGGATCGCGATCAGCGCGACATTGGTGCCCACGCCCGAGGCCGCTGCCCCAACGCAGTTCAGCCCGAACTGCCACCAGCCCGGCAGCCAGCAGCCCACCAGCGCACAGGCGGCGCCGGACATGACCAGCGCCACCGCCAGCCGCACCGGACGGTGGTAGCCGTGACGGTCGGCCATGCGGCCGGCCCCCATCGCGGTGAGCACCGGCAACGCGGCAAACAGCGCCAGCAGCACGCCCACCGCCCAGGCACTGTGGCCGGCATTGAGGGCCTGCAGCGGAGCCGCCATACGCTGGCCGGCCATCGCGCCGTGTAGCGCGATCTGGCCGACGATCAGCAGCGGCAGTGCCTGGGTCGACAGCGGCAAGGCGCTGGTGTGGGTGCTGGCCGGTGGTCCGGACCTCTCGGGCGGGCTCAAGTGATGTCGTCCAGGCCCGGCGCCAGGTCGGACTGCAAGTCGGGCGCCAGGTCGGGCGTCAGGTCGGGCTGCAGGTCTGGCAGAAGCGCCAAGGTGCCGCCATGCTCGGGCAGCGATTCCACATCACGCAGCTGGCGCGCCATGGCCCGGGTGCGCACGCTGGCCTGGTCGATGCTGTGGCTGGCCTCGTCCAGCTTTTTCTTGGTGCGCGCCAGCACCTCGCCAAACTTGCCAAACTCGGTTTTGACCGCGCCCAGCACCTGCCAGACCTCGGCGCTGCGCTGCTCCAGCGCCAGCGTGCGAAAGCCCATCTGCAGGCTGGTCAAGGTGGCCAGCAGCGTGGTCGGGCCGGCCAGCGAGATGCGGTGCTCCCGCTGCAGCGTCTCGACCAGGCCGGGCCGGCGCAGCGCCTCGGCGTACAGGCTTTCGGTCGGCAGGAACAGGATGCCGAAGTCGGTGGTGAACGGCGCGGCGATGTACTTCTCGCGGATGCTGCGGGCCTCCGACTTGAGACGCAGCTCCAGCGCCCTGGCCGCGGCCTCGACCGCCGGCGCGTCGGCACGCTCTTGCGCATCGAGCATGCGCTCGTAGTCCTCACGCGGAAACTTGGCGTCGATCGGCAGCCAGATCGGTGCGCCGCCGCTTGATGACGGCCCGGCCCGGCCCGGCAGCCGGATCGCAAACTCGACCCGGGCGCCGCTGCCGGGCACGGTCTCGACATTGGCGGCGTACTGCTCGGGCGTCAGCACCTGCTCCAGCAGGCCGGCCAGTTGCACCTCGCCATAGATGCCGCGCGATTTGACGTTGCTCAGCACCCGGTTCAGCGACCCGACATCGCGGGCCAGATTGCGCATGTCGCCCAGGCCCTGGTGCACCTGCTCCAGGCGTTCGGCCACCTGCTTGAAGCTCTCGCCCAGGCGCTGCTCCAGCGTGGCGTGCAGTTTTTCGTCCACCGTCGCCCGCATCTGCTCCAGCTTGGCCTCGTTGCCCTGCTGCAGCGCGGCCAGGCGCTCGTCGACGGTTTGCCGCACCTCGGCCAGGCGCTGGGCGTTGCTCAGGCTGAGCGATTGCAACTGCTCGGCCAGCGCGCTGCCAAAGCGCTGCAACGCGGCGTCCTGGGCCTCACGCGCAGTCTGGGCCTGCTGCACACCCTGGCTGGCGGCCTGTTGCAGCGACTGGGTCAATTGCTGCTGCAGGGCGGCCAGCTGGGTGCGGAACGAATCGATTTGCTCGTTTTGCGTGCGCGCCACATCGCCGGACTGGGCCAGCAGGGCTTGCTGGAACAGCGTCAGGGCGCCGGCCAGCTCTTGGCGGGTGGCACGTGCGCTGTCCTGCTGCTCGCTGCGCTGCTCGCGGGCCAGACGTTCAGCCTGGTCACGCTGGGCCGCCGGATCGCCCCGGCGCAGCACCAACCCGAGCAACAAGACCACGACTGCGACCAGCACCACTGCATTCAGGACCAACAAGCCCGGCACCGACCATTCACTCATACCGGGATTGTCTCAGGCGCATGCCGGTGACCCGGCGCTGGGGTGCGCCCCGAAATGCACAGTGGGCATGCAGCCTTGCAGCCGCATGCCCACCGGGCTGGGCCGGCCCGACATCGGGCCGACTTTGCCGTTTTGCCCTGGCGATCAGGCCTTCTGGATGTACTCCGCCGTGAACGGCATGCGCCGGATCCGCTTGCCGGTGCCGGCAAACATCGCGTTGCCCACCGCCGGACCGATCAGCGCCGTGGCCGGCTCACCGATGCCGCCTGGCTTTTCGGTGCTGTCGACCAGCACGATGTCGATCTGCGGCACCTCGTTGTTGCGCATGATCCGGTAGGTGTTGAAGTTGGCCTGTTGCACCCGGCCCTTGTCCACCGTGATCTCGCCCCACAGCGCGGCGCTGAGCCCGAAGATGATCGACGACTGGATCTGCGCCTCCACCGTGTCGGGGTTGACCATGCGGCCCAGGTCGGCCACCACGGTGACGCGGTGTACCTTGGGCTCGCCGCCCACCATCGAGATCTCGGCCACCTGCGCCATGTAGGTGTCGTAGCCCTCCATCAGCGCCACGCCGCGCGAGCGGCCCGCCGCGGCGGGTGTGGCCCAACCCGCCTTGTCGGCCGCCAGTTTCAGCACGTTCAGAAACCGCGGCTGCCCCTGCAGCAGCGACATGCGGTAGGCCACCGGGTCTTGCTTGGCGGCGGCGGCCAGCTCGTCGATGAAGGTCTCGTTGGCAAAGGCGTTCATGTTGTGGCTGACCGCACGCCAGTAGCCCACGCGCAGGCCGGCGTCGTGCTTGACCACATCGTGGCGTGTGGCCGGGATGTTGTAGCCCGCCACCGCCGCCTCGGTCATCAGCGCATCCGGTGCCTCGGCCGGCAGGCCGAAGATGCGCCCGGTGACCGATTGCGACGCGCTCCGGAAGGTCATCGCCAGCGGTTTGCCGTCCGCGCCCAGCGATGCGGCCAGTTGCAGCACCGCCATCGGCCGGTAGAAGTCGTGGGTCATGTCGTCTTCACGCGACCAGATCAGCTTGACCGGCTTCTTGACGGCGGCGCTGATCTGCGCTGCCTGGATGATGAAGTCGATGTCGATGCGCCGGCCAAAGCCGCCCCCCAGGAAGGTGGACTGCAAGGCCACGTCCTCGGGTTTGAGGCCCAGCACCTTGGCCACGGCGCCCTGTGCGGCGTCTGGCCATTGGGTAGGCCCGATCAGCAGGACCTTGCCGTTGTCGACATGGGCGGTGAAGTTCATCGGCTCCATCGGCGAGTGGGTGACGGTCTGCGACAGGTACTCGGCGCGCACCACGTTGGCGGCGCGCTTGATGCCGTCGTCGGCATCGCCCACCGCCGGGCGCACCGGGATCGCGCCCTTGCCTGCGGTGGCCGCCGCACGGGTGCCGTCGAACATGGCCTGGGTGGTCAGGTTGGCGTTGGCGCCTTCGTCCCAGACGATGGACAGTGTCTCGCGGGCCTTGCGGGCCTGCCAGTAGGTGCTGGCCACCACGGCAATGCCGTCGGGGATCTGCACCACGTCCACCACACCCGGCATGGTCTTGGCGCGGGCGGCGTCGAAGCTCTTGACCGTACCGCCGATCACCGGGCACATCTCTATCGTGGCGTAGACCATGCCGGGCAGCTTGACGTCCATGCCGAAGATGGCCGTGCCGTTGACCTTGGCGGGCGTGTCCAACCGGGTGGTGCGCTTGCCGACGATGCGGAACTCGCTCGGGTCTTTCAGCGCCACCTTCTCGGGTGGTGTCAGCTTGGACGCCGCGGCGGCCAGGCTGCCGTAGGTCGCGATCTTGCCGTTGGCGCCCAGCACATGGCCATCCACCGCCTTGAGCGTGCTGGCGTCCACGCCCCACTGCTGGGCAGCGGCGGTGATCAGCATCATGCGGGTCTGGGCACCGGCGATGCGCAGCTTCTCCCAGCCTTCACGCACCGAGGTCGAACCGCCGGTGAGCTGCAGGCCGAAGATCAGCGCATTGCCGTAGACCTTGCCCGGGGGCGCAAACGCGACCTTGATCTTCTTGATGTCGACGTTGAGCTCTTCGGCAATCAGCATCGGCATCGAGGTGTAGACACCCTGCCCCATCTCGGCGCGGGCCGAGATCAGGGTGATGGTGTTGTCGTCGGCGATATGCACGAAGGCATTGGGCGTGTACAGCGTGCCGGCGGCCTGGGCCGGACCGGCCAGCGGCAGGGTCACGCCCAGCATCAGCCCGCCGGTGACGGCAGCCGATCCTTGCATGAAGCCGCGACGCGAGACCGCGACGGCCTCGGATTGCTCAGCGCTGGGGGGGGTGGATTCGGTCATGGTGGATTCCGTGTTGTTCACGTTACGCCTTCACGCCGCGCACTTCAGCGGCAGCGGTCTTGATCGCGGCGCGCACCCGCACGTAGGTGCCGCAGCGGCACAGGTTGCCGCTCATGGCCTGGTCGATCTCGTTGTCGCTGGGGTTCTTGTTTTTGCTCAGCAAGGCGGCCGCGCTCATCAACTGGCCGCTCTGGCAGTAGCCGCACTGCGGCACGTCGTGCTTGATCCAGGCTTTTTGCAGCGGGTGGGTGTTGTTGCGCGACAGGCTTTCGACCGTGGCCACCGACTTGCCGGCCAC
>JBBRZR010000275.1:0-6911 GCA_038236495.1 Burkholderiales bacterium
CGCTTGTCACCCTGCTGCTGGCCCTAGCCGGCTGCGGCCCGCAGGCCGGCAGCGCTGCAGACGCCGGCGCCAAGCCCGCCGGACCGCCCGGCCAACCCGCCGGCCCACCCGGCCAACCCGCCGGCCCACCCGGTGGCGGCATGCCCGGCCCCACCGTGGGCGTGATCACGGTGCAGCCGGGCGATGTCTCGCTCAGCGTCGAGTTGCCGGGCCGGCTGGAGGCCTGGCGCGTGGCGCAAGTGCGGGCGCGGGTGCCGGGCATCGTTGAAAAACGCCTGTTCACCGAAGGTTCGGCCGTGCGCGCCGGCCAGCCGCTGTTCCAGCTGGACGCGGCGCCCTACCGCGCCACGCTGGCCAGCGCCGAGGCCGCTGTCGCCCGGGCCGACGCCAATGTCGCCCAGGCCCAGGCCCAGGTGCAGCGCAACCAGCCGCTGGCCGACGCCAAGGCGATCAGCGCCCAAGAGTGGCTGGTGACACAAACCACGCTGGCCGTGGCCAAGGCCGACGCCGCCACCGCCCGCGCGGCAGTGCAGACCGCGCACATCAACCTCGATTACGCGTCGGTCAAGGCGCCGATTGCCGGCCGCATCGGCCGCTCGCTGGTAACCGAAGGTGCGCTGGTGGGCCAGGGCGAGGCCACCCAGCTGGCCGTGATCCAGCAAACCCACCCGCTGTACGTCAACTTCACCCAGTCGGCAGCCGAGGCCTTGCGGCTGCGCCGGGCCTTTGATTCGGGCAAGCTCAAGCGCGCAGGCGCCGGTGCGGCGGCCGAATTGCGGGTGCTGCTGGACGACGGTAGCGAGTACCCGCTGCCGGCCAAGCTGCTGTTTGCCGACCCGACGGTGGACGCCGCCACCGGCCAGGTGAATCTGCGCGCCGAGCTGCCCAACCCCAAGGACGTGCTGCTGCCCGGCCTGTTTGTGCGGGTGCGGCTGGTGCAGGCTACCAGCGAGCAGGCGATCCGCCTGCCGCAGCAGGCGGTCACCCGCGGCCCCGGCGGCGACAGCGTGCTGGTGGTGGGTGCGGACAACAAGCCCACGCCGCGCAAGATCGTCATCGGCAGCGGCCTGGGCAACGACTGGGTGGTGCAGAGCGGCCTGGCCGCCGGTGAGCGGGTGATCGTGGACGGCGTGCAGAAGCTGGCGATGGTGCCGCCCGGCACGCCGGTCAATCCAGTGCCGTGGTCGCCACCCGGCAAGGGTGGACCGGGTAACGCTGGACAAGCCAATGCTGGGCAAGCCACTGCCGGACAAGCCAATACCCCCGCTGCCGCCCCGGCCCCTGCGGCCGCGTCAGCCGCCGCCCCGGCGCCCGCGTCGGCTGCCAGCCGCTGAGCCCGGAGCGCCCCGATGCTGTCCGGATTTTTCATCGACAGGCCGATCTTTGCCTGGGTCATCGCGCTGTTCATCGCCCTGCTGGGTGCGGCCGCCATCAACAAGCTGCCGGTGGCGCAATACCCCTCGGTCGCACCGCCCTCCATCGTCGTCAGCGTCGGCTACCCCGGCGCGTCGGCCCAGGTGCTGGAGGACAGCGTGCTGTCGGTCATCGAGCAGGAGCTCAACGGCACGGCCGGCATGATCTATGTCGAGTCGATCGCCCAGGCCAACGGCTCGGGCTCGATCACCGCCACCTTTGAGACCGGCACCAACATCGACCTGGCCCAGGTCGAGCTGCAAAACCGGCTCAGCCGGGCCACCCCGCGCCTGCCCAGCGCGGTGGTGCAGCAGGGCGTGCGCATCGACAAGGCGCGCTCCAACTTTCTGTTGTTCGTCTCGCTGACGTCCACCAACCCGGCGGACGACCCGATCGCGCTGGGCGACTACATCGCCCGCTACATCCAGCCCGAGCTGCAGCGCGTGCCCGGCGTCGGCCAGGCCCAGCTGTTCGGCACCGAGCGCGCGATGCGCATCTGGCTCGATCCCGCCAAGCTGGTGTCCTTCGGCCTGGCGCCCGCCGATGTCAACGCCGCCATCCGGGCGCAGAACGCGCAGGTCTCGGCCGGCAACCTGGGCGACGTGCCCGGCATCCCCGGCCAGGCGATGAGTGCCACCATCGTGGTCAACGGCCAGCTGGCCAACCCGGCGCAGTTTGGCGCGGTGGTGCTGCGCGCCAATGCCGACGGCTCGACGGTGAGGCTGCGCGACGTGGCGCGCATCGAGCTGGGCGGCCAGGGCTACGGCAGCTTCCAGCGCCTGAACGGCCAACCCGCCGCCGGCGTGGGCGTGCAGCTGTCGCCCAGCGGCAATGCACTGGCTACGGCCGACGCGGTCAAGGCCCGCATGAAGCAGCTCAAGGCCTACTTTCCGCCGGGCATGGACTACAAGGTGCCGTACGACAGCTCCAAGTTCGTGCGCATCTCGATCAAGCAGGTGGTCGAGACCCTGGCCGAGGCGATCGCGCTGGTGTTCTTGGTGATGCTGATCTTCTTGCAGAACCTGCGCTACACGCTGATCCCGACCATCGTGGTGCCGGTGGCGCTGCTGGGCAGCTTCAGCGTGCTGCTGATGCTGGGCTATTCGATCAATGTGCTGACCTTGTTCGGCATGGTGCTGGCCATCGGCATCCTGGTGGACGACGCCATCGTGGTGGTCGAGAACGTCGAGCGCCTGATGGCCGACGAGGGCCTGAGCCCGCGCGAGGCCACGCGCAAGGCGATGGGCCAGATCACGGGTGCCGTGATCGGCATCACCGTGGTGCTGGTCAGCGTGTTTGTGCCGATGGCGTTTTTTGCCGGCGCGGTGGGCAGCATCTACCGCCAGTTTTCGCTGACGATGGTGTCGGCCATCCTGTTCTCGGCCTTCCTGGCGCTGACCTTGACGCCGGCGCTGTGCGCCAGTTTCTTGAAGCCGATCCCGGCCGGCCACCATGAGCGCGGCGGGTTTTTCAGCCTGTTCAACCGCGGCTTCAAGCGCACCGCCACCGGCTACGAGAGCCTGGCCGCCCGGGTGCTCAAACGCGCCGGGCGCTGGATGCTGGCCTTCGGCGTGGTGGTGGCGGTGGTGGGCTGGCTGTATGTGCGGCTGCCGACGTCGTTTCTGCCCAACGAGGACCAGGGCTACCTGATCGTCAATGTGCAGCTGCCGGCCGGCGCCACGCTGGAGCGCACCACGGCGGTGATGCAGCAGGTCGAGGGCTTCTTCATGAAGCAGCCCGAGGTTGACCAGGTCGTGGCGGTGCTGGGCTTCAGCTTCTCGGGCCAGGGCCAGAACTCGGGCCTGGTGTTCGTGCCGCTCAAGGACTGGGACGAGCGCAAGGGCAAGGAGCACTCGGCGCAGGCGCTGGCCGGCCGGGCCTTTGGCGCGATGATGGGCATCCGCGACGCGTTTGTGTTCCCGCTCAGCCCGCCGCCCATCCCCGAGCTGGGCACGGCCACCGGCTTCAACTTCCGGCTGCAAGACCGCGGCGGTTTGGGCCACGTCGCGCTGCTGGCCGCGCGCAACCAGCTGCTGGGCATGGCCCGCGGCAGCAAGCTGCTGGCCGGTGTGCGGCCCGACGGGCTGGAGGACGCGCCACAGCTGCAGATCGACATCGACCGCGAGCGCGCCTACGCCCAGGGCGTGAGCTTCGATGCCGTCAACGCGCTGCTGTCCACCGCGGTCGGGTCGAGCTACATCAACGACTTCCCCAGCAAGGGCCGGCTGCAGCGGGTGGTGGTGCAGGCCGACGCCACCGCGCGCATGGCGCCGGACGACGTGCTCAAGCTGCAGGTGCCCAACAACCGCGGCCAGCTGGTGCCCTTGTCCACCTTTGCCACCACCCGCTGGATCAACGGCCCGATGCAGACCACCCGCTACAACGGCTACTCGGCGATGCGCCTGGCCGGCGACGCCGCACCCGGCCGGTCCACCGGCGAGGCGATGGACGAGATGGAGGCGCTGGCCGCCAAGCTGCCGCCGGGCTTCGGCTTCGAGTGGACCGGCCAGTCGCGCGAGGAAAAACTCTCGGGCTCGCAGGCCGGCATCCTGTTGGCGTTTTCGATGTTGGCGGTGTTCTTGTGCCTGGCCGCGCTGTACGAGAGCTGGGCCATCCCGGTGGCCGTGCTGCTGGTGGTGCCGCTGGGCGTGCTGGGCGCGCTGCTGGGGGTGTCGCTGCGTGACATGCCCAACGACGTGTACTTCAAGGTCGGCCTGATCACGGTGATCGGTCTGTCGGCCAAAAACGCCATCCTGATCATCGAATTTGCCAAGGACCTGCAAGCCGAGGGCATGGCGCTGATCGACGCCACGCTGCTGGCCTGCAAGCTGCGGTTCCGGCCGATCCTGATGACCTCGCTGGCCTTCATCCTGGGCGTGCTGCCGCTGGCGCTGTCCACCGGCGCCGGCTCGGCCAGCCAGCGCGCCATCGGCACCGGCGTGATGGGCGGCATGATCACCGCCACCGTGCTGGCGGTGTTTTTTGTGCCGGTGTTTTATGTGGTGGTGCGCCGGATCGTGCCGGTCAAGCGCGTGGCGCCGCACAGCCAGTCGATAGCGCCGCCCAGGCCGCCATCGCCGGTACCACATGCGGTGCGCAAGCCGGCCGGTGGCCCGGTGGATGGGGGTCAGGCATGAGCGCCGCCTTCAACCACCGCCTGCGCCGCAACGCGCGGCCCCGATTGACCCGATTGACCCGATTGACCCGCTTGGCAACATTGGCCAGATTGGCCCCCTTGGCGGCCGCCGCCGCCAGCCTGGTGATGTTGCTGGCCGGCTGCGCCAGCCCCGGCCCCGGCGCCACAACGCCCACCGACCAGTTGCTGCAGCAGGCCGGCGTGCCGGCCACCTTGCCGGTGGGCGCCGGCGCACCGGCCGAGCTGCCGCCCGCTGCCTGGCGCGACTGGGTGCGCGAGCCGCGCCTGGTCGCCTGGGTCGAGCTGGCGCTGACGAACAACCGCGACCTGCGGGTGGCGATGCTGAGCGTGCAGCGCGCGCAGGCCCAGCTCACCGCGACCGAGGCCAACCGCCTGCCCACCCTCGGCGCCGGCCTCAACGCCGTGCGCGCGCCCAACGGCAAGGGCAACGAGGCCACCACGCTGACCGCCGGGCTGACGCTCAGCACCTGGGAGATCGACCTGTTTGGCCGCCTGGCCAACCTCAACGACGCCGCCCGCGCCCAGCTGCTGTCCACCGAGGCCGGCCGCCAGGCTGCCGAGCTGACCCTGGTGGCCGCGGTGGTGCAGGCCGGGCTGGCGCTGCAGGCCGACGACGAGCTGCTGGCCCTGGCGCGCCAATCACTGGACAGCCGCGAGCAGACGCTGAAGCTGACAAAACTGCGGGAGTCCGCCGGCGCCGTATCGCTGCTGGATCTGCAAGCCCAGCAGACCCTGACAGCCCAGGGCCAGGTCGCGCTGGCGCAGTTCACCCGCCAGCAGTCGCAGGACCTGAACACCCTGGCGCTGCTGCTGGGCCAGCCGGTGACGGCCCTGGGCACCGTTGCGACACCAACCGCCACGACCGCCGCCACCCCGCCCACCACCCCGCCCGCCACCACGGCCACCCCGCCAACCGCCACCACCACCCCGCCACCACTGGCCTCGGCCCTGGCCGACGAGCGCTGGCTGGCCGAGGTGCCGGCTGGCCTGTCGTCGGCGGTGCTGCTGCGCCGGCCCGATGTGATCGCCGCCGAGCAAACGATGCGGGCCGCGCAAGCCAACATCGGCGCGGCGCGCGCGGCCTTCTGGCCCACGCTGTCGCTGACCGGCCAGGGCGGCGTCGGGTCCAGCCAGCTGGCGGGCCTGTTCAACAGCGGCGCTTTTGTCTACACGCTCGCGGCCAATGCGCTGATCACCGTGTTCGACGCCGGCCGGCGCCAGGCCAACGTGGCGTCGGCCGAGGCCGCGCAGCAGATCGCCCAGGCGCAGTACGAGCGCGCCATCCAGTCGGCCTTCCGCGACACGGCCGACGGTCTGGCCGGCCTGGCCACCTGGCGCGCGCAGGCCATCGCGCAACGCCAGCAGCGCGACGCCGCCCGCGACACCGCCCGCCTGGTCGAGCTCAAGGCCAGCGTCGGTGCGGCCAGCGTGCTGGAGCAACTCGACGCCCAGCGCTCGCTGTTTGCCGCCGAGCAGGCGGTGGTGCAGGTGCGCCTGGCCGAGCTGAACAACCGGGTGGCGCTGTACAAGGCGCTGGGTGGTTGACGGTCGGCGATGGGCAGTAGGCCACTGAGGGGCGGCGCCTGAGCGTCGCCGGCTGAACGTCGGCCGCCAACGGCCGGCCGCCCCCGTTTCGGGTGGGCCCGGCACCCCCGGGCGGGTGATGTCATCGCCCGCCTGCTCGGTATCATGGGACGGCGGCGGACAATCCCGCCCCGCGCCCCGCACACCCCCCCCGTTTCAGCAAGGAGCCCCCATGGCATCGGTCAACAAAGTCATCCTCATCGGCAACCTGGGGCGTGATCCCGAGGTGCGCTACAACCCCAGCGGCAGCGCCTGGTGCACCGTCGGCATCGCCACCACCCGCAACTGGAAGAACAAAGAAACCGGTGAGCGCCAGGAGGAGACCGAATGGCACCGCGTCGTCTTCAATGACCGCCTGGCTGAGATTGCCGGTGAGTACCTGAAAAAAGGCCGGCCGGTCTACGTCGAGGGCCGCCTCAAAACCCGCAAATGGACCGACAAGGACGGCGTCGAAAAATACACCACCGAGATCTATGCCGACCAGATGCAGCTGCTGGGCAGCCGTGAAGACAGCGGCGGTGGGGGCGGGGCTCGCGGTGAAGACCAGGGCGGCTACGGCGGCGCCGACGCCGGCCAGTCCGATGCACCCCGCCGTGCCGCGCCAGCGCCGCGCGCCGCACCGCCGCGTGCCCCGGCAGCCGCGCCCGCTGCGCGTGCTGCACCCAAGTCCAGCACCGGTTTCGACGACATGGACGACGACATTCCTTTTTAGGGCGCAGTGTTTCATCGCCGCGCCATGACCACCAAAGACCGGATC
>JBBRZR010000276.1:0-6892 GCA_038236495.1 Burkholderiales bacterium
CCGGTGGGTGACTCGATCTCGCAGCCCGAAGAAGGTTTTGCGGGCATCTACACCGCCCTGACCGAGGCGGCCGAGACCATGCGGCGCGGTGGGGGCGTGGGCTACGATTTCTCCCGCATCCGGCCGGCCGGCGCCTGGGTGGCGCCCACCCAGTCCAGCGCTTCGGGCCCGGTCAGCTACATGCGGGTGTTCGACCGCAGCTGCGAGACGGTCGAGAGCGCCGGCAGCCGGCGTGGGGCCCAGATGGCGGTGCTGCGCTGTGACCACCCGGACGTTGAAAAATTCATCCGCGCCAAGGATTCAGGCGACCTGCGCAACTTCAACATCTCGGTCGGTATCACCGATGTCTTCATGCAGGCGGTGCAGGCCGACGCCGAGTTCGAGCTGATCCACAAGGCCGAGCCCGGTCCGGCGATCAAAGCTGCGGGCGCGCATCGCCGCGCCGACGGTCAGTGGGTCTACCGCAGCCAGCCGGCCCGCGCGCTGTGGGACCTGATCATGCGCAGCACCTACGACCATGCCGAGCCGGGGGTGCTGTTCCTGGACCGCATCAACAACGACAACAACCTGGGCTACTGCGAGACGATTGCGGCGACCAACCCGTGCGCTGAGCAGCCCTTGCCGCCTTACGGCTGCTGCTGCCTGGGCAGCGTCGATCTGACGCACTTTGTGCAGCGTCCGTTCGAGCCCGATGCCGGGTTCGATGAGGCCGGTTTTGCCGAGGTCTGCGCGGTGGCCACCCGCATGTTGGACAACGTGCTCGACGTCACCGTCTGGCCGTTGCCGCAGCAGCAGGCCGAAGCCGCCGCCAAGCGCCGGGTCGGGCTGGGTTTTACCGGTCTGGGCGACGCGCTGGTGATGCTGGGCCTGCGCTACGACACCGAAGCCGCACGCACCACCGCAGCCCGCATCTCGGCGGTGATGCGCGACGCTGCCTACAGCGCCAGCGCCGATATGGCGGCCGAGCGAGGCGCCTTTCCGCTGTTCAATGCCGACCTGTACCTGGGCGGCGGCAACTTTGCGTCCCGCCTGCCGGCAGCGCTCAAGGACAAGATCCGCGCCCAGGGCCTGCGCAACTCGCATTTGCTGTCGATCGCACCCACCGGCACCATCAGCCTGGCCTTTGCCGACAACGCCAGCAACGGCATCGAGCCCGCTTTCAGCTGGAGCTACACCCGCAAGAAGCGCGAGCCCGACAACAGCTTCAAGCACTATGCGGTGGAGGACCATGCCTGGCGGCTCTACCGCCACTTGAAGGGCGAAGACGCACCTTTGACCGACGCCTTTGTCACCGCACTGGAGATGAGCGCCGAGGCCCATGCCGCGATGGTGGCGGCGGTGGCGCCCTACATCGACACCTCGATTTCCAAGACCGTCAACGTGCCGGCCGACTACCCCTACGAGGACTTCCAGGGCCTGTACCTGCAGGCCTGGACGTCAGGACTCAAAGGCCTGGCCACTTACCGGCCCAATGCGGTGCTGGGCTCGGTGCTGAGCGTCGACGCGCCGCCCGGGGCCGACGCTGTGCCTACCGACGCCGCGCCCACCGACGCCCCGGCGCCGGTGCAGCCCGAGCCGCTGTCGGCCGCTTTTGACGGCGCCAACCAGCGGCTGCGGCTGGACCGCCTGCCCGCGCCGGTGCTGGCCAGCCTGCGCTGGCCCAGCCGGCCCGAGCTGCCCGGCGGCAACCCGGCCTGGAGCTACCTGATCCAGCACCCGTTTGGTGATTTTTCGCTGTTTGTCGGCGAGTTGCCAGCCGAGGCCGGCCCCGGCACCGGCCTGTTCGCGCAGAACGTGCCGTTCGAGGTCTGGGTCAACGGCGCCGAGCAGCCGCGCGGCATCGGCGCCATGGCCAAGACCTTGTCGATGGACATGCGCGCCAACGACGCCGCCTGGCTCAAGCTCAAGCTCGACGCGCTGGCCACGGTGGCCGAGGAGCGGGCCTTCGAGATGCCCTTCCCGCCGACCGGAGAGAAGCGTTTGTTCCCCGGTGTGGTGGCGGCCACGGCTGCAGTGATCCGCTGGCGCTGCGAGCAGTTGGGCGCCTTGCAGGAGGGCGGCGCCACCCCGGTGCTCGACGCGATGTTCAGCCGCGAAGAACCGCGCACCGGCACCGCCGGCACGCTGGCCTGGGCGGTGGACGTGGACAACCACGCCACCGGCGAATCCTTCACGATGACGCTCAAGGAGGTGTCTCTGCCCAGCGCTGCGGGTGGGGTGGGAGGCGGCACCGTGACCCGGCCCTGCGCGATCGGTTTTTCGGGCAACTACCCGCGTGCCTTCGACGGCCTGGCGCGCTTGCTGTCACTCGACATGCGGGTGATGGACCCGGCCTGGATCGGCATGAAGCTGCGCAAGCTGCTGAACGTCGGCGAGCCGCTGGGCCATTTCATGGCGCCGATCCCGGGCCAGCGCCGCCAGCAAACCTGGCCCAGCACCGTGGCCTACATCGCCCGGCTGGTGATCCACCGCTACGCGATGCTGGGTGTGCTGAGCGAGGACGGCCTGCCGCTGCACGAGATGGGCATCCTGGCGGCACCGCGTGGCAAGGCGGGCGCTGCACCGGCCGCGCCTGCAGCGTTGGCGGGCCAGCCGGGCTTGATGGCGGGCAAGACGTGCCCCGAGTGTGGCAACCACACACTGATCCACAAGGACGGCTGCGAGTTTTGCACCGCCTGCGGGTTTGTGGGGCAGTGCGGGTGAGGTGACGCCGGGCCGGCGGGCTTGGCCGGCTGTGCGTTGCACCCCAAGCTGCAAGCCTTGCAGGCACAGGCTGCAAGCGATTCGAGCCCCGCGGACCGTTGATCGGACCGGCTGGATGCGGCCGGGCGGCTAAAGGTGTCCAGTTTGGAATGTCGAAAAAGTTGCCGATAAGCGCTTCCGACGCGAGCATGAAGTAACTAGGCCCGGGAGAGAACTGGTGCACGGCGCGCATGCCGGCCAGATGCGCACCGATAGCCGCCTCCGACCAGCCACCGCTGTGCGGCCGTCAAAGCCGCATGCTGAGCAAATCGCGCGGGATCCAAATGCTCGCAGCGCGGTCGGTCGACGCCTGGCGTCAGGTCGGTGCGCGAGCGCTGACAAACAATTCAAGTTCGCCGACGGCGTTGGCCAATGTGCTGAGGGCGCCCTCGGGACCCGCACCGACCTGATCTACGAGGCCCTACATGCCATCAAATCAAAGGCGCTCCAGCAGCCCGGCGACCTCATCGGCGCTGGGCATCTGTGCGATCTCGGCAGCCAGGTGCGCCGCTTCGCGTGGGGCATCCACTGTCTGCAGCAGGCGCTGCACGGCATCACGAATGCGGTCGGCGTTGACGTCAAGGCCGCGCAGCGCGATGCCCGAGCCGCTGGCCTCCAAGGCACGGGCGTTGACGAACTGGTCGGCGCCTTGCGGCAGCGCCAATTGGGGCAGGCCGTGTGCCAGCCCAGCCAGGAAGGTGCCCGATCCGGCGTGCGAAATCAGCAGATCGCAATGCGGCAACAGTGCAGACTGGGCGATGAAACGCTCGACATGGACGTTGTCGGACAAGGGCCCGAGCAGCGCCGGATCGCCATCGTTGCCCACCGTGACCACCAGCCGCAGCGGAAGTTCAACCAAGGCTTGGGCAGCCAACCGCAGCGCCTGCGAATGGTTCACCACCGTGCCCAAGGTCAGGTACACCAACGGCCAGGTTTCAAGGCCGGCGCAGCGCGCGGACAGTGCGCTCGGCAGCGCCACCTGTTCGACCCGGAGTGGCGTGCAAGGCCGCAGGGCTTGGCAACGTGTCGTGCACTGCAGGTCGGCCGGTTGCAGGCTGCGCGGGTAGATGTCGAGGTACGGGTGCTTGTACAGCCCCAAGTCGGCGGGCGGTGGCCCGCCCGTCTTGACCTGCCAGTAGGGGGCAAAAGCGTCGGCCGCGTCTTGCAACAAGGTCGGCGGCGGAGGCATGCCGAAGCCCGGTGTCAGCTGCGGGCAGCCGCTCAGCCCGCAGGCCAGCGGCGCCGCCAGCACCCCGGTCTCGCTGATGACCAGTGCCGGTGCCCAGGCGTTGATCGTCTGCAGCAACGGATCCAACATCGTCGGGGCCAGCAGTGCCCCAAACCGTCGTGCAAATACCAAAGGATCCGCCGCCGGGATGTTCGACGGCTGCGGCCAGCGCCTAAGGTACTCGCGGTGGGTGGCCTCGGCACCCGGGCCAACTTCGAAGCAATGTTGCACCCCCCCGGCTGGGGGCAGACCCCTGCTTGAAGACGTGCGCCTAGACGCTCGCCTGAGCAAGGTCAGTCGCTTGCGGAAAGCCCCTTGCCAGCAAGCATATTTTTACCCGGATTTTATTTGACTCCGTAATTTTACCCGGATAGAATATTTGGCATGAACGAAGCCATGCCAACCACCCACACCGCTTTCTTGGACGGGCGGCGTCTCGCCACCGGCCCATTGCATGAGGTCGCCGTCGCCGTCCTGCGGGCGCAGCAGGCCCGCCCTGAGGGGCAGCCGCTGGTCTTCAGCAATGCCAGCGGCCAGTCTGCTGACCTGGACCTGCGCGGCGACGAAGAAGCCGTTGCGGCTCGCTACACCATGGCTGCGCCGACCCAAGCGCCCAGGGGCCGCGGTCGCCCGAAGCTCGGCGTGGTTGCGCGGGAAGTGACACTGCTTCCGGAGCACTGGGATTGGCTCGCGGCGCAGCCAGGCGGCGCCTCCGTAGCCTTGCGCAAGCTCGTGCACGACGCGCGACGCACCGGCGGCGACCGGGCCCGGACGCGCCAGGCACGCGACCGCGCGTATCACGCCATGTCCACGCTGGCCGGCGACCTTGCCGGCTTCGAGGAAGCATCGCGGGCACTGTTCGCCGGCGATCACGAGCGGCTGGTGGCGCAGATGGCCACATGGCCGCAAGACGTGCAGGCCTACGTGCACCAGCTCGCCGAACCAGCACCCGGCTAAGCCGTACCACTTTCACTTTTGTTTGTAACCAGCGCGCGGCTGCCAGCCGCAGCGCTGCGGACACACGCACGCCCGCTTGTCCACAGGAGCCCTGATGAACCCGCCAGAATCCAACACCCGCGCCGGATCGGCGCCGACCTTGCGCACGCACTACCTGGCGCTGCTGACACCCCTTGTGCTGACGCACGCGCTGCAAAGCGCCGGTGGATTGCTCGATGGCTTCTGGCTCGGGCGCTTGCTTGGCGTGGGCGGCATCGCGACGGCCGCTTCATTCTTTCCCGTGTTCTTCTTGCTGCTGTCGTTGATCATCGGACTGGGCGCCGGCGCGACCATCCTTGCAGGACAAGCGTGGGGCGCGCGCGATGCGGCGCAGCTGCGGCGGGTTGCCGCGACGGCCTTTGTGGCTGCACTTGGCGTCGGATTGGCGGTTGCGGTGGCCGGTGCGTGGTCTGCGCCGTGGTTGATGCGAGCGCTCGGCACGCCGCCGGACATCTTGCCGGCCGCGACCCGCTATGCGCGCGCCATGCTGCTGGTGATGCCCTTCGTGTTCGTGGCGTGGACGGGCTTGTCCCTGAGCCGCGGCACCGGCGACGCGCTCTCGCCGATGTGGTCCCTGCTGGCTGCGACGCTCGTGGGCGCGGTGTGCACGCCGCTGCTCGTTGCGGGCACGTCTTTGGGCGCGGCTGGCGTGGCCGTCTCGGTGCTCGTCGCGCAGCTGGTTGTGATAACCGTGTTGATTTGGCGCTGGCGTGAGGGCGGCCATCCGCTCGCCCCCGGCGCCCCCGAGGCAGCTTGGCAGGACTGGAAGCCGAGTGCGGCAATAGCCCATCGCATGCTGCGCATTGGCCTGCCGGCCGCATTGCAGATGCTGGCGATGGCGCTTGCGGAGATCGTGCTGCTGGGCCTGGTGAACCGTCACGGGTCGGACGCGACCGCAGCCTATGGCGCGGCGACGCAGGTCCTGAGCTGGGTGCAGTTCCCGGCGATGAGCCTGGGCATTGCCGCGGCGATCTTCAGCGCGCACGCAGTCGGCGCGGGACGGCGCGAAAGGCTGCCGGCGATCGTGGCTACGGGGCTGCGCTTGAACGCCGTGGTCACCGCGCTGTTCGTCGTCGCGGCGCACGTGCTCGCCCCGGTCGCCTTGCGTGTATTCCTGGACCCCGGGCCCGTGCTGCAACAAGCGGTCGCCATCGTGCGCACCGTCGCCTGGAGCGTGGTGCTGCTCGGATGGAGCAATGTCCTGGTATGCGCGATGCGCGCCAGCGGCGCGGCGCTGGTGCCGGCGCTGCTGAGCATGGCCGTGATCGTTGCCGTCGAGCTGCCGGTGGCCGTGACGCTGGAAGCGCGCTTCGGCCTGGCAGGTGTGTTCTGGGCCTTCCCAGTCACTTTCCTGGCCATGCTGGTACTGCACGGCCTTTACTACATGTACTACCGTCACAAGGAGAATGAAGATGGAAACTTCCGCCAATCAAGCGTCGCGCTCGGCGCGGCGGGTGGCCGCGCGCCAGGCGCGTGACGCCTTCCCGCCCATGGGCATCTATGCCATCCGCGACCGCGCGAGCGGTCACCGGCTGCTCGGCGCAAGCCGCAACGTGCACGCATCGCTCAATCGCGTGCGCTTCGAACTGCGCATGGGCAAGCACGCAGACCGCGTACTGCAGGCCGCGTGGAATAGCAGCGGTGTGGACGGACTCGCCTTCGAAGTGCTGGAACTCTTGAAGGAACGCGAGGATGCGCACTTCGACTACGCGGGCGAACTGAAAGCGCTGGAGGAGATTCACCGCGAACTGCAAGGGCTGGCGCCATGAGCACGCACGGCCGCCCGAAGGGCTCATACACCGCAGTGCGCAGCACGGAGGTTGCCGAATGAGCACGCACGGCCGCCCGAAGGGCTCATACACCGCAGTGCGCAGCACGGAGGTTGCCGAATGAGCACGCACGGCCGCCCGAAGGGCTCATACACCG
>JBBRZR010000277.1:0-6892 GCA_038236495.1 Burkholderiales bacterium
CGACCGGCTGGTCACACTGATCGACATCACGCCGCTGCTCGACGCGCTGGAGCAAAAAGAGAAGGCACTGTTCACCGAGGCGCGCAACGCGCTGGCCGCCTCGTTGGACAGCCTGCACCTGCCCGCACCGCTGGACAGCTTTCTGGACACCGTGAAGGTGCTGGTGCTGGGCCTGACCGACGCGGTGTTTGGCGACCCGGAGGGCTCGCTGCGCCAGTTCAACCTGCAGCTGGCCGGCAGTGTCCGGCCCAGCAGCCTGTTCAAGCCGCTCGACGACGCCTTCGACCGGCTGCTGGCTGCCGTCAACGCCCAGCCGGCGGCCGAAGTGTTGGCCGCGCTGGAGGGCGTGCGCAGCGGCCTGGGCGCGGCACTGCCGGCGCTGAACCCGGCTGGCGTGATCCGCGGTTTGCGCCAGGCCCAGGCCGGGTTGGCCCGTCTGTCGCCCGCCGGCTTGCCGGGGGTGGTGACCTTGCCCGGCCTGCGCGCCCAGATCGACGCCAAACTGGACTTGAGCGCGGGCAACGGTGCGGCCAAGCTGTCGTTGCAAGCCCGTTTCGACGGGGTGCTGGCGCCGCTGGATATGGCGCTGCCGGCAAGCCGGCTGCGCCAGCTCGACAGCGCGCACCAGGCCCTGGTCACTGCGCTGCGCCTGCGCATCAACCGGCTGGACAGCGGCGCGGCGCAAGCCGCCTACGACAGTCTGGACGCCAACCTGGGCCGCTTGCTGCCGGCCTTTCTGCGCCAGCCCCAGCCGCTGACGATGGCCGACGTGACAGCCGGCCTGGCCGCGCTGCGCCCGTCGGTCAAGGCCCGCCGGCTCGACCTGGCGACCGACCGTTTCCTGGCTGAACTGAAGCCCCTGCAAGCCGCGCTGGACGGCTCGGTCAACGGCTTCTTCCAGGAGGTGCGCAACGCCGCGCTGGTGCTGCACCCGGCCGGGCTCAAAACCGCCGTGGCGGGGGTCTATGCCGCGCTGCGCAGCAAGCTCAACGTGCTGGACCCGGACCAGCTCGCCGCCGACCTGCGCACCCGCGTTTGGGACCCGCTGACCGACCCGTTGCGGGCAATAGACCCGGCCGGCATCGCCCTGCAGCTCGACAGCCTGTACCAGTCGCTGCTGGCCAAGTTGAGCGGCGCAGTGCGTGGGCTGCTGTCGCAGATCCGGCTGGCGATCGACGCTTTTCTGGTGCAGGTTCGGCAAGCCCTCAAGACCGTGCTGGACACGCTCAAGGTCCAGATCGAGGCCATCCTGGCCGGTGTCACCGCGCTGCTGCAACAGCTGGACGCGCTGGTGGTGGACGAGCTATTCGGCCGGCTGCTGACACTGCTGGACAACCTGGAGACCAGCTTCAACCAGCAACTGGACCGGGTGCGCCATGAGTTCGACGCGATGCTGGATGCCATCCCGCTGGCGTCAGCATCCGAGGCGCTGGCGGTTTGACATGACGGCGCTGCACACCCTCCAGGCCTTCGAGGCCGCCAGGTCCGGCACCGGGCCGGCAGCCCGGGTGCTGCACGCCGCGCACGGGCTGCCGCTGCAGGTGCAACAGGGCGCCCGGCTGTGTGCCTACACTTGGACGGCGGGCGAGCTGACGCAAATCATCGAGCCCGACGGCAGCCGGCTGGACTACCGCTATGGCGATGACGGCCGCCTGATGGCGGTGGACCGCAACGGCCAGGCCTGGGCCCGCTACAGCTACGACGCTGCCGGCCGGCTGACCGCCGTGGACCGGGCCGATGGCCCGCTCGCCCACCAGTACGACCCCCAGGGCCGGCTGTTGCGCACCCAGCGCGGGGACGCCAGCCCGTTTGTCTACCGCTGGGCCGACGGTGCGTCGGGTAGCCAACAGTTAGGCAATCCGGCCGGCAATTCGATTGGCCACCCGGCCGGCCGCGTCAGCGAGGCCCGCAGCGACACCGAGCACAGCCGCTTCGAACACGACCCCGACGGGCGGTTGGTCGGCCTGGTGCAAACGGTCGCCGAGCACACGCTGTCGCTGCGCTTCGACTTCGACGCCGCCGGCCGGCTTGAGCAAATTCACTTTGCCGAATGGCAGCAGCGCATCGGTTTCGACTGGGATGCCCAGGGCCGGCCCAGCGCGCTGTCCTGGAACGGCGCCCCAATCACCCGCCTGGGCACCGACGACGCCCAACACCTGAGCTGGCACGAAGGGCTGGACGGCGTGCGTAACCAGACGGGGCACGAGCGCAGCGCCGGCCGGCCGGTGCGTCAATGCATCAGCCGCGGCGGCCAGCCGATCTGGGACCAGTCCCTGGAGCGCGACGCCGCCTTCCGCCTGGTGCGCGAGGGCCAACGCCAGCACCACTACGACGCCTTCGACCGCCTGGTCGAGACCCGCGACGGGGCGGCGCCCGGCCGCAGCTGGCGCTACCGCTACGACCTCAACGACGACGTGACCGCGGACGGCGACGCCTGGCAACTGCACTGCGACGGGCAAGGCCGGGTTCAGCGGGTGGTGGACGGCGCGGGCGAGCGCCTCTACCGCCACAACCAGGCGGGTGAGCTGACGGCCCTGCTGCGCAACGGCGACTGCGTCGCCCGCCTGGCGTACGACCACAAAGGCCGGCTGGTGCAAAAGTCCGGCCCGGGTGGCACCGAGCGCTATGTCTATGGTGCCGACGACGCGCTGCTGGCCATTGCCGACGGCGCCGGCCGGCCGCGGCTGATCCTGCTGCGCCTGCCGACCGGTCTGGTCGGCGCGATCGACTTCCGCCACCAGCCGCAGGGCGAGCCGCTGTGCCTGCACCACGACCATGCCGGCAACCTGCTGTTCGTCGGGCGTGACGGCGGGCCCGACCTGACCGGCCCCCTGGCCTACGACCCCTGGGGCCTGCCGCTGCCCGCCGACCCGGCGGTCCTGCCAAGCGACGGATCACCCGCAACCGCCGACTTCCCGCCCATCTTCCGCGGTCGGCTCTGGTTTGCCGACCTGGGCCTGTACCGTATCGGCTGCCGCTGGTACGACCCGGCGCTGCGACGCTTCTTGACGCCCGACAGCTACACCGGCGCACCCGACGACGCCCGCCTGCTCAACCCCTTCGTTGCCGGGCCGCAGCAGCGCTTGCAACGCGCCCAGGTGCTGTCGGACTGGCTGCGCCAGCCCAGTCTGCGCAACCGCCACGCCTATTGCGCCAACGACCCGGTGAACCGCTTCGACCCCAACGGCCACTGGAGCTTTGGCGGCGTGCTGCTGTCGCTGCTGGGCGTGTTGTGGACCTTGCCCAACACCGCATTCGGCCTGGCGATCGAGGTCAGCTGCCTGTTGGGCGAGGTGGTGCGCTGGCTGGTCTATGCGTTTTCACTCGGCCATGTCAGCTGGCAGACACCGGGCTTCGATGTCGCAGCGTCGGGCCGGCTCAACGCCTTTGCACTGGTCTTCAAGGGCGGCTGGCTGGGCTCGTTTGACAGCCTGCTGGGCATCACCTTTGGCAATGTCATTTTTGTCAACGGCGAGTACGAACAAAACGCCGCTTTCCAGGCGCTGCCCGAGACGATCACGCCACCGGCCTATGCCGGTCAGCCCGGCGACCCGGTCAGCTTCCCCAAGGCCCAGGCGCTGTACGAGCATGAGCTGCGCCATGTCAACCAGTACGGCTGGTGGGGGCCGTTCTTCCACCTCGGCCTGCCGCTGTTCGGCATCTACGAGTGGGATGTGATCCTGAACGGCTACCAGGACGCGAGCCTGGAAAAAGACGCCCGCGAGCACGGGGGCTTTTGAGATGGCCGGCCACCGCCCCCGCTTTTCACTCACCGCCGGCAGCCTGTCGGCCGACACCGATTCGCCGGTGGGTGGCCCGGTGCGCTTTGTCGTCGAGCGCAGCGTGGCCGTGCCCATCGACAGCCTGCGGGTGATGCTGGCCGAGAGCGCCGGCGTGGCCGCAGGTGATGCGGTGACGCTGGACCTGGGCGACGAGGACGGGCTGGAGCGGGTCTTCACCGGCACGGTGGCCGAGTTGCGGCCGTCCTTGGGCGGCTGCTGCCTGTTTTGCACCGGCACGATGCTGGGTCTGGTCGAGCTGCGGGTGGCGTCGTTTTACGAAGGCCGCAGCGCCGGTGATGTGGTTCGGGACTTGGTCGGCCAGGCCGGGCTGGACGCTGGCGATATCTCGGACGGCCTGACCCTGCCGCGCTACGCGATAGAGCGCCGCCAGGGCGCCCACACCCAGTTGCGCCGGCTGGCCGAGCGGCTGGGCTTCTCGCTGTTTGCCGACCGCCAGGGCCAGGTGTGTTTCCGGGGCCTGGGGCCGGCGGCGCAGCTCGGGTCGGGCGGTCTGGGCGGTGCAGCCGGCGGCGCGCTTGCAGGCGCCGTTGGTGCGCTGGGCGGCAGCGGCGCCTTGGCGTTTGGCAAGCACCTGCTGGCCGCGCAAGCGCGGCTTCGCCCGGCGCCCAACCGCAAGATCGTGGTCGGCGGCGAGAGCCCGATGTCCGGCCAGGGCGAGGACAAGAGCTTCTGGCTCACCGCCACCGACAGCGATTTTGAGGACTCATCCGGCTCGGGCGACGAGTGGCTGATCACCGACGCCGCCGCCCGCACCAAGGACATGGCCGGGCGTTTTGCCGCCGGTTATGCCGCCGCGCTGGCCGCGCGCAGCGCCGAGTTGCGGCTGACGGTGCTGGGTTTGCCGGCACTCGACCTGGGCGACGACCTGGGCGCCAGCGACGCCCCCGAGGCCGGGCTCAACACCCGCGGCGTGATCACCGGCCTGCGCCACCGCCTGAGCGCACGTGAAGGTTTTGTCACCGACCTGGTGATCGCAGCGGAGCCGGCCGCATGAACCCGCTGATCGACCTGGTGCGCCGCACCGTGCGCGAGGAGCTGGCCAGCCACCGCGGCCCGCAGCTGGCCACCGTCACCGCGCTGGTGGCGCACGAGAGCACGGACGACAGCGCCAACTACGAGGTGGATGTGCGGCTCAAGCACGACGGCCTGGAGCTGCCCAAGGTGCCGGTGGCCGTGCCGCATATCGGTGTGGCCGCACCGCCGCGGGTGGGCGACCTGGTGCTGGTGACATTTTTGGACCACGACATCCAGCAGCCGCTGGTCACCGGCCGGTTTTACCATGACCAAGAGCGCGCGCCGCTGTTCAAGGCCGACGACGTCTTGTTCGAGCACCGCCTGCCCGACGGCACGCTCAACCACCTGCGCATGGCGGCCGACGGCAGCCTGTTCTTGCAGCGCGACGTCAAGAAGCCCGAGGACAACAGCGACTTCGCCGCCGGTATCCGGATCGACCCGCAAGGCCTGATCGAGCTGAAGTCGGGCGACGACCTGGTGCTGACGATCGACCCGCAGGGCGGCAAGGTCACGCTGCTCAGCAAGGACAAGCCGGTCGAGATCACTTGCGGCAAGCTCACCGTCACCGGCGACGTGCAGATCACCAAGACGCTGACGGTGGACGGCGATGGCACGATCAAAGGCACCGGCAAGATCGCCGGCGTGACGATCCAGGGCACCGAGATCTCGGGCTGACTGTCGGACTGACGCGCCATGGCCAATCTCACCCTCAAAGGCCCGCTCAACCTGATGGGCAACCTGAGCTTCAAACCGGGCGCGGGTGGCAAGCTGCTGGTCGGCAGCGCCGAGGCCCTGGTCGAGGTGATGCTGACCGACCCGCCGCAGTGCACAGGCGCGCCGCCGGTGATCATGCCGCCACCGCCGGCCCCGCCACTGCAACCGCAGCCCACGGTGTGGATCGTCAGCAGCTTCAACAAGACGGTCAAAACCAACAACAAGTGCATCGTGGCGTTGGGCATGGTGATGCAAGGCCTGACGGGCGGCGCCATCTGGCCCGGCATGATGCTGCCCGGCAGCGCCACGGTCACGGTCAACCACGTGCCCGTCAACGTTGTCAACGACCAGGCGGTGATCTTCCCGTCGGGCGGCTCGGCCGCCTTCAGTGCGAGTGGGCAGTGATGACGGACATCGTGCTCAGCATCAGCCAACCGGTGCACGGCGCCGCCTACAGCGCCCCAGTGGCGCTGATCGGCAGTGCCAGCACCGCCAACGGCAGCACGGCGGGCTTGTACTTTCGCTGGTTCACCTCGCTGCACCAGCCGCAGGGCGGCATCGACCCCGCGGTACAACCCGAGGTCAATATCCTCGACCTGAGCGCCACCTGCCTGACCGGCACGGTCACCGCGCTGGCCGAGTTTGGCAGCCACAGCGTGCTGCTGGCCGCCACCGATCAGCAGCACCTGGATATCGACTCGATCAAGGCCGTCAAGCGTTCAGCGCTGGCCGGTGGCGCGCCGTTGCCCACCCCGGTGCCGCCTGCCGTCGCGCCGGCTGCGCCGCCGCCTTGTGTGGCGCACCAGGTTGCAGGCGCTGTGATCCGCACCCCGGCCAGCGACGGCCTGACGCTGTCCAAGGCCAATGCCACGGTGGAGGTGCTGGCCCCCGGCGTCTGGCTCAAGCCCGCGCCGCTGCCCGATCCGCCGCCAGTGCCGCCGCCCGCCACGGTGTGGGTCGCCAATGACGACTACCAGGCCATGAACGGTGTGGGCTTGCGCCTGACGCTGGCCCCGGTGGCGTCGCCCACCCCCGCCAACAGCGCGGAGATCCCGCTGACGCTGGCGGGGCTGGAACCCTTCCGCGCCGCCGACCTTGTCGCGCCGCACGACGACAAATCCTGGCTGCGCTGGACCGGCGCGCTGCCGGCCAACCTGGGCCTGGGCGCCCATGTGCTGTCGCTGATCGCCAGCGCTGGCAGCGGCGCCGCCGCAGCGGTCGCCACTGTCACGCGCCATATCGTGCTGGTGGCCTGACGGACCGCCAAATCAGAACCCGACCATGGCCCTCACCCGACAAACCCTCTTTGGCACCGACCTGCTGCTGCGCGACGGCGCGGGGGGTGCCGACCTCGGCTTGCA
>JBBRZR010000278.1:0-6879 GCA_038236495.1 Burkholderiales bacterium
GACATACTTGAATGCGAACTGCACCGCGTCGGCAATCGGCATCAGCTCGATCACGCCATCGGGCGAATGGCAGGCCACGCGGCTGGACTTGTCAAACGCGTGCCACCTTAAAAAATCGCCTTCTATGCGTTCGGCAATGCCGGCGATGCAGGCCGACAGCGTCTTGATCTGCACCAGCCGGATCATCTCCGGGGCGCTGATGAAGAGCGTGGTGGGGCGGTGGTTGGGGTTCATTTGGCCGGACTGCTGTGTTGACGGCAGAAGTTTGTCCGGCCTTGCTGCCAGGCGGAAGCCTGCACCTGGTTGGCAAAATACATGTTTTTTGCCATAGTGGCAGAAATGTTTGGCGATTTGTCGCATGACCCGCCGCCAGATGACGCACTTGTGTCATCGTTCATCGGCTTTGAAGTCGATTCGAGGGACAATCCAAGGTCCGCTCGCTTTGATCGACGCAAAGCAGTGCCCGCTGCCTTTTTGCTTTCAATCCGATAAATTGCCCCAATCTTAAAATTCGGGTTGCTTTTGCCATGCGCCTTTGGATGTGTTTGGCAAGTTCTGCTACCCGTAGCGAGAAACTGCAGCACGCCAGCCGCGCGCTTTTTCGTCAGCCGTCACGCGCCGGCAGGTTCAATTTTTCAGGCAACTCATGACCGTCAAAATCACCGTTCCCTCCGCAACGCCGGTTGCCGGCAAAGTGGCCGCAGCGCCTGCCAAGGCCCAAAAAGCCGGCAAGGCTGCGCCTGATGCTGCCAAGTCCGCAGCCCCAGCCGCACCGGCCAGCGCAAGCAAGCCTGTAGCAGCCAAGCCGACGGTCGCCAAGCCCGCCGTTGCTGCGGCCAAGCCGGCCGCTGTTGCTGCCACGCCTGCCGTTACTGCTGCCAAGCCTGCCGCTGTTGCTGCAAAGCCGACTGCTGCCAAGCCTGCCGCTGTTGCTGCCAAGCCCGCCGCTGTTGCCGCAAAGCCGGCTGCTGCCAAGCCTGCCGCTGTTGCTGCCAAGCCTGCCGCTGTTGCCGCAAAGCCGGCTGCTGCCAAACCTGCCGTCACCGCCAAACCTGCGGCTGCCGTCAAGCCTGCCGCCCCCACCAAGCCTGCGGCTGTGGCCAAGGGCGCCAAGGCTGGCAAGGCCGCCATCCCGCCCGTGGCCGTGATTGCCGAGGACGATGACCTGGGTGTCGAGTTGATCGACGACGAGGATGATCCGGTTGAAGAGACACCGGTGGCCGAGAAGATCGCTGACCCGGCCGAAGCCAAGCCCAAGGCCAAGCCGCTGCGGGTCAAGGTACCCAAGTCCAAGGAGCGTGCGCTGATACGCGAGTTCGGCCTGGACATCACCACGCTGACCGAAGAGCAGGCCAACAAGCGCCGGGCCGAGTTGACCACGCTGGTCAAGATGGGCAAGACCCGCGGCTTTTTGACCCAGCACGAGATCAACGACCACCTGCCCGAAAAGCTGGTCGACGCCGAGGCGATCGAGGCGGTCGTCAAGATGCTCAACGACATGGGCATCGCCGTCTACGAGCAGGCGCCCGACGCGGCCACCTTGCTGGTGGCCGGCGGCACGGGTACCGCGTCCACCGACGAAGAGGCCGAAGAGGCAGCGGAAGCCGCGCTGTCCACGGTCGACTCCGAGTTTGGCCGCACCACCGACCCGGTGCGCATGTACATGCGTGAAATGGGTCTGTTCGAGTTGCTCACCCGTGAGGGTGAAATCGAGATCGCCAAGCGTATCGAAGGCGGGCTGCAGGCGATGATGCTGGCGATCTCGTCGTCGCCCAGCGTGATGGCCGAGATCCTGGCCCAGGGCGACCGCATCGCCGCCGGCGAGATCGGGATCTCCGACGTGGTGGACGGCTTTGTCGTCGCCGACGAGGCCGACGACTACGTGGCCGAAGAAGACATCGACTCGTTTGACCTCGAAGAAGAGGAAGACGACAACGGCGGCAGCCGGGCGATGACCAAGCGCCTCGAAGAAATGCGGGTCACCGCGCTGGAGCGTTTTGCGGCGATGCGCGCCGCTTTCACCCAGTTGCAGGCCGCCTACGAGAAGTCGGGCCACGGCTCGCCCACCTACCAGCAGGCCCAGACCGCCCTGAGCGACCAGTTGATGACGGTGCGCTTTACTGTCAAGACGATCGACAAGCTGTGTGCATCGCTGCGCAGCCAGGTTGAAGAGGTGCGCCGCCACGAGCGTGAAATCCGCCGCCTGGCCGTGGACCGCTGCGGCATGCCGCAGCAGCACTTCATCGAGCAGTTTCCGCCCAATGCACTGAACCTGCTGTGGGTCGAGGCCGAGGCCGCTGCCCGCAAGCCCTACAGCGCCGCGCTGGGTCGCAACGTGCCCGCCATCCAGGAGCGCCAGACCAAGCTGGCCGATATCCAGACCAAGACGGTGATTCCGCTCGACGAGCTCAAGGCCATCAACAAGCGCATGAGCGAGGGCGAACGGTCCTCGCGCGACGCCAAGAAGGAAATGATCGAGGCCAACCTGCGGCTGGTGATCTCGATCGCCAAGAAGTACACCAACCGCGGCATGCAGTTTCTGGACCTGATCCAGGAGGGCAACGTCGGGTTGATGAAGGCGGTCGAGAAGTTCGAGTACCGCCGCGGCTTCAAGTTCTCGACCTACGCCACCTGGTGGATCCGCCAGGCCATCACCCGCTCTATCGCCGACCAGGCCCGCACCATCCGCGTGCCGGTGCACATGATCGAGTCGATCAACAAGATGAACCGGTTCAGCCGGGCGCATTTGCAGGAGTTCGGTTTCGAGCCGGATGCGGCCACCTTGGCACTCAAGCTGGAGATGCCCGAGGCCAAGGTGCGCCAGATCATGAAGATCGCCAAGGAGCCGATCTCGATGGAGCTGGCGGTGGGCGATGACGGCGACACCACGCTGGGCGACTTCATCGAAGACACGCACAACGTGGCACCGATGGAAGCGGCCATGCAGTCGGGCCTGCGTGCCGTGGTCAGCGAGTTGCTCGACGGCCTGACGCCGCGCGAGGCCAAGGTCATGCGCATGCGTTTTGGTATCGACATGAGCAGCGACCACACGCTCGAAGAAGTGGGCAAGCAGTTCGACGTCACGCGTGAGCGCATCCGTCAGATCGAGGCCAAGGCGCTGCGCAAGCTCAAGCACCCGAGCCGGTCCGAAAAGCTGCGCAGCTTCGCCGAATCGATGTAACTCGGCGGTGGGCTGCCGCTCAGGGCGGTAGCAGTACCGCCCAGCGGCCTGGCCGCCGCACACCTCGGCGGCCAGACCGGCGGTCAGTCAGGCCTGAGCCGCCGCCAACACCGCGTTGAGCGTCTTGCTGGGACGCATCACCGCCTGCACCTTCTCGCTGTCGGCGAGGTAATAGCCGCCTATGTCGGCGGGTTTGCCCTGTACCGCAGCCAGCTCGGCGTTGATGACCTGCTCGTTCTCGGTCAAGGCCTTGGCCAGCGGTGCAAAGTGGGCCTGCAGCGCCAGGTCCTCGGTCTGCGCCGCCAGCGCCTGGGCCCAGTACATCGCCAGGTAGTACTGGCTGCCGCGGTTGTCCAACTGGCCGGTCTTGGGGCTGGGGCCCTTGTTGTTGTCCAGCAGCTGCCCGGTGGCGGTGTCCAGCGTGCGGGCCAGGATCTTGGCTTGGTTATTGCCGGTCTTGATCCCCAGGTCTTCCAGCGACACGGCCAGGGCCAGGAACTCACCCAGCGAGTCCCAGCGCAGGTGGTTCTCCTCGACCAGCTGCTGCACATGCTTGGGCGCCGAGCCACCGGCGCCCGTCTCGTACATGCCGCCGCCGGCCATCAGCGGCACGATCGACAGCATCTTGGCGCTGGTGCCCAGCTCCATGATCGGGAACAGGTCGGTCAGGTAATCGCGCAAGATGTTGCCGGTGGCGCTGATGGTGTCCAGGCCGCGGATCACGCGCTCCAGCGTGTAACGCATCGCCCGCACCTGGCTCATGATCTGGATGTCCAGCCCGGCCGTGTTGTGCTCGTGCAGGTACATCTTGACCTTGGTGATCAGCTGCGCCTCGTGCGGCCGGAACTGGTCCAGCCAGAACACCACCGGCATGCCGGAATTGCGCCCCCGGTTGACAGCCAGCTTGACCCAGTCGCGGATCGCGGCGTCCTTGACCTGGCACATGCGCCAGATGTCGCCGGCCTCGACGTTCTGCGACAGCAGCACCTCGCCGGACACCAGGTCGGTGATGTTGGCCACACCGGCCTCGGTGATCTCGAAGGTCTTGTCGTGCGAGCCGTATTCCTCGGCCTGCTGCGCCATCAGGCCGACATTGGGCACCGTGCCCATGGTCTGCGGGTCGAAGGCGCCATGCCATTTGCAGAAGTTGATGATCTCCTGGTAGATGCGGGCAAAAGTGCTTTCCGGCATCACCGCCTTGACGTCCTTCAGCCGGCCATCGGCACCCCACATCTTGCCGCCATTGCGGATTGCCGCCGGCATCGACGCATCGACGATCACGTCGTTGGGCGAGTGGAAGTTGGTGATGCCCTTGGCCGAGTCGACCATCGCCAGCTCGGGGCGGTGCTCGTGGCAGGCGTGCAGGTCGCGCTTGATCTCGTCTTGCTTGCTTTGCGGCAGCGTGCCAATCTTCTCGTACAGATTGGCCATGCCGTTGTTGACGTTGACACCCAGCTCGTCGAACAGCTTGGCGTGCTTCTCGAACGCGTCCTTGTAGAAGATTTTTACGCAGTGGCCAAACACGATCGGGTGCGAGACCTTCATCATCGTCGCCTTGACGTGCAGCGAGAACATCACGCCGGTCTTGTGCGCGTCCTCGATTTCTTTCTCGTAGAACTCGAGCAGCGCCTTTTTGCTCATGAACATGCTGTCGATGACCTCGCGGTCCAGCAGCGACACCTTGGGCTTGAGCAGGAGGGTGGCGCCGCTCTGGGTGATCAGCTCCATCTTGACGTCGCGGGCGCGGTCCAGCGTCATCGACTTTTCACCGTGGTAGAAGTCGCCGCTGTGCATGTGCGACACATGGCTGCGTGAGGCCTGGCTCCAGTCGGCCATGCTGTGCGGATTCTTGCGGGCGTATTCCTTCACCGCCTTGGGCGCGCGGCGGTCGGAGTTGCCCTCGCGCAGCACCGGGTTCACCGCGCTGCCCAGGCACTTGTTGTAGCGCAGGCGAATCGCCTTTTGCGCGTCGTCAAGCGGTGCTTCCGGGAAGTCGGGCAGGGCGAAGCCCTTGGCCTGCAACTCGCGGATCGCGGTCACCAACTGGTTCTGCGACGCGCTGATATTGGGCAGCTTGATGATGTTGGTGTTCGGCTGCAGTGTTTTTTTGCCCAGGTCGGCCAGCGTGTTGGGCACACGCTGCGCCTCGGTCAGAAATTCGGGGAACTCCCCCAGGATGCGGCTGGCCACCGAGATGTCGGCGGTGGTGACGGTGATGCCGGCCGGTGCGGTGAAGGCACGCACGATGGGCAAAAAGGCGTGGGTCGCCAGCGCTGGCGCCTCGTCGGTGAGGGTGTAAATGATGGTCGGCTGTTGCGTGCTCATCGTCAGGATCCTGGGAGGTGGTGGGTTCGCCGCGGACGGCGCTGGGGCTCGCGCTGCGAGACCGCTGCAGCAGAGTATGCAACCGAACGGCAGTGCCGCTGCTTACAGGCAGCTCACGCCACGACAGACCCCAGCGGTCCTTGCGCCCGCCCTTAGGCGCTGGCCCGCTCACCGACGTCGATCCATCATGCTGAACGCCACGGTCGGGACATCGCCCTGCTATCGGCCAGAATCAAGTCAATCCCTGCACCCTGAACCGGAAAACCCCGATGAGCAGCTCCGCCCTGCGCGACTTTGTCGTCGCTGTGACCCATGAAGTGGCCCGCCCGGCCGACGAGCCGCAACGCCTGGCGGCGGTGCGCGGCCATCTGGCCACGCTGATCGCCCGTGACGACTGGCTGCCCGATGCGCTGGCCCAGCCGCATCCGCAGTTCTACCGCCAGTACCTGCTGCATGCCGACCCGCTGGAGCGGTTTTCGGTCGTCAGCTTCGTCTGGGGCCCGGGCCAGCAAACACCGGTGCACGACCACACCGTGTGGGGCCTGATCGGCATGCTGCGCGGTGAGGAGGTGGCCCAGCCCTTTGGCCCCGATGCCGGCGGTCGGCTGGTGCCGCAGGGTGCGGCGACGCATCTGCGGCCCGGGGACATCGAAGCCGTGTCGCCAGCCCTCGGCGATGTGCACCAGGTCAGCAATGCGTTTGCCGACCGCACCAGCATCAGCATCCACGTCTACGGCGCCAATATCGGCGCAGTGCATCGCTGGGTGTATGCCGAGGACGGCAGCCGCAAGCCCTTTGTCTCGGGCTACAGCAACAGCACCGTGCCCAATCTGTGGGACCGGTCCAAGGAAAGCGCTTGATGGCCGCCGCCGACGCTTTGCCGCTGTCGCTGCCTGTCCCTCTTCCTTTGTTGAGCCCGGCCGAGGTGCGCGCCGCCTTGCTGACCCGGCGCGAGATCGCGCTGATCGACGTGCGCGAAGAGCACCCGTTTGCGCAGGAACACCCGCTGTTCGCGGTGCACCTGTCGCCCAGCCGGATCGAGCTGGACGCACCCTGGCGGCTGCCGCGACGGGATGTGCAGATTGCGGTCTACGACGATGGTGAGGGCCTGGCCGAGCCCGCCGCCCGCACGTTGATCAGGCTGGGTTACCGCCAGGTGCACTTGCTGACGGGCGGTCTGCAGGGCTGGCGAGAATCCGGTGGCCCCGGCGTAGACGTGGACGAACAGGGCGCTGGTCCGGGCGAGCTGTTCCGCGACGTCAACGTGCCGAGCAAGGCCTTCGGCGAACTGGTGGAGCACGAGCGCCACACGCCCTCACTGTCGGCCGAGGCGGTCAAGGCGCTGCTCGACAGTGGTGCCGATGTGGTGGTGC
>JBBRZR010000279.1:0-6877 GCA_038236495.1 Burkholderiales bacterium
CGTTGGGTGACCGGCGCAGTGACATAAAGGGGGAGACGTCGTCCGGCAGGACGGCGTCGGAGGACAGTCACGGAGCCGGTTGCCCGACGGCCTTGGTTGCCTCGCGCCACACGCCGCACGCCGCACGTCGCACGCCGCACGTCGAACGTCGAACGTCGAACGTCGAACGTCAGCATCCTGGCCAATCGAACGGCAGCTCAGAGCCGATTCCGGGCCTTCGTACTCAGCCGCCTGATTTCGCCGCCCACCTTGCGCCGGCCGGGCACCCGGCCGAACCTTCAAATTCCATCAACATCCAGACCCTGCCGCGCGGCGGCCCGCGCCGCGCCTTGCATGTGCCAGACCGCGACAAACATCGCGGCAATCACCGGTCCCAGCACAAAGCCGTTCAGGCCGAACACCGCCATGCCGCCCAGCGTGCTGATCATCACCAGGTAGTCGGGCAGCTGGGTGTCCTTGCCCACCAGCACCGGCCGCAGCAGGTTGTCGATCAGGCCGATCACCAGCATGCCCCAGGCCACCAGCGCCAGCCCCTGCCACAACGCACCGGTCAGCAGTAACCAGAGCGCCACCGGCAGCCACACCAGCGCAGCACCAATGGCGGGCAGCAACGACAGAAAGGCCATCAACACGGCCCACAGCAAGGCCGCCCGCACGTCCAGAAACCAGAAAGCCAGGCCACCCAGCGCGCCCTGGATCACCGCCACCAGCAGGTTGCCCTTGACGGTGGCGCGGATCACCGTGCCGAACTTGTCGAGCAGCTCCTCGGCATGCACCGGCGCCAGCGGGATCGCGCGGCGCAGCGCCTGCACCAGTGCTTGCCCGTCGCGGATCAGGAAAAAGGCCAGGTAGAGCGAGATGCACACGCTGGCGACCAGCTCGAACGTGTTCTGGCCTATGCCCAGCGCCTGCGTCGCGATGAACTGGCTGGCCTGGGACAGCAAGACCACCAAACGCTGCTGCAAGGTGTCGAAGTCGATCAGGCCGGCGCGGTCGAGCAATCTGGTCACGCCGACAGGCAGGGCATCGAACACACCGCGCAGGTAGGTCAGCGGCTCGAACTGGCCCGACTGCAGGCGCTGGTACAGGTTGGTGGCCTCGCGCACCAGTGCGCCGGCGACCAGCGTCAAGGGCAGCACCGCCAGCAGCAGCGCGGCCAGCAGTGTGAGCAGCGCCGCGGGCGTGGCGCGCTGGCGGCAGCGTGGCAACAGCCTGCGGTAGAGCGGCGCAAACAGCAGCGCGATGATCGCGGCCCACAGGATCGTGCCGTAAAACGGCAGCAGGATCCAGACAAAGGCGGCTGTCACGGCGGCCAGCAGGCCGAGCATCAGCCGCCCGTCCAGCGTGCGGGCGGCGTTGGGGTCGGGTGGGTTCATGGCAGTTTGATCGGGCAGGCCAGGGGCCGTAGGCACAGGATAGCGGCGCCGCGTCAAGGCGGCACCCGGCTTGGCGCAACCCAAGGCGTCGCCGGGCCGCGCGGCCAGTGCCCATGGTGCCGCGGATGCCTGCTGAAAGCGGTGCGCCAGCGAACAGACACACCCTGCCCCAGCACCGACCATGCCGACGTGACCCCGCAACGGCTTGCCGCGGGGTGTTGGTGCCACAGCGGCACACCGAATGAGGATTTGCCATGCGCCATGCCCTGCTTCGTGCCCCCGCCTGGGTCAGCGCCGTGCTGCTGGCCTGTGCCGGCGCCGCGCTGGCCGACCCGCCCGCCCGTGTCGCCCGGCTGGGCTACACCAGCGGCGCGGTGAGTTTGTCACCGGCCGGCCAGACTGACTGGGACAACGCACGCACCAACCGGCCGCTGGGTGCCGGTGACCGGCTGTGGGCCGCGCCCGGCGCGCGCGCCGAGATTCAGATCGGCGGCGCGCAGCTGCGGCTGGACGGTGCCAGTGCAGCGTCGGTGCAGCAGCTGGACGACCGCACTGTGCAGCTGCAGCTGACACAGGGCCGGCTCAACCTGAAGCTGCGCCGGCTGGGGGACGGCCAGACGGTCGAGATCGACACGCCGCAAATCGCCTTCACGCTGCGCCAACCGGCCGATGTGCGCATCGAGGTCGACGCCGACGGTCGCGCCACGGTGGTGACGGTGCGCCAGGGCCAGGGCGAAGCCTATGCCGATGGCATGACCCAGCTGATCGACGCCCGCCAGGCCTACCGGTTCAGCGGCGCCGGCCTGCAGGGGCTCGACCCGGTTGACACTCCCGGCGCCGATGCCTTCGACCGCTGGACGGCTGACCGCGACCGCGGCTTCGACAACTCGGCCTCGGCCCGCTACGTCTCGCCCGATTTGGTCGGCTACCAGGACCTGGACGGCAACGGCCGTTGGCGTACCGACCCGACCTACGGCCCGGTCTGGCTGCCCGAGCGCGTGGCCGAGGATTGGGCGCCCTACCGTGACGGCCACTGGGCCTGGGTGGCGCCTTGGGGCTGGACCTGGATCGACGACGCGCCCTGGGGTTACGCCGTGTCGCACTACGGCCGTTGGGCCCGGCTCGACAACCGCTGGGCCTGGGTGCCCGGCCCGGTGCGCAGCACGGCGTACTACGCGCCGGCGCTGGTGGTCTTCGTCGGCGGCAGCAACTTCCAGCTCAACATCACCAGCGGCAGCGTGCCGGGCGTGGCCTGGTTTCCGCTGGCCCCGCGCGAGGTCTACCGGCCGGCCTATGCCAGCAGCCGCGGCTACTACGAAAACATCAACCGCAGCAACACCGTGATCAACACGACCGTCATCAACAACACCTACAACACCTACAACACGACCGTGGTCAACAACACGGTCTATGCCAACCGCCGGGTGCCCGGGGCCGTGGTGGCGGTGCCGGCCAGCGCGTTTGTGCAGTCGCAACCGGTGGCGCGGGCCGCCGTGCACCTGCCACGCGAGCGTGCCGAGACCAGCCCCCTGACGGCCGCAGCCCCTCCTTCACCGCCGCAGCACGACGCGCACCGCGCGACTGCACCGGGCGCCGCGCCGCCAGCGCGGGTGTTCGAGCGCGCCGCCGTCGAGCGCGGCGAGCCCGCTCGGCCGCACGCCGGTTCTGCCGCTGCGAAGCCGCAGCCTGCACCGCAGGCAACGCTGCCGGTACCCGCACCCGCACCGGCACCCGCACCCGCACCCGCACCAGCACCAGCACCAGCACCAGCACCGGCACCCGCACCCGCACCCGCACCCGCACCCGCACCGGCACCGGCACCGCCGCAGCGCCCACCGCGCGACCTGCCGCGCGACCAGCCCGGTGGCCCAAGCCCGGTACAGCCCCACCCGGACACCCCTGCCGGCGCCAGGCCCGACGGCGGCCGCGGCCCGGCACCGAATCAGCCCGCAGCACCGGCGCACCCGGCGCTTGCGCCACAAGAACCCCGCAACAAGCCCGACGCCCGCCCCAATGCCGATGAGCGCGCCCGCCTTGCCCCGCCACCGGCCGCCCAGCAGCGCCCGCCGCTGCCCGCCGCTGCGCAAGCAGCACACAACCCGCCAGCACCGTCCGTACCACCAGCACCGGCAGCACCGCCCGCACCGGCAGCGCCATCCCGGCCCGCTGCGCCAACGCAGCCGCCAACACACGCCCAACCGGCACCGCCCCACGCAGCCGGTGCGAAGCCGCCCGAGGCCAAGCCGGACCACCCCAAGCCAGAGCGCGAGGAGCAGCGGCGTGACGAGCCGCCACGCAGACAAAATCCCTAGCCCGACACCCGAATTGCATCGCCGCCATGGACATCGCCCCGAACGACCTGCTGCCCAACCCTGAGCCCGAATCAGCCGCCGGCAGCCGCGGCGCCCGCCTGAACGCGGCGGTGGCGATCACCGTGGCACTGCTGGCCACCTTCATGGGCATCTGCAAGGTCAAGGACGACAACATCGTGCAAGCCATGCAGCAGGCCCAGGCCGACAAGCTCGACCACTGGGCTTTTTACCAGGCGCGCAACCTGCGGCAGGCGTTGGCCGAAACCGGGGCTACCCAACTCGAACTGGCCCGCCTGGGCGCGCCGCCCGCCGCCTTGCCGGCCTACGACACGGCCATCGCCCGCTACCGCGCGCTGGCGCAGGACCAGTCCAGCAAGAAGGACGAGATGAAGCGGCAGGCCGAGCAGGACCAGGTGGCCTACGACACGCTGAACTACCGCGACGACCAGTTCGACCTGTCGGACGCGCTGATCGCCATCGCCATTGCGATGCTGGCCGTCACCGCCCTGACCCGGCTCTGGCCGCTGTTCTGGGCCGCGCTGGTGCCCACCGCCTTTGGTGTGCTGATGGGCGTGGCCGGGCTGGCCGCCCTGCCGATCCACCCGACGGCGCTGGTGCGCTTGCTGTCCTGAGCCGAGCCAGCCGCCGCGATTTTCAGGTGGCGCAGGGTGCCGCAAGGCGGATGGAGCGCAAGAGACGGAACGTACGTCCAGTAGGTGAGGACGCCGGGCGTCCGCCCAACAGCGCATGACGGCTGCGCAGTAGAAAACGAAGTTTCGGCAAAGCCAAAAACGCTCAACCGCTCAACCGCTCAACCGCTCAACCGCTCAGTCGATGACGATGCGGTTGACCTGGTGCGCTTCCAGCATCGGCTGGCCCAGCGCCGTCAGGCGCATCTCGCCCACCGCGCGCACCTGGGCGCCCACCCCCAGACCCAGCAGGGCCATGCCGTGCGGGCGCAGGTGGATGAACTCGCCGGTCTCCAGCACCACGCCGTTGGTCTCACCGTGGCGGGCAAAGTGCAGTGCTGCGACCACACCCTTGCACACCGCCTTGGCCGGATCGGCACCGGGCGGGTCAATGGCCTGGCCGGCGGCGTCGGCAAAACTGTTGAACCGGTAGACCGGGTGGGCCGCGTGCGCGGTCTTGGGCGAATGGTCGGCGGTGGCCAGCACGCGCAGGCGCTTGCCCGGCGCGGTGATCCGGGTCAGCAGCAGGCCGGTGCCGGGCGTGGTGCTGACCTGCACCACCGCGCCCTTGATCGACAGCAGCAGGCCCTCGATGTCGCCCTTGGGGCTGAACAGCCATTGGCGGCAGACGCCGGAAAGGGGTTCTGGGGTTTTGGCCATGGGTGTCCTGAAGGATGAGCGGGGCGTAGGCAGCTGCAGCGGCGAGTGTGCGCCAGCCGGCCGCGACACGCTGTAGGACAGCAGCGCCTGCAGGGCGGCACGCAGGCTGGTTTGGCGGACAGGCCGGGTTTGGCAGGCAAGCGGTGCGGCGGGCTGCTGCCGCGTGGCCTACAAAGCCACCACGTTGACGTCCGCGCCAAACACCGAGCGCACCAGCGGCAGCAAATGGGCGTGGTGGCTCAAGAAGATGACCTGCGTCAGCTCGGACAGCCGGGCCAGCGCCTGCAGGCCGGCCTGGGCCCGGGCGTCGTCGTAGTTGATGAACAGGTCGTCGGCGATGAAGGGCAGCGCATGGCCGGTGTTGGCCTGGCCCGCACCCAGGTGCAGTTCCAGCGCGGCCAGGCGCAGCGCCAGATACAGCTGGTCGCGGGTGCCCTCGCTCATGCCGGCGCTGCCGACCCGGCTGCCGTCGGCACGCAGGCCGTACAGCGCGGGGGGGTCGCTGTCGGCGTCCACCGTCAGGCGCTGGAACGAGCCCAGCGTCAGCGCGGCAAACACCTCGCCGGCACGGCCCAGCATCGGGCCTTGCCGGGTCTCGCGGTAGCGGTCGATCGCCCATTTCAGCAAGCGGGCTGCGGTGTGCACGGTGAGGTAGCGCTCGGCGGCATTGGCCATCGCGGCCAGGGCTTGCTGGCGATCGGTCTCGGCACGGGCGGCATCGTCCTGGCCGGCGATTTGCGCCAGCGCGGCGCTGGCTTGGGTCAGCGCGGCGGTCAGCGCGTCCTGGGCCAAGCGCAGCGCATCGGCCTGGGTGGCCAGCTCGGCCAGCGCCAGCGGCAATGGCTCGGTGGGGGTGGCGGCCACCTCGGCCTGCAGCGCGGCCAGGCCCAGGCCGTCGCCACCCTCGTGCACCGCCTGCAATGCGCTGGCCGCGGCCGCTTGCAGCTGGCGCCGCTGGTCGGACGCGCTGATCAGCGGGCGCAGGGTCTCGGCATCCACCGCGCCGGCCTGCCGCAGCAGCGGCGCCAGCGTGGCCTGGGCCAGCGCCAGGCGGTCGGCGGCGCGGGCGGCGTCGGTCTGGGACGCGGCCAGTTCGCTGCGCAGGCGCTGCGCCTGCTGGTGCTGGTCGCGCGCGCCGGCCAGTCGCACCGCCAGCTCGGCGACCTGGTCGGCCGGGGCGGCCTCGCTGGCGTCGAGCCCGGGCACCGGCGCGGCCCTCAAGCGGGCCAACAGCGCGGCCACGTCCTGCGCAAAGTCGCGCAGCTCGCGCTGCAGGCCGGCGATGCGCGACTGGCGCAAGTCGTGGATCTGGCGCAGCTGGGCGTCGATGCCGTCCATCACCGCCAGCGCACTCTCGGCCCCCGCCACCGTGACCGTGCCGGCCAGACCGGCGGCCTCGGCGGCGGCCTGCCAGTGGCGCTGCCAGTCCTCGAACTCGGCAACGGCGGTGGCCGCCAGGTCCTGCTGGCGCGCCAGCGCCGCCGTGGCCGCGTCGCGCTGGTCTTGCAGCGTGGCTTGCCGCGTCGCGGCGGCCAGCGAGGCGTCCACCGCGTCGCCGGCGGTCCACAGCAGGGTGTCGAAGCGGGCGCCAGGCTCGACGGTCACACCGGCGCCCGCCAGTGCGGCGGCCAGCTGTACCGCCGCATCACCGACCGCTTGCTGGCTGGCGGCCAGCGCCTGCTGCGCCTCCTGCAACCCGGCATCGGCTTGCAGCCATTGCGCCCGCGCGGCGCGCCAGGGCTCGAGCTCGGCCAGCGGCAAACCGGCCAGGCCCAGGCCGGTGGCCAGCGCGGCCCAGTCGGCGTCCTGCGCCGCCAACACGGCCTGCCGGTCGGCCAGC